>JAUVXL010000292.1 GCA_030603595.1 Sedimentisphaerales bacterium | reverse complement strand
GATACGGCGTATATTTCGGGAGTGCTCCCGGGTCAAGGCTGGCCGGCTTTACGGTTGCCGAGGCAGTGACAGGCGGCATAGCCTGTGTGAACTTGTCTTCGGCATATATCTCAAAGTGCGTTGTGCGGGACAGTGGGCAAGACGGTATATATTTGAATACCACTTCGGCTGACATCACAAACTGCCTTATCCAAGACAACGGGGAAGCCGATTCAAGTTACGATTTCTATGGAGTGTTCTGTGAGGACAGCCCGGATACGAACGTAGTCAACATACGCAATTGTATTATCCGCGACAACTATGACGGCGGGATATGCTGCGATGCCTCAGCTACAACAGGCATAAAGATCACGAACAACTGGATATACGATAACGTGGAGGGAGGGGCCGGTTCCGGTATAAATTTGAACAGCGACTACCTTACGGAGTTGGAAGATGTCGTTATTCGGCATAACACTATCGTCAACAATGCCGCTTACGGAATCAGGACTCAGGGCACGCTGGATATCAACAACTGCATTATCTGGGGCAACGACAGCGGCAGTATGGAGTACGACGACTATAATGTGACTTATTCATGCATTGAGGGTGGATACATTGGGACGGGTAATACTAACAGCGATCCTTCTTTTTATGATGATGTGAACGACGATTATCATTTGACATGGGAGTCCCCTTGCGTCGATACGGGTGATCCGAATTTCGCCGAAGACGCCAACGAGACGGATATTGACGGCAATCCTCGGATTATGGGCGGGCAGGTTGATATGGGGGCGGATGAGTTCTGGAGCGCGGCGGACGTTAATGATAACGGACTTGTGAATTTTGTCGATTATGCGCTGCTAACATCATACTGGCGGGATGCGGGGATCGACTACAATAACATATTCCTTGATGGCGATAGTAATTCGGTTGGTTTGGAGGAGTTCTGCGATGAGTGGCTTTGGCACGCGGGTTCGTTGACGGGGTCGATGCCTTTGACGGCCGGGCGCAGCGCCGAAGGAATGGTGGAAGAATTACATCTTGACGTCGGCCTTTACGAACTTGCCGCTGGCGAGGAAAAGCCGCCCATCGCCGAGCCGGTGGATATCAAGAAACTGCTTGACTGGCTTGCGGAGATATGGCTTGATCCCGACGTGCGAGAGGCTATAGACGCCGAGGACTGGTTGAAGTTGTATGAATCGGTGAAGGATTTAGAGCCTATAACCAAATGACTCTGTATTCAAGCGGCTTGTTTTGTTAGGGGCTCTTAAGGAGAAGGTTAGCTATATGCCGGACATACCCTCAAACGCCTCAACAGCAGCCCGTCGGGTGGAGCTTGCAATCGCCCGGCTCAAGTCTCTTTCTACTCTGCCCTTTGTGGCGGCGCGTCTTTTCTCCAGGCTCTTGCAGGGCCCATTCTCGCCCTCAGTTGTAGTTGATATCATAGAAGCGGACCCGGCCCTTATGGCGAGGATGCTTGAGCTTATTGGCCGGCGACGAATAAGTCTGCCGAGCGACAACTTCTCGTTGCGTTCGGCACTTGACAAACTGCCGGCGGCCGTTGTCCGCGATGCCCTCTTGTCGGTCAACGTTTCCCGCGATTCCCAAAGCCCGGAAACGCTTTCCAAGAAGGACCTTTTCCTGCACAGCCTTGCGGTCGCCTGCTGCGCCGAGAGCATTGCCCGCATTGCACCGGTCCGGATCGATTCGCAACTGGCCTATTGTGCCGGATTGCTGCACGATATCGGCAAACTCGCCCTCGAAGACGCAATGCCGAAAAGCTTCGCCGGAATTGTCGAGCAGGCACAATCGGCACGATCAAGCTCGCGTGCCGTTGAGCAGCGGCAATTGGGCGCCGACCATACAATACTCGGCAAACGTTTGGCGCAAAAGTGGAGGCTGCCCGACGAAATCGCCCTTGCCGTTTGGCTCCATCACAGCGATACCGCCGCAATCGCTCAGATTATGCCCCAGGCCCGGATAGCCCAAATCGTGCAGTTGGCTGATTCTATTGCGCGGCAAAGCGGCATAGGCCAAACCGGCAGCTACGATCCACCCGAGCCGATAGAGAAGAACGCTCAGTTGCTCGGAGTAGATATGGGTCAGCTTGAGCAGATTGCGCAGAACTTGTTGGCTCTGGTCGCGGAGAAATCCAATATCCTCGGCCTCGATTCGTCGAATCCTTTGGCCGACTACGGCGATGCCGCTCACGCAGCAGCAGTTCATTTGGGCGGTCAGCAGACTGAACTGGCCGCCGAGAATCGCAAATTGCAGACCGCTTCGAGTCATCTGGATTTTGTAGCGGATTTCCTCCTCAGCATTGATCCGTCGGCCGGCGTTGTCGATGTGGCCGAGAGCTTTGCTGCGCGATGGCAGAAGTTCTACCAAACCGGATCGGTGTGCCTGTATTTGGCTCGCTTTGCCGATGTTCGGGTGATCGATGCGGTTGTTGTGGAAAGCCTGGGGCAAAGCCGGCTAATCTGCCTGGACGTTCCCGATCAAGTTTCCGCGGTGCCAAGCCCGATAACCGAAAACTTTGCGATTCTCGACGCACACGAGCATATCGACTGGCTATTCGAGCAATTGGATGTAGATTTCAGCGTAGGAGCGACGAAACTACTGCCTCTGCTTTCCAACGGCGCCGCCGTCGGGGCGATAGCCTTTGAGCTTCACTATCCCGGTGACGCGGCGCTGTTTGAAGAAAAGTTCAAAACTTCGTCTTCGATGGCTGGCATCGTCCTGGATTTGGCTCTATCAGGTGCCGACCAGCAATCTCTTGCCGAACGATTTGTGCAACTTGTTTCTGGGCCCGGGCTCGTTACGTCGTTGAGGACGGAAGAAATACCACCACCAGTTGCACCCGTCGATTCTATCGAGGCCTTGGCTGAGTTGGCCGCCGGCGCCGCACACGAATTGAACAATCCTCTGGCAATCGTATCCGGCCGAGCACAGTTGCTTGCAGATGCAGAGGCCGACCTGGAGAAGAAAGAGATTCTAAACCAGATCCAGGACAGTGCAAACCAGGCATCCGCTGTTATTGAAGACTTGATGGGCTTTGCCGAGCCGCCGCAACCCAGGCCCGCTGAGACAGACGTCAGGCGGATGATCGACGAAGCCCTGCAACTGGCTGCCAGAAAGACAAATGTAGAACATATCAATGTCCAGGTTGAAGTGGCCGACGATGCGAAAGAGATTTTTGCAGACTCGGCCCAGATTGCCTCGGCGATTGCAAACATCGTAACCAATGCCATCGAATCGTACGACAGCGAACTCGGACCGATAAAAATTGCCGTCCAGCCGGTGCAGTCGGGCCAAATGGTGAAATTACAGGTGATGGACCTCGGTTGCGGGATGGATGCCGAGACCGTCCGAAAAGCGACTCAGCCGTTCTACTCTGCAAGAATCGCAGGCCGAAAACGCGGGATGGGCCTCGCTTACGCTGCGAGGTTCGCACAGATAAACGGGGGCACGTTAGATATAGAAAGCCGGCCCGGCAGCGGAACGACTGTGACAATCCTGTTGCCCCGTGCCTGATGTCTAACGCATAAGAAGCAACGACAAGGCATGCGCAGAATGAGTTCGCCCTTGGCTTGCGGCGAGGGATAAGACGGATTCTAAAAAGTTCTCAGGCAGCGTTAAGCTGTCATTCTGAGCCGCAGGCGAAGAATCTGGGTGAGCAGCGGTCGAACCAATCGATTATGCCTTAAGAGGACGGTGATTATGCTTTCGGGGCTTGTTGCTGTAAATAAAAAGGCAGGGGAGCGGTTTTTTTGCCGCTCCCCTGTATTTTTGGAGGAGGATTTTACATAGTTTTCACCTATAATACGCCTCAGCCGGATACTTGTTCGACGTTTATTTGGTTTTGAACTGTAAACCTTCGGGAAAGCCCATGTTGAAGGACATTAGCATCCTCAATCGAGACCACTGCAATGGCCGGGAGGTCCTTATCTCTTTGACGCTGTGATATGTCGGTCAGGACAAAAATTTATGCCTCTTCAAAAGAATTTGTGGGCTTCAATCGGCTGGGGCAGTGCCCCGAGAGTATGATATAAGGCCAATTCAAGCGTTTTGAAGGCCTTGAAGCCATAGGCTTTTCTGGTAGTCAGTTTTGCTTTGGCATTTAAA
>JAUVXL010000351.1 GCA_030603595.1 Sedimentisphaerales bacterium | reverse complement strand
GTGACACCTCTGAGCCCGTAAAAAGCTCGCTCCAACACCCGGATCATACCTTGTAATCAAATTTTACAACATACGAAGCCTAATCCACACATCATCTTCACCTCATCAGCCACAAATACAAATTCCTATGCGCTCAAGTTACTCGAGGTTCTCTTTGATCTTGTTATAGACCATTGTGGATTTGGCTTCGTTGCCGAAGGTGCCGAACCTGATGGATATTTCGGTTGACTCGTCCGTGACGGCGGTGAGCTTGACGGTTACTTTCTTATCCTGCGAATCGCGTGCTATAACGGTCGCGGCCATTTTGTCTTTCGTGTCCTGGATGATGCTTAGCTCAAGCTCTTTGAGGGCCTTGACCGTTGCCTCATGGACAACTTCGAGCTTCTTCGCCTCGATAACTTCGAGATCGCCCTTGACGTACGCCACGGTGCCGGCGGCGCCCGCCCCGACGGCGGCAATTATACAACCTGAGAGCATAACCGCGGCTGCGACATATAGACCCGCCAAAATCACTCCTTGCTTCTTCATTGTAAATCTCCTTTGCACTATGAATTCTGATTAGTCCGGTACGGCGATTATGGCGTTGGGGTGGGCATTTGTCAATAGCGGATTCTTTTTCGGCTTTGGAGGGGCGGATTATCCGGCAGCGCGGTTCTGTCGTGCCATGCTTAGTGAAACGACGTCCCGGCGTGGGGGCAATCCTTGTCGGGACATTTCGGTGCGTGGGTGGATTTTGAGTTTTTGGCTTTTAATCGCGGGTTTTTGGCCTTACTATATCGCCATGCTTGAAAAAGGACTTGTTCAGGTTTATACGGGCGACGGCAAGGGCAAGACGACCGCTGCTTTCGGGCTGGCGCTGCGTGCGGCGGGTCAGAACAATAAAGTCCTGATCTATCAGTTCCTAAAGCCGCCCTCTCTCGATATCGGCGAGCGCTTCGCATTACAGTTGGGCGCCGTTAGAATCAGGGTCGAGGCGCTTGATGTGCCCTGGGATATGGCCGAATCCCTCGACGACAAAGACAGCGTCGCCAAGATGCAGTCGGCAATCGGCGATGCCCTCGAAAAAATCGCTCAGACCGCGGAGAAGAAATTCTACGACGTGTTCATCCTCGATGAAATCGTGTTCTGCCTGGCCAAAGGCCTTGCCAAACTCGCAGATATCAAGAGCATCATCGATAGAAGAGACCCCGGCGTCGAGATAGTGATGACCGGGCGGGGGGCGACCAAGGAGTTGCTGGACCTGGCGGATTTGGTGACTGAAATGAAGAACGTCAAACATCCGTTCGACAAAGGCCTCGGCGCTCGGCGAGGCATCGATTATTAGAAGACAGGAGACAGAAGACAGGCGCAATACGAGATGCGAATGTCGAAATGCGCCGCCGTGCCGGCGGCGGCTAAACGCGATACGCAATACGATATGAAAAAGACAAAAGGAAACCGAGGTATGTCAAAGACCGTTGCGGCGATAATTTGTGCGGCCGGGCCTGGAACGCGTTTCGGCGGGAAAAAGAAGAAGCAGTTTACGGATGTCGGCGGCCGCGCCATCTTTCTCCGCAGCGTCGAGTTGTTCGCGGATCGTAAAGAAGTAAAACAAGTGCTCTTGGCTATCGCCCGGGACGACGAGGAAATCGTGGACATCAAATGGGGTCCGAATCTCAAGTTCTTCGGCGTGAAGTTCTTCTTCGGCGGCGAGCAGCGTTTCGATACGGTCAATAACGGCCTGTTGCTCGTCAAAGACGGCATCGACCTTGTGGCCGTGCACGATGCCTGCCGATGCTGCGTTACCGAGAAAATGATCGACAAGGTAATCGCCGCCGCCGCGAAAACCGGCGCTGCGATACCTGCCTGCCCCGTCACCGCGACTATCAAACAGGCAAAAGACGATGCAATCGTCAAGACGGTGGACAGGTCCGATCTCCACGAGGCCCAGACGCCGCAGGTCTTTCGCAAGGACATCCTGCTGCGGGCATACGACAGCGCCGGCAGCGCGGCCACTGACGACGCGGCGCTGGTGGAGGCGACGGGCCAGCCGGTGGCTGTGGTGCGGGGCGATCCGCGGAACATAAAGATCACGACCAGGTCGGACCTGACGCTGGCGG
>JAUVXL010000313.1 GCA_030603595.1 Sedimentisphaerales bacterium | reverse complement strand
GGCAATTGATGGTCGTTGGGATCATAAGGCAGACGCAGCTCGAGCGCCTCCAGCAAGGAGGCCACATCAAGTCTCCCTTCGTTTACCGTCCCGGCGTAACTGAATGAACCGTGCTCCATATAATGAAGCGAGATGAACGGGCACGGAACCGTCAACGCTCTCGTTGGGTTCACAACTTCCACATAACCCATGTTCACGACCGTCGGGCAATAGTCGCAGGTTTCCAATCCATAAACCAGATGCTCCACTTTGTACGTTTCACCCGGCTCTGCATCGGCTTCCAAAGGCAGGTCGTTGATGTCCGCTGCGCACATCTGAGCCAATTCAGCACCATCGAGGATGCCGTTTCGGTTTTGATCGCGCTCGAAGTCCAAATAGGCAAGAGTAGCCTCTTCGGCGTTCGCGAGCAAATCGCCGTCGCTGTCATGAGCGACGTGTAGTTGGTGAACATCAGGCGGAAATGCTGCGACGGCCTTGTGCAGAGTCATTCCTGTGCCCAATGAAATTGCCGCTGCCGCGCCGGCGGCCACTGCGCGCTTTCTAAACTTTCTGCGCTTCTTGATAATTCCTCGGCAGGTCTGCTTTCTGCTCATTTTGCTTCCTCCCAAAAAAAGCATCTTCACTTGTTGAACTTTAGAATACCCTACCAAAAAATGGGGATTCTGTCCAGCTTTTTTTCAGTATTTTTGCAATTATCTGCTGATACCCCCGTCAGGGCACAGAAACGCCATCCACGCCGAAGATCACAAACCCCGGACAACTGAAATACGCCGCAGCCCGGAGCTACCTGCCGCCGCCTCTGGTGGTGAAGCTCCAGACGGTCCCTGTTGTCGTGTCGAGGTCATTTACCTCGTCGATACGCCAATAGTATGTAGTATTATCGAGCAGATAGCCCGGGTCGAACGTCGTCTCGACCTGATTGCCCTGGAAGATGCCCGGCTCAGCCGTCCCGAAATAGACATCGTGCGAAGTCGCCCCCTCGCCGCCGGCCCAGCTAAAAAGCGGATAGGTGTTGGTCTCGACCGCGCCGTCGGGCGGATTAGGATTAGTTGCCGGATCGGGGCCAACCCTTGTCTGAAAGCTCCACACCGCACCCGTAGTTGTCCCACCAGGGTTAATCTCGTCAATCCGCCAGTAGTACCAGGTGCCTCTGTCCAGCACATTAGGCTCAAACGTCGTCGCCGATATACGACTCTGGAAAACTCCAGGACTCTCAGTTCCCAAATAAACGTTGTGCCACAGCGCATTAGGCTCAGAGAGCCAACTCAAGACTGGAGTCCTGCTCACCCCGATCGCACCGTCCAAAGGACTGACAATCTTCGCCTGAGCAGGCAGAGCTGGCCGTTTGTAGTCACGCGCAAAGACACTGAAATCAGGAAAATCAACGATTCCGTCTCTCGTAAGGTCCTCGCGCAGGGGCACTGCGTCGCTCAGCCATGCCCCCAAGAGAAGAGGCAGGTCCGTACGATACACAAACCCGTCAAGGTCCAGGTCCGCAACGTTGCCCACGTCATTCGGCGACATGTTCGCCTGCTCTGTCCCCCCGTAAGCACCCAAATTGACTCGCTCGCCGTGCGGCCAGAGCTCCGCACTCCAATCGGTATTCGGATCCCCGCCGTCAATGCACAGACTCGTAACCTCGTCGAATACCCACGCCTTGCCATTCGGGTCCCACCTTCCGTATTGCGATTTGAGGTGATAATCACCGTCAACCCAAGCCGCATTCGGATCGTTCGGCTCGACGTGAACATTAGAATCGTCGATATGCCCCCAATACCCCGCCTCAGCAAAGCAAGGATCAAAATCAACATTGCCCAGCCCCCAGTCGAGTGAGCATGCTTCTTCGATGTTCACCGCCGCTTGCCCACCCTGGATGTCCGAATATGAAATGACCACAGGGATGGGATCTCCGAAACGAGGGCCGGAACGGGGACAGTTGACCGCGACTATTTGCAGGTCAACCGGGGCCGCGTTGCCCCAAACAATAGAGTTAGAGATTACTGGAGAGCTGTACGTGCAATAGATTCCACCGCCTCGTTCTCCGGCCGCATTCCCTACAATCGTGCAGCCGCTGATAACCACGTCGCTCCCCTCACAGAAGAAACCGCCCCCGAAATCGTCGGCCTTGTTCCCGATAATCGAGGAATTCCTGATAACCAGTCCTGAGCTTCCCGAACAGTAAATCCCGCCGCCGCGATAAGCACTATTTCCGCTGATTATGCAATTTTCAATTGTCGGGAATCCCTCGTAATCGACGTAAATCCCACCTCCAAGATAATTGTTGCCGTTATTGGCAATTGTGCAGTCTCTAATCGTCGGATATCCCCCAATGACATGAATACTGCCGCCCGAATTACGCGTGATAACGCAGTTACTGATAACGGGGCTGCTGTCGTAACAGCCAATGGCTGGTATGCCGCTGCGACCCCTATACATACTATTTACTATCGTAAACCCGTTCAAAACTGAATTTGAATCCTCGTAGTCGCCGAACATGAATCCGTTGCCCCAACCGTTGCAATCGACGATAGTCGCCGCAACGACGGAGGGGTCATTCGGATAGATGCTCCGAACCGTGATCGCCTTGCCCCGGAAATCAATGCGGTAGTTCCCCTGACCGGTGTACGTTCCGGGAGCGACGATAACGACATCGCCGTCGTTGCAGTCGTCGATGGCGGCCTGGATGTTGGCATACTCATCCGGCACCAGGCGGGTCGCCGCCGATACCCAACCGACGCCTAAAAGCACAATGATTAGATTTGACAGTCTTAACGTCCTCATTTCCTTGCTCCTTGAATAGAATATAATGAATTTATAATGCCGGAACGCCTCACGCGCCCGTGCCTGAATCCTGTGTAATCAGCGCATTCCTTTAGCCCTCGAAGCCGATAAGCTCCCAACTTTGCAGTCTCTGTCTCCATTACATCTCCTTGCCGCCACTTACCTCAATGATGCGCAGAATCACTTTTCTGTTCTGCTGATTCTGGAATTCTCGCCATAATCTCAACCTTGCCGCACACCGGATTTCGTGCGCACAAAAACTGCAAAGCGGCTACAGCTTAATTCCCAAAGGCGGGCTCGGTATGAATAAAAACTACGATGAACTATGATGGCAAAACAAAATATGATATTATGACATTCGTAAGCCTACTGCTTTGTCATGATTAAAGATTTGGATAAAGAGATTTCAATTTGACTCGGGCATTTTCGACGGTGAACTGCCAGTCGATGCCTCGTTTTTTTTCGTTGCTTGACTCGGCCCAAGCCGATGTTTCTGCACGAAGCATTTCGA
>JAUVXL010000216.1 GCA_030603595.1 Sedimentisphaerales bacterium | reverse complement strand
AAACGAGGATTTGATGAAGCAAACACAACCTGGCCAACAGATTCAACCAGCCACCCGGCCGGAATGGGAAAAGTGTATGCGAAAATAACCGTCAACTCCACCGCATCGAACCCTAAAAAACCTCGCTTGTTTTGGGACTAGTTAGTCGGTTCGCCGAGCGGGTCCGAGGTATCGAGTCCCTGATTAACGGGAGGTGGAGAACTATGAACAAGCGCACCAGTACACGTCGTGATTTTTTGAGCATCACCGGGGCCGGCGCAGCATCGCTGATCCTGTCCTCGTGCGGTCTCGAAAAAGAACAGGATTCACATCAACCGAAGGCCGGCAACAGAGAAAAACCGAAACACATAATAACTCTGAGCTTCGACGACGGCTTTAAGAAATCGAGTATTGGCACGGCTCAAATCTATGAGAAGCACAACCTCTCGGCCTGCATCAACGTCATCGCCACCGCCCACCTGAATACTTTCAGACCGCCCGGCGAACATATTGCAGCCAGCGACAAAGGCGATTTCGGCCTGTGGAACGAGTTGAAGCAAAGAGGCCACGAGATAATGCCACACAGCTACAAACACGCCAACTTAAGGCAATTACCATTGGCCGAGGCAAAGGACCTTATCCGGCGCTGCCTCGACTACTTCTCAAAAGAGCTAAAAGGTTTCGATCCCAAAGAATCCGTCTTCAACTTTCCGTACAATTCCTCGACGCCGGAACTGGAAAACTGGCTGCCCACTCAGACAAAAGCCTTTCGGACCGGGGGCGGCGCGATAAACCCCTTGCCGCACGCCGGGCAGGTTAAGCTAACATGCACCGGCTACGGGCCGGGCAATTGCGAGAAGGATATCGAAGCAAAAATAACTCAATTGCTCGAGAGGGATTCCGGCTGGCTCATCTACAATACCCACGGCCTGGACGGCGAAGGCTGGGGGCCTATCACATCGGGCTTCCTGGACAAATTGCTGGAGCGCTTGACGGCCATCAAATCGGTAGCCGTGATGCCTGCGGGCAAAGCGCTGTCACAATTCGGCATTGTTTGAACGCAATGCCGAGCCGTCGGTAGAGGCGACCCGAGCGCCCTTCATTCCCCCGGCGCGGCACATCCGCATAAGAGAATTGACAAGACCATCCTCATCAAATACACTACAGCCAATGTGCATGATGCAAGGAACTCCGGCCAAGCAATGCACCGGCCGAGGAAGAGCCGATTGCGCGACCTGTAGAATGGAATGAATTATGAAAACCTACGAACAAATCAATAAGCGCATCGAGTCGGGCAAGGCCGTCGTCCTCACCGCCGACGAGATCATGGATTATGTCGATAAGAAGGGTCTTGCCGCCGCCGCCGAGGAGGTGGACGTTGTCACCACCGCGACATTCGGCCCGATGTGCTCCTCGGGGTGTACCCTGAATTTCGGGCATTCCAAACCCAAGATTCGAATGTCCGAAGCTTGGGTCCAGGATGTTCTTGTCTATACGGGCCTTGCAGCCGTCGATGTCTATCTCGGCGCAACTCAACTGCGCCACGGCGACCCTGCCAATATGTACCATCCGGGCGAGTTTCGCTACGGCGGGGGGCACGTAATGGAGGACCTCGTCGCAGGAAAGGCACTCCAACTCTTCGCCCTTTCCTATGGGACCGACTGCTACCCGCTGCGCGAGATCCGAACATACTTCACAATCAACGACCTGAATCAGGCCATAATGCTCAATCCGCGCAACTGCTACCAGAACTATAACGTGGCGGTCAACGATTCGGATAAAACGATTTACACTTATATGGGGACCCTCGAGCCCGACCGCAAGAACGCCAGCTACTGCTCGGCCGGCCAGCTCTCGCCGCTCCTCAACGACCCTTTCTATGAAGTGATCGGCGTAGGAACAAGAGTCTGGCTCGCCGGCGCTCAAGGACTTGTCTATGCTGAGGGGACGCAGCACGCCGGGGCGGGTGACAGAACGCCCGGCGGAATACCGAAAGGAGGCGCCGGCACCCTCGCATTGACCGCCGATATGAAACAAATGATCCCGAAATTCGTCAGGGGCGTCAGCCTCCGGGGCTACGGCGCCTCATTGGCGCTGGGAATCGGAATACCAATTCCTATTCTAAACGAGGATGTTCTCAAACGAACCTGCGTACGCGACCGTGATATCCTCGCGCCGGTCGTGGACTACAGCAGCGACTACCCGCAGAACAACGGGAAAATTATCTGCCACGTTAACTACGAGCAGTTGAGAACCGGTCAAATCGAAATCGAAGGAAAGGAAATTGCCGTCGGCTCGCTCTCCTCCTACTATAAGGCGTTGGAAATCGCCAACCTGTTGGCCGACGAGATCAGGCGAGGAGAATTCACCCTCGCACAGCCCGTCGCTTATCTGCCCAAAGACACCAAGACGAAGCCGCTCGTCATAAGGGACAAAGCGTCATGAGCCAAGCTATAACAAAAAAACTGATGCTCTTCTTTCCAAAGTGTGAGTGCGAAAAGCCGATCATCTACCATTTGGTTAAAGACCACAATCTCATCGTCAACATCTATCGCGCAAAAGTCACGCCGGAAGAGGAAGGCTTCCTCGTCCTGGACGTCACCGGAACCCAGCAGGACATTGATCAGGCAATGGCCTTTGTGAAGACTTTCAACGTCTCGATAAGCGACACCGGTAAGGGAGTTCTGCGCGACGAGGATGCCTGTGCGCACTGCGGCGCCTGCGTCGCCCACTGCCCCACAGGCGCGTTGCACATCGGCGATAAGGCAACCCGAGAGGTTGTCTATAACGAGGCCGACTGCATCGAGTGCCTGGCGTGCATTCGAGTCTGCCCGTTCGACGCATGCGTCTCAGCATTTTGAGAGGCCTTATGGGGCCCCGTGAACGGCTACCGGGGGATTTCAATCGTGAGCACTACAAATGAGTCAACAACGAACCTACCGAAGCTTCACCCACAAAGAGGCCGTCTTACGAATATGTTGCGGGCAGTTCGACGCCGTCACTGCGGAGATTGTACGCCGGCGACGTATTCTTGAGGACTATATCGAACGCCACGCCGAGTTCCGCAGCTCGCTCGAACCGATTGACTTGCTCGCCGAGGCGCCGGAAGTCGCAAAGCGCATGGCGCGGGCCGCCCGCCTTGTCGGGGTCGGGCCGATGGCCGCCGTCGCCGGCGCTATGGCGCAGTGTGCAGCCGAGGCGGGCCTTGAGGCCGGAGCCGCAGAGGCAATCGTCGAGAACGGAGGAGACATCTACATAAAAGCCGCAGAACCGGTAATTATCGCTCTGGTCGCCGGCGCGATTAGGCCGGCCAATCGCCTCGCGTTTACGCTCCAGCCCGAAGATACACCAATATCGATATGCTCTTCATCCGGAAAGATGGGCCACTCCAAGAGCCTCGGGCAATGCGACCTTGCCGCAGTGGTCGCGACCGATGCCGCCTTGGCCGATGCCGCAGCCACCGGCGCCGCGAATCTTGTCGGGCATATTGACGATGTCGATTCCGCCCTGGAGCGCATCGTCGCCATCGATGGCGTTGAGGGCGTAATAATCGTCAAAGACGACCGCGTCGGCCTCGCCGGCGACCTGCCCAAGCTTGTCAGAATTCAGTAATAAGTCTAATGCATAGTATCTCATAACATTTGTACTTGTGGCTTGTCATTCCCGCGAAGCTTGTCCTCGACCCCAGATCGGGGAGCGGGAATCCAGATTCTAAAGAAATGGATTCCGCATCAAGTGCGGAATGACAACTTATAGATTCGATTGTGACAAAGTACTATGCCCAATTACCGCCCGGCAACTCACCTGGCCTTATTCAATACTGCTCTTGCACGTTTCTTGAGGTCGTTGTTGGCGGTCGCTTTTAACACTTTTTCCATGGCGTCGGCCACAGCCGCGTTTTTTGCGCCTATTTTCTCGGCAATTGCAACCGCTGCGAAGCAGGCCTCGTTCTTCGTGCTCGCGCCGTCCAGATACGCCATCGCCAACTCCAAAGCGTCGCTCGTCGGCACGGTCGCAAGGGAACCGAGCAGCAGCCTCTTTTCTTCGTCACGTTGAATCAGCGGCAGTATCTCCTTGAATCCCGCAAGCTTTTTATCGACAGAAGCATCCTGCAAAGGAATCAGCCGAATCGCCCCGCGCACCGCCAGAATCTTGACCTTGCGATCGCTGGCCGTTTTTGCAAGTTTCAGCACATCAGGTAGAACCTCAGCCGAAGGCCAGCCGCACAGAATGGATACCGCTTCGCTGCTGATCTCGGAATTGCGGTCTTTCGTGGCCGTGCGAATCGCCTCAAGGGCCTTGGCGCCCTGGGCAGCGCGGAGGACACGCAGCAATGCAAGCTTCTGCGCAGTCGAAGCCTTCGCAAGAGCGGAACGAAGTTCCTCGATAAAAGCATCGGGAGTGGCGCCGACCAGGAGCGTAATGGTTTGCCCTTCTCTGACGGTTTCCGTATGAGTAACTCCGTTGGCGGTGAATTCGATTTGAAGTTGCTTGACGATCCCCTGGGCCGGATCGCCGAGATTGCTGTTCGACGCTTCAATCGAAACCGCGCCGTCGGCGACCATCTTTGCAACCTTCTTTGTAACGTCTGCCGAACCGCCGCCTTCAATTCCGCGATACACGGCCTTGCGAATAGTCACTTTCCCCGCCGACGGCTTGGCCTCCCGCTTACAGGTTGTCGAGAGGGCACGCTCGGCTGCTCGGATTTCCCCGGAGCCCTTGGCGCCAAGCAACAAATCGACCAGCGTGCCGAACTTCACTTCGCCCGGCAAATCGCCCAGCATCTTGATACTGGCCGTGCGCACGGATTCATCGTTGTCTTTAGTAGCCTTGAGCAGAGCATCGGCCACATTCGTCATCCGCCGGCGCCCGATTAGATCAAGGGCCGTCAATTGCGTCTTGGCATCGCCCTTGGCGAGCATCGCCATCACAGCGGCATCGACTTTCTTGCCGCTCATTGCCGCAAGATTGGCCTGTGCGGCCTGGGCAACATCGGCGTCGGAATCGTCCAGCAGATCGACCAGTGCCGGAACCGCGGAAGCATCGCCTATCGGCGGCATCGCCTCGATGGCTGCGATGCGAACGGTTTTGTCTCCGTTCTTGGCGGCCTTGGCAATCGCCGATATTGCTGCGGCATCGCCTCTAACGGCCAGCGCGCCCAGGATCAGAATCTGATTGTCGGCGGGCAGTCTACCCAGGGCATCAGCCAGCGCCCGGGTGACTTTGACGCCGGATATTTCCGCCGAAGCCTGGACCGCCGCCGAGGACATAATGTAGTCCTTGCTATACCCTGAATACGATTTGAGCAGGTCCAAGCCGTCTTTGCGGGTTAGAATCGCGCCACGCAGGCCTCCGGCGCGGGCCTGATGGGGGTCTTTGAGCTTGCGGAGTTGGTCGTAAATTGCAGCCGCTTCCTTGTCGCCGAGACTCTCGGCGCAGCGCAACATGCCCTCGCAGACGGTCAGCTTGCTATAGCCGGCGGAGCCGGCCAGCGCACCGCTAAGCGCCTTCGCTGCCGCGGCATCGCCGATATTGCCGAGCGCCCTTGCCGCCGCCTGAGCCACCATCGCGTCGTTGCTCTTTAGCATCTTCGCCATCGGCTTTACCGCTCGCCTCTCGCCTCGAACGCCGAGACTGCCGATTACGCCGGCCAGCGGCTTGCCCTTGAGTTTGCCGAGTGCATCGAGCAGTGCGTCGTCAGCGGCCCGATCCGCAATCGGCTCCAGCGCGTAGCGGGCCATGTGATTTAGTTCTTCGTCGGCCAAAAGAGAGGCCAGCGCCGGAACAGCCTTTTTAGTGGCGATAAACGACAACAGCCGGCAGGCGTCGGCCTTGGCCTTTCGCGTCGCGTCGGCGGATTTGAGCACTGCAATCAGTTCATCCTGCTTGGAAGCCGATACGACCGTCTGCCCGTATGAGATCACCGGGGCCAGCAGCACCGCCGCAAGTAAGATCAGTATTATTCTTTGTTTAATCATGGTACAAAATCCTTCTCGAATTTGGGGTTGCTCTTAGATAATCCACGGCTCGCGCATCGCGCGGGAGAGGAACCGGTCGGCCTGCGGGTCGTTTACGAATTTTTCCTTGACCGGATCGTATTTCAGGTCGCGTTTGAGCCACATGCAGATATTTGCCGCGTGGACCGTCGTCATCGAGTAGTGCATGACCTCGGGATTGGCGACGGGCTGATGTCGCGACTTGACGCAGTCGAGAAAATCTCTAACGTGGCTCATAGGTCGCTGCGTGCGGGCCATGTAATCGGCGACGAGCTTCTTGAAGTCGTCCAGCATAGCGGGGTTGGAAACGTCCGGCTGCGAATAACCGTCCGCCGCCCCGACCCAGCCCTCTGTCCCCTCGTATGTAACCCCGCAAGAGCCTCGCCAGCCCTTGAGTTGCAAGACCATCTTAATCCCGTTGGGAAACGTCGTAACCATTCCGTCTCCGGTTTTGTTATTCACATACTTGTATTCGACGGCCGCCGTTTTGTCGGCGCCGATAGCCACCTGGCAGGATGCGAAGGTGTGCGCCCCCCATTCTCCGATGCAACTCGTATGGAAGTCGTAGAAGCCGCGCCAGCCGCCTCTGCAGTATGCCGAGTTGTAGGGTCGCCAGGGACAAGGTCCGAGCCATGCGTCCCAGTCGACTTCGTCTTTGGGCGGCAGCGGTTCTGCGGGAAGCCAATCGTGCCTCATCTCGGCCGCATCCCAGGGCGCGATGTGCGCCCGGACGGTATGGACCTCGCCAAGTCGGCCAAGCCTAAGCATCTCATTGCAGAACGTGAAGTTG
>JAUVXL010000312.1 GCA_030603595.1 Sedimentisphaerales bacterium | reverse complement strand
GAGTTTTTGGCTTGCGGGTCGTAGAATTCGTTGAAAACAGCCTGGGCGGAGCCTATTTTCTCGGAAAATTCGCTTCTGTGCTGAAAAAAGAATGTTACTCTTGCCGGTTTTGGCGCATCATGCATTATGGCTTATGGCTCTGGGTGAAGGAGCATCTTGACTACGCTACAAAGCCGGAGCCGGACGCAACACAATTCAATCTTGAAAGGGGAAAGAAGATGAGCTGGCGAACATTTATCCTCAATTCTGCAGTTTTGGTTATACTGATAGGTTCCGGGTTATTTCCGGGCGACGCAATAGCGGGCAATGTGATTCTATACGACCGCGATGGCGAGATCTGCGCGGCGGACATTGGCGGCTCCAACGAGAGGCAGCTCACCAGCGGCTCGCAGGCCGACTATATGCCGTCTATTTCACCGGATGGCACAACCATTGCTTTTAGTCGAGATTACGATCTATATCTCATGAACCAAGACGGCGGCGATCAGAGATTGCTCGTGAGCAAGGGCGATGTTGGAGGCAACAACGTCCACGACTCGGACTGGACGATTGACGGCGAGTGGATTTACTTCAACGGCGTTTCCGGCTGCTGCAGCGGCGGCTTGTACAAGGTGCGGCCGGAGGGCAGCGGCTTGGTGCAGGTGAAGTCCGGGTTTATCGGCTCCGGATTCTCCATCCGGCGGACTTTCGGAGATAAGGTAATCTTCAATCAGCGGCGAAGCGGCTCGAGCTACAGCCAGAATGTCCGCATCACCAATTTAGACGGCGTCAATGAGGAGCAGGTAACAGGCGGAGGCCCTTCCGAAGGATCCGCTACGTTCGGGCCATGCTGGTCTCCCAATGGCCAGCGGTTTGCCTACAATTACGGCCATCAGCACATTTATGTCGCCGACTACCCGGTGCCGTATAATCCTGTGGAAGTTAAGACGTTTGACAGTGAGAAGGGTCATATGCTGGAATGGCTTGACGACGATACCGTGATTTGGATCGATGCACGCGATGAGGGGCCGATGCACGCCTTGAATGTTGATACCCTCGAAGATACCGACCTCGGAATCGAGGGGAACAACCCATACGTAGGCGGGCACACAATTCCGGTGACGCCGATATGGTGGGATGAAAGCTGGAGTTACAGGAGGCCGCTAACTATAACCAATAACGTCGAGGCGGTACTCTATGATTACTCAATGAAGATAAGCCTGAATACTGCGCATTTGATTGCCCAGGGTAAGATGCAGGGCGATTGCGGAGATATACGGATTGTCGAAAACGGCCAAGAGATAAATTAACCGCCTTCGGCGGGACTTCTACAATTGCCTCGTCCTGTCATCCCCGCGAAAGCGGGGATCCAAGGCCCAAAGACTGGATTCCTGCTTTCGCAGGAATGACAGATTCTTCATATTGCCCATTTCGCCTAAATAACAAATTCCTATACTCTTAAATTATGGGATCAGAGACTGCAGTTCCGAGAATACTGAAATCTACTTCATAGCCAGCGACCTGGCCGTAGGTGATAGCAATGATATTTATATCTACTACGGCAACGGCGATGCAAATGACGGCTTTGTGGAGAATTGGAAGGATGCCTTCTATATCTGGTACGATGATTTCGATAGCGACAGGGGCTGGGATAATTGTCCCGGATATGAAGACAAACATGGGTCGGTAAGTGTAGATACTGCTAATAGCTGGTTGTATGCCGCTTATGACTCATATACAGACTATCGCATTTGCCCCACAGATGGGAGCAGCTTTCCTATGAACGGGAGAGTCGGCTTCAAGGCGGAAACAAGGATTATGGCGGAGAATGATAATTGGTGCCAGATTCAGATTGAGTTGGCCGACAGCAATTCCGTTCCCAAAGTGCCTATAATTGATTTCAGGGTCGGACATAATGATTATATCATTCTGTGGGATTCGTTTGTTGGGAAGACACTGGATGATGATGTCTGGTATGAATCTATGGCGGTTTATAACAGATTAACCGGAGATTGGTATGGAGAATTTGCCGATGACGGGATTAGGTCTGGAACAAGGCTGGCTCAAGTAGATGATGATTTTTCAATTATCATGCTCGATATTTGTAACGGAATTAACATGTACCTGGATTACCTTTACCTGAGGTATTTCATTGAGCCGGAGCCGGGTTATGCTCTGGGTGCGGAAGAATCATACAGCGACGTCGGCTGTCTCCACGATGAATGCGCCGATGCTATTGCCGTCCAGGCGAACGAGCCGTATTGTGGATCGACCGCATGTGCGACGGGTGCGGATACGAGTAGCTGCGCCTACGAAGACCACAACGATGTGTGGCATTCTTTCGCGCCGGATTATGACTATGAATATACAATCAGTCTTTGCGGCAGCGCATTCGACACGGCGCTGGCGGTATTTGACCAATGCGGTGGGATGGAGCTGGCCTGTAACGATGATACTAAACCGGGTGTATGTTCTTCCACGTTGCAGTCTCAGCTTACAATGCCTTTAGCGAAGGGCTCGGCGTATCTGGTGCGGATAGCCGGATACGATGGAGAAACAGGAGATTACGTACTGACTATCACCGGGCCGAAGTGTATTGAGTATCCGGCTATGGATTTCGACCGCGACTGCAAGGTCGGTCTTCGGGACCTTGCCATATTCTGCCAGAGCTGGCTTGAGTGCAACCTTGACCCACCAGACCTGTGCGGGCAGTAGAGTCAGGCAGCACTGAGAGCAGAACACGGGGTGGTCCGCACGGCAAAACACGTGGTGCGCGGGGATGACAGTTTGGCTCGCGGCTATTTTGCGATTGTTGTGTGTGCGGCGTCGAAGAAGCGGACTGCGCCGGAGTCGAGTTGGAGGATTAGGCCTTTTTGCGGGTCTATGCCGATGCAATTGCCGGTGAATTGGCTGGCGTTGAAGATCAGGGTTACTCTGTGGCCGAGTTGGATGCTTCGTTCTCTCCATTGTTCTATTATCCGGGGGGCGTCGATTTGGGCTATTTGGAACTGGTTGTCGAGGCAGACGAGTAATCTCTTTGCAAGCGAGATGCGGTTGCAGGTTGTTTGCGTTTCGATGTCGATGCTTGTTGCGATGGATTTCAGTTCGGGTGGGAAGGAGTCCTTCTGCTGGTGGCAGTTTATTCCGATGCCGATGATGTAGGCGGCGCCGTAGTCGTAGGTTTTCGATTCGAGGAGGATACCGGCGACCTTTTTGGCGTTGAGAAATATGTCGTTTGGCCATTTGATTTTGGCGGATTGGCCTATTGCTTCCGCAACGGCAACGGCGGCGGTCAGGGAGAGGAGTTCGGGATTTAG
>JAUVXL010000088.1 GCA_030603595.1 Sedimentisphaerales bacterium | reverse complement strand
TTTATCCCGGCGCTTACGCTTAGGGCTTCTAACGGAGATCTCGGAGTTGAGAAGACGGATTGAAGGATTCCTGCACACCGGCGGCGTCATTCCTGCGGCGCCGAGAGAAACGGACCTGACTAACCGTGTTCCTGTTGATATTGAGAAAGAGAGAAGCCATCTGGATAGGATAACCTCAGAGCGACAGGGCATCAGGGAGCGGCAGCGGACAATCCAGCAGGAGATACTCAAGCTCGAGGACATTAGGCGACAGGCGGAGCTTTACGGGATGGGCCTTTCCGATGTTGCATTGTCTGCAAGGCACTCCTTGATTTCCATGCAAATCGGAAAGCTCCCTGCATCAAATGTTAAGGATTTTGAGGATGCCTTGAGAGAGTTTGCTTCATTAAATGTTGCGCTGGGGCAGGAGGGTGATATGGCTCATCATCTCCTGATTTCGATAAAGAGGGACAATGAGCGGATCAACAGTGTTCTTGCGGAGGTTGGGTGGACTAAAGTTGAATTGCCGGGAGAGTTGCGGTCGGTAAAGAAAGACGTTTTCAAGGAGATCTCCGCAAAACTGACGAAATTAGGCGAGGAGCAGAAGGCACTTGAAACCAAGGTCAACGATCTGGTTAAGAAGGAAGAGAATCACCTGAAGGAGGTCTGGGTCAAGCTCCGGGTCAATGAGCTTTTTTGCAGGATTCAGACGCATTTCAAATCTTCCTCACGAACGGTCATTTTTACAGGTTGGCTGCCATCGTCTAAAAAAGAACGACTGACCGAAAAAATCAAAAAGGCAAGCCAGGGGCGTTGTTATCTGGAGTGGAATGAGGTGGGAAGCAAGGATGTAATAGGCGATGAAGTGCCCGTACAGTTCAATAATCCGAAAGCACTGGCGCCTTTCCAGATGCTGGTTAGCAACTTCGGCATTCCTGAATACGGCACTATCGACCCGACTCCTTTTGTCATGCCTCTGTATCTGTCGATGTTCGGGCTCATGTTCCCCGACCTCGGGCAAGGCTTGATATTGGCGATACTCGGCATTGTCGGCGCGTGCCTGTTCAAGAAAGACGAAAGGGAAAAGGGCCTATACCGCCTTTCGTGGCTGATTATCTGGTGCGGGGCATCTTCGATGGTCTTCGGCATCCTTCTTGGATCATTTTTCGGGACGGGCCTTTTCAGACCGCTCTGGTTTGATTTTCACGGCATCATATCAGGCCACAGCGCCCATAGTTCCATGATCAACGATGTCTATGACGTACTCTCAATTACCATATACTTCGGCATTTTCGTCATCGGCCTCGGGCTGCTGTTCAACTGGATTAACCTGATCCGGGCCGGAAAATGGACGGAGTTGTTTTTTGACAAAGGCGGTGTTTTCGGTGCGTGGATCTATGGAGGAGGCATATACATTGCGTCCTACATGACAGCTCACAATTACAGGGGCCTCCCGGATGGGATGACTGTGTTCCTGCTTGTGGGGCTTCCCAGCCTGCTGCTCTTCATCAAGGAGCCTTATCACCATTTCACCCATGCCGGAGGACATTCCGACAAGAAGTCCAATCCGCTTCTTGCGTTTCTCAATCTTTTGATGCAATGGATTGTCGAGCTTCTTGAGATTTTCACCGGCTATCTTTCCAATACACTCTCTTTTATGCGAGTAGCCGGACTTGGGATTGCCCACGTTTGCCTGATGATCTCCTTTTTCACTCTTGCGAATATGACTTCGGGCATCGGTTCTGTTCTTATCCTGATACTCGGGAACATACTGGTCATCGCCCTTGAAGGGCTCTCGGCGGGGGTACAGGCCTTGAGGCTTAGTTATTATGAATTTTTCACCAAATTCTTTCATGGAACCGGGAAACTGTACACTCCGATTTCACTGAATAGCGAACTCTGATCATTGGGAAAAACAAGCAACAAACAAGAAAGGAAGAAAAGCAATGAACGAACCTGAAAAAAGATTGAAATTACAGATCATGCAGAGTGTGATTGCCGTTTTCACGATACTGGCAATCATAGGGACACTGTTCTGCAGCACTGCTTTTGCGGGAAGCTCGCCCGGCGCCGAGACGATAGAGCCAGAGATGTCGCAGGTGAAGGCCGACGTTATGAAATTCGGGCTTGTTGCCGCTGCTATTGCTTTTGGCCTTGGCGCTATCGGAGCGGGATTTGCGATCTCTCACGTCGGCGCCGCAGCGATGGGCGCCGTTGCTGAAAAACCGGAGATTGCAGGACAGGCCCTGATCTTCGTGGCGCTTGCCGAGGGACTTGTCGTATTTGGCTTTATTACCGCTTTGATGATTCTCGGAAAGCTATAAATGAAGTATTCGATTATAGGCGATGAAGATTCTGTTCTTGGCTTCGGTATGGTCGGAGTGTCCGGGAAAGTTGCGGACAACGCCGATGACGCGCGACGCGCCTTCCAGACAATGATCGAAGACAAGGAGACCAGTATCATTATCATTACCGAACGCGTAGCGGATATGATACGTCCGATTGTGGACAAGTACCTCTTTACCGTGAGTTTTCCGCTTATTGTTGAGATACCCGACAGAAACGGCAGGCACCCGGGCAGGCCTGGCATCAAGGAGATGGTCAATACGGCTATCGGTATAAAACTGTGATATCCGGGCCTCTTGTTCTGCGTTTTCACATGCAGAAAGAGATTATGTTGAAAAAAAGGTATGTGTACCTATGGACTCAGTAGAAAAAGAAAAGGCCGCACTTATTTCGGGCATTGAGACCGACGCCCGGGTCGAAAGCGAGAAGATCATAGCCGAGGCCGAGAAGAAGGTGGCCGAGAAAAGGGGATATGCTGAGAAGAAAATCAAATCTATGCTGAATGAGGCCCGGCAGAAAGCCGCCGAACAGGCGGAAACTGCGAAGAAAAAGATTATCTCAGGCGCCGAGCTTGAGGCCAAGCGCCGTTCAATGCATATCCGGAATGCTGTAATACAGGATATCTTAGGACGTGTCGAAAAGAAACTGGATTCAATGACCGGCGATGCAAACTACATCTCTGTTCTAACAGGCTGGATTGCAGAGGCGGCCATTGGCCTGGGTGCAGAATCGGCCCAAGTCAATGCCTCGGAAAAGGAAAGGGTATTGATCAACGACCAGCTTCTTTCAGAGGTCGCGGAAAGAATCCATACGCAGACGGGGAGGCAGGTAATGCTGACATTATCCGATTCACAACCTTTGAAATCTCAGGGTGTTGTCCTGACGTCCGCCGACGGACGCACCGCTTTTAACAATCAGGTTAAGACACGAATGCTGCGAAAGCAGCGTGCGATTCGCATGAGGATATACAACGGCCTATTTGGCGATGATGGAAAAGAATAATTATGAATGACAGGATCATAGGACAGGTGAAGCGGGTCAATGGGCCTGTAATAGAAGTGATGGGAATTACCGACGCCGAGATGTTCGAGTTGGTGCGGGTCGGCGAGGAGAACCTTATCGGCGAGTTGATCAAGCTTGAAACGGACGCCGCGGTTGTTCAAGTCTATGAAGATACGACGGGAATCGCTCCTTTCGACCCTGTCTATGGAGCGGGGATGCAGCTTTCCGCCGAACTCGGACCGGGGATGGTGGGGACTATCTATGACGGCATCCAGAGACCTCTTGAAGCTATCCGAGAGATGTCGGAAATCTATATCAAGCGCGGAATAACTGTTCCCTCGTTGGACAGAGAGAAGAAGTGGCATTTTGTTCCTTCGGTTAAAGAGGGCGACCAGGTCTCAGGCGGAATGTTCCTCGGCACTGTCCGCGAAACGGAAAACCTGCTTCATAAGATCCTCGTTCCGCCGGGGGATAAAGGCGTTCTCGAGTCGGTGACGGGTGAGGGGGATTATACCGTTGAAGATGTGATTGCAGTATTGAAGACGGACGATCTGAAAGAGAAGAATCTTTATCTTATGCACAGGTGGCCTATCCGTGTTCAGCGCCCTACGCGGAGCCGGCTTGCTCTTGATATCCCGCTTATCACGGGCCAGCGAGTCATTGACACGCTCTTTCCCGTTGCAAAAGGAGGGACTGTAGCAATCCCGGGCGGGTTCGGGACGGGAAAGACAATGACACAGCAGGCTGTGGCTAAGTGGTGCGATGCCGATATTATCGTATATATCGGGTGCGGCGAACGAGGCAATGAGATCACTGATGTGCTCACGGAATTTCCGAAGTTGATTGATCCGAGAACCGGCCGCTCTCTTATGGAGCGGACCATCCTGATTGCCAACACGTCCAATATGCCGGTTTCGGCGCGTGAAGCGGGCATCTACGCGGGAATAACCATGGCCGAATACTTCAGGGACCAGGGCTACGACGTTGCGGTAATGGCCGATTCTACATCGCGTTGGGCCGAGGCGCTGCGCGAATTGTCCGGCCGTATGGAGGAAATGCCCGCAGAAGAAGGATTCCCCGCGTATCTGCCGACAAAGATAGCCGAGTTCTACGAACGCGCAGGCTCAATGGAGACCCTGAACGGCGATAACGGCTCTGTTACAATAATCGGCGCCGTATCGCCTCCCGGCGGCGATTTTTCCGAACCCGTCACTCAGCATACCAAACGCTTCATCCGATGTTTCTGGGCGCTTGACCGGCATCTCGCCAACGCCAGGCACTATCCGGCCATCTCGTGGCTCGAGAGCTACAGCGAGTACCTCAGTGACGTGGTCTCGTGGTGGGAGTCCGCCGATGGCGGAGCCAGCCCGGAATGGCTCTGCGACCGAACGGAAATAATGGAGCTGCTGCATAAGGAAGTGCGGCTTCAGCAGGTGGTCAAGCTGGTCGGCCCGGACGCACTGCCCGATACCCAGAGGTTCATCCTGGAAGTATGCACGTTGTTCAAGAACGCGTTCTTGCAGCAGAACGCCTACGACAAGATCGACGCGTTCTCGATTGTCCAGAAGCAAGTGAAAATGCTGCACATCATTGTCACCTACTACAAGCGCGGCGCCGAAGCGATAAAGAGCGGCGCGACCCTTGTGAAGCTGAGGAAAATGAAGGTGTATCAGGATATAATCCGAATGAAATTTTCCATACCCAACGACGATCTTGCCGGCCTCGACAAAATCGAAGCCCGCTTGGAGCGCTCTATGGACCAACTGGAGGCTTTGCATGCCTGATAAAACGACCAAATCTCTGCTTTCCGGACGCGAATATATCGGGGTCGATAAGATCGACGGGCCTCTTGTCTTTGTCAGCAAAACACACCCTGTGGGCTACAGAGAGCTTGTCGAGTGTGTGGACAAGCAGGGTCATGTACGGTTGGGAATCGTGCTGGAATCATCAACCAATGCCGTTGTTGTGCAGGTGTTTGAAGGGACTTCCGGTCTTACCCTTCCGGGCACACGGGTGCGCTTCTCAGGAGAACCGCTTACTATTGCTGTTTCAAAGGAGATGCTGGGCCGGGTGTTTAATGGCTTGGGGCATCCCATTGACGGAGGGCCGCCGCAGCGAAGCGATATCGAGCTGGATGTCAACGGAATGGCGATAAATCCGACCGCACGACAGTATCCCAGGGATTTCATACAGACAGGCATTTCCGTTATCGACGGGATGAACACCCTTATCAGGGGCCAGAAGCTTCCCATCTTTTCCGGCAACGGCCTGCCCCATAATGAGTTGGCGGCCCAGATTGCACGCCAGGCAAAAATACGGGGAACAAATACCCAATTCGCCGTCGTCTTCGCTGCGATGGGAGTGAAGCATGATGTTGCCCGCTTCTTCACGCAGTCCTTCGAGGAGAGCGGAGTGCTGGAGAATGTCGCGCTGTTTCTCTCTCTGGCCGACGATCCCTCGATCGAAAGGCTCATTACCCCGCGAACCGCTCTGACACTTGCAGAACACCTGGCCTTCAACGAGGATATGCACGTGCTTGTCATAATGACGGATATGACCAACTATTGCGAGTCGCTGCGTGAAATATCCACTATCCGAGGCGAGATACCGTCCCGCAAAGGGTATCCGGGCTATCTCTATTCGGACCTCGCAGAGCTTTACGAACGCTCCGGAATGATAAAAGGCTATAAAGGATCAATCACATCGCTGCCCATACTGACGATGCCGAATGACGATATATCCCATCCGGTGCCGGACCTTTCCGGATACATCACCGAAGGGCAGATTGTCTTCGAGCGGGAGATGGATGGGAGGGGGATTTATCCGCCGGTGGCGGGGTTGCCCTCGCTTTCGCGATTGATGAAGGACGGCATCGGCGAAGGAATGACCAGAGAGGACCATCCCCATCTTGCCAGCCAGCTCTTTGCCGCATACAGTTATGTCAAAGACGTCCGCAATCTCGCATCGGTTATCGGAGAAGAGGAATTGACGCCTCTGGACCATACTTATCTCGATTTCGGGAGGGAGTTCGAGCAGAGGTATGTTTCTCAGCGCAAGGATGAGGATAGAAGTATCGAAGAGACCCTCGACCTCGGATGGGAAGTCTTGAGCATCCTGCCTGTCGATGAACTGCACAGGATAACCGAGGAGGAGATAGAGAAGTTCTATGGAAAGTAGCGGGCATAGATAATGGCGCAGCTTAATTATGCACCGACAAAGACGAATCTGCTCAGGCTTCGCAGCGATCTGGCCTTTGCGCAGCAGGGATATGAGCTTCTGGACCAGAAGAGGAATATCCTGATTATCGAGCTTCTGGCGCTGGTGGACCAGACCGTCGACTTTCAGAGCCGGGTCGAGAACATGCTTGCAAAGGCGTTCAAGGCCCTGGAGGAGGCGAACTGCGATATGGGAAGGCTCAAAGTGCAGTACCTGACCGGAGCCGTTAATATCTCAACGGACATCACTGTGAAATCCAGAAAAGTCATGGGCGTTAATCTGCCCGTGGTCGAAACGCAATTCGAAGAACGCCCCCCTTACTACAGCCCAATGGGAACGAGCTTCTGGATCGACAGTTCCGTGCAGTTGTTCAAGGATGTGCTCAATCTGCTCGGCAAGCTCTCCGAGCTAAAAATATCTGTATTACGGCTTGCCAATGAAGTAAAAAAGACTATTAGAAAGGTCAACGCACTTGAGAAGATAGCGGTCCCTGACCTCAAGGAGACCGTTCATTATATACAGAGCAGGCTTGAAGAAAACGAGCGGGATATGTTTGTTCTTATGAAAATGGTTAAGGAAAACCTCTCAAGAAAGAGAAGCCGAAACGACGGAGAAGAATCGTGAGCAATCCCATAAAAAAAATAATGGTCCATGTTGACGGAACCGAGCAGTCCGTCACCGCTGCTCAGTACGCGATATGCCTGGCGTCATTTTCGGGCGCCGAGCTCATCGCCCACTACGTTATCAATACCAGGGCGGTTCAGGACCTGCTAAGGGCCAGGATATTCCTCCAGGATGAGCAGGTCGAATACGAGCACGATATGGAGGCCGACGCCGAGCGATATCTCAACTACGTCAATGAGCTTGCGCTGAAGAAGGGTGTATCAATTGTCAAGAAATGCAGCAAAGGAAGCGTTCACAAAGAGCTAATCGATTCCGTCAGCGAGGAGAATATCGACCTCCTCGTTATCGGCGAGCTCTCCCGAATCAGGAGCAGAAGGGATGAGTTCTATGATGAGAACGAGCGGGCGATGCGAAGCGTCTCTTGTTCTGTTTTGATTGTCAAAGACGAAGACAAGGTCTGGGAAATGTATGAATCGCTGACTTAAGAAAAGGCGTCAAACGAGTGACGTTTCAAACAAATTAGTATAACTTTGGGATTCTGTCATTCCGGGCTTGACCCGGAATCCAGAGAGTATCAGGCCTGGATTCCCGCTCCCCGATCGGGGTCGAGGACGAGCTTCGCGGGAATGACAAAAGGGTGCATTTTCTTTTTGGAAATGGCACTACTATAAGAAGTGTTGTAATAAACGAAGTTTCAGGAGCAGTGTGTTATGTCGCTAATTGACTTGATTGAAGAAAAAGTCGTGAAAACCCCTCTGGAGTCCGAAGACAAGCCGGAGGTTTTGCGGGAGCTTGTCCAAATACTAAAGGACGCCGGGGAGATTGATGATTACGATGCCGTGCTAAAAGCGGTGCAGGAACGTGAGGATAAGCAGAGCACCGGATTGGAGTTGGGTATAGCTGTTCCGCATTGCAAGAGTGCTGCTGTTACCAGCCTGAAATTCGCTATGGGCATAGCCCCTCAAGGCATCGACTTCGATGCAATGGACGGCCAGCCGTCAAAGCTCTTTTTTCTCTTAGTAGCCGCCCCCGACCAGCCCGGCCCCCACGTAGAAGCCCTATCGGAAATAGCAAAACTCGCGCGATCAAAGGCATTCTGCAAAGCCCTCGTAGCCGCCGAAAACGCCCAGGAAGTGGTCGAACTGATGCAAGGCGAATAACCGTACTTGATGGATAGTAGTCTGTCAAATTTGAATCTGTTGGTGAGAACCCCACGTAAAACGTGGGGCTAAGTATTTAGTTACTGTTGCGGAAGGCCGAAACTGGCAATGTCACCCCTGCGAAGCTTGTCCTCGACCCCGATCGGGGTCGAGGACAAGCTTCGCAGGAATGACAAACACTATTTCCGCAACAGGAACTATTTAGCCTGCGGTTTTACCGCAGGTTTTGCCCCACAAAATTACACGCGACAAAGCACTATCCTGATTCTTGTCACGGTAAGAATTTCTTCGGAGAGGAGAGTTTTTCGGGTAGGTAGTGGTTGATCACGTAGTTCAGGTCGTGTACGGCGAAGGCCTGCTGCTCGGCCCTTACTCCCATTTCGAGCAGTTGCTTTATCGCATTCTGCCACGGCTTGAAGTGCTGGACGAAGGGGTCGTTCTTGAGGGCGTCGGTAGCGCGTTTGATATCGACCTCTTTTAGCGGATGGGTGGGCAGCTTGTAGTCGATGATGTCCTGCGGGGTAACGCCGAGGAACTTGGCATTGGGCGCGCAGAAGTAGCGGTTGATATGGGCCGCGTTGCCCGAGCCGACTTTCAAAGTCCGGTAGATGTTGAACATGCCGTAGGGGTCGCAATCGACGAACGCATAGACCGGCAGCTTCAATTCGTCCGCCAGCCGACGGATAAAGCGCCGACACGCGCGAGTGGGAACGCCCCCCATCGAGACGAGGATGCAGTTGGCCTTGCGCCAGTAGCCGTGCTTGACCAGGCGCTGGAACATGCCCGCAGTCTCGATGGCAAGCACGAATTTTGCCTTCGTCTCGAACTTGAGATGCTCGACGGAGATCGGAATCGAATACGCCCCCGAGCCGAATTTCGTGCAGTCGATTTTCAGCTTCTCGCCGGTGTTCGCGTCGCGGTCGAGTACGATCAGCTTGCCGGCGACCTCGCCGCCCTTTTCTTCCGGAATAAAGCCCAGTTGCTCGCGGTTGACCTCGAACAGCGCCTCAATATCGTCGATCACGGTATCGGATTCCGGCTGCTCGTCGAACCGGGCATCGTCCCAGTTTTTCGAGACGTAGTATGCCTCTCGCTTGGTCATAATCTCATCGTCCTCGACCAGCGTCTTGGCCTGCGACATCATCCGCAGCGTCTGGGCGAACGTCTTGACCGTCGCGACGGTGAGCGTTCGCGTCTTTTTCTTGCCCTTTAGTTCGAGAAAGCCCTTGGCCGGGCGGTACTTAACATTGCTCAACGAGCGAAGCGGAAACGATAGAGTCGGCTTCTTCTTTCGCTGGATTTTCGTTCTAACGGCCTCGGCGGTTTCCTTTATCTTGGTAGCAACCTTTTTCACGAACGACTCCTTTCGAGGACATCGGTTAACTGCCTGACCATAGTTTTCTCCTGGCGGTCGGAGAGATCCAGCATTTCCCGCAATGCGATGGCGATGTGGGGGATATACTGCTGGATGAAGGCCTTCTTTCGCTCGGATTCTACGGCCTTGCGCCGGCGGCGGACAAATACGGCTAACTTGCGTCCGCATTCCTGCAGTGCGAGTTTAATCTCTTTGATGATTTCGGGATAATGGGCGACGGCTTCCTTGCTCTCCGAGGTGAACGGCACCCATACCGACGCCATGTGCACCATTATAACGAGCGGCCCGGTCGGCAGCGCCCCGGCGGACTGGGCAAGAGCGTAGTTGCGCCAACCCGTGGAAATAACAGACCGCATCACCGCGCACGCCGACTGCTGGTAGAGCAGAGGCACGCGATTGGCGTAACGCAGCACCTTGGCCAGCCCGTCAACCGGTATCGAACCGCCGTAGGCCAGAGCGGCCTCTATCTGGAACGGGTTGCCGCGATATACCGCCGGCCCACGGGTGACCGCGGTGTAGAAGTCTGCTTTGATCTGCTTTTTCAGCCCGGCCAGAATCTCTTCGTCGCCGATAGGGCTGAGGCAATCGGTCGGCGGGTTCATGATTTTCGTCTGATTGACCACCTTGTGCAGATTGTCCGCCTGCTGCCGGGCAATGCGCGACGGCCGAGAACGCTGCGAAACCTTCGCCGTCTCGCAGATAGTCTTCGCAACCCGCATACTGACCCGCGAAAAATCCGAATGCAGAAACGACTGCAGCGTGCGAGCCTTCGTGTCGTGCAGCATCTTGATAAGCACACCCAATTCCACGCCGTAAGGGTGAGGCTTGATCTCCTTGGCCTGCTGCGGCAACTGCTTCGACGCGCGTTTATAGACCTTCTTCTTGCCGTCCGGAGTCACAAACTGGAGCGAGACATGCGGGTTGGCGATGGCCGTCTGCTCGATATAGGCCTCTACCGACTGCCGGCCCTTCTGATACTTCGCCTCCAGTTCGATCTCGACCTTTGTTCCTCTCGTCGTCTTCCACTCGACGATCTCATCGGCAATGATTCGCGGCTCGTTCTTCTTGGCATCGATCTCCAGCTTGTAGTGATGCGCAGGCTTGCTTGCCGAGGTCTTCGACGTAATTGCAGTTGGCTTGCCCGTCGTGAGTTGGCCGTACATCCCCGCCGCCGATATCCCAATCCCCTGCTGGCCCCGAGACATTTTGAGCCGGTGAAACTTCGACCCGTAAAGCAGCTTGGCGAATATCTTGGGGATCTGGTCCTTGAGGATACCGGGCCCGTTGTCCTCGATTGTCACGACAAATCGATTATCTTCCTTGGCCGGGGCGATGACGACGCTGACCTCCGGCAGCATCCCGCCCTCTTCGCACGCGTCCAGGGCGTTATCGACTCCCTCCTTGATGGTCGTGAGCAATGCCTTGCGAGGATTGTCGAACCCGAGCAGGTGCCGATTCTTAATGAAGAACTCCGCAACGGAGATATCGCGCTGCCGCCGCGCCATATCTTCAGCCGTCGAGCCGCGTCGCTCCTTTTTGGGCGCCTCTTCTATTACTTTCTTGGCTGCTTTCTTCGCCTTTGGCTTGGTTTTCTTGGAAACACGACGAGATTTCTTCGCGGCCTTCTTATCGCTCTTACTTGCAGCTTTTTTCGCCGGCCTTTTTTTGGTTACCTTCTTAGCACTCTTCTTGGCGGCTTTTCCCGCCGTCTTCTCCGTTACCTTCTTTGCTTTGGACTTGGTTTGCTTCGAGGCGCGGCGTGTCTTCTTCACCGCCTTGCCGGCAACTTTAGTCTTCGACTTCGCCCGCTTCCTGCTGGCTTTTACCATAGACTCGATTCCTTGGTCATATATTGGTTGTGGACCGGTCGGCATAACCGCATGTCGGACTTCTTAACATGTGCAGACCAGTCCGTATCAGTGGTTTCGGTGATAACAAAAAGGAGCTTCTACGTCAAGCGTGCGTTGCACAGCCGTGATGTTTGAGAATGGTTGTTGACAGTCTGGCGTCGGATGGCTTAGTATCACGGTTTGGCTGAGGTTAGTAGGTAGCGTGTTTTATGGTTCGACGTATTGCGATATTGGGTTCAACCGGGTCTATCGGCGCCAATGCGCTGCGCGTTATCGAGGGGTTGGGGGAGGGGTATTCGGTATTTGCGCTTAGTGCGCATAGTAAGGTCGAGCTGTTGGCCGAGCAGGTTCGCACGTTTCGGCCCAAGGTCGTTGCCATTACTGATGCCAGTTGCCGCCGGCGACTCGTTGAACTGCTCGGGGATCCGGATGTCGAGATATTGAGCGGTCCCGAGAGCCTGGTCGCCCTTGCAAAGCTCGATGAGGTCGATACCGTTCTAACGGCGATTGTCGGGGCGGCGGGGCTGCCTGCCGTCCTGGCTGCGGCCAAGAAGGGAAAACGCCTCGCTATCGCAAATAAAGAGCCGCTGGTCATCGCCGGCGAGTTGCTGATGGCCGAGGCGGCCAGGAGCGGCAGCGAGATTTTGCCGGTCGATAGCGAACATTCAGCCATCTTCCAGGCGATGCAGGCCGGCAAGCAGGCTGAGGTGGCCAGGATCATTTTGACGGCCTCGGGCGGGCCTTTCCGCGAGTTGAGCGCCGAGGAGATTCGAGGCGTTACCTTAGAACAGGCCCTGGCCCATCCGACCTGGGATATGGGCCCCAAGATTAGCATCGACTCGGCCACGATGATGAATAAGGCCCTCGAGATTATCGAGGCGAGTTGGCTTTTCGACGTTCCAGTCGAGAAAATCGAGGTTTTGATACACCCCGAATCGATAGTCCATTCTTTGGTGGAGTTCGTCGATGCCTCGGTGATAGCCCAGTTGGGCGAGCCGGACATGTGCCTTCCGATCCAGTATGCCTTGACTTACCCGGATCGCCTTCCGGGCCCGGCCAAGGCCCCACAATTGGCCGAAATTGGCAGCCTTAATTTCAGCAGGCCGGACCCCGAAGCCTTTCGCGCCCTGCCCTTGGCATACGAAGTTTCACGAACCTGCGGCACCGCCGCGGTTGTCTTCAACGCCGCTAATGAGGCCGCCGTCGAAGAGTTCTTGGCGGGGAGGATTAAATTTGTTAATATACTCGAACTTGTAGAAGATTGCTTGAATAAGCACGATGTCAAGACCGGCGTTTCGCTGGAAGAACTGCTTGAGGCGGACGAATGGGCAAGACGCCAAGTCGCTGCACTGGCATGCAGCGCGTAGTTTATGTGGTTTTGTGCGGGCCTTTGGCCCGGAGGCGTGTTAATGTCGAAACCTAAGAGTTTGTTTGGTAAGTCCTTCAAGGTATTCATGTTGTTGGCGATTCTCGCCGGCGTTATTTACCTGATTGTTCGCAATATCGATGCTTTCGGGAACGTGCTCCTCGTGCTGCTCGGCTTTGGCACGGTGATTCTCGTTCACGAGTTCGGGCATTTCATCTCGGCAAAGCTCTGCGGGATAAAAGTCGAGATGTTTTCGATAGGTTTCCCGCCAATCCTGATTGGCTTTAAGAGGGTGGCGGAGGGTTTTCGCGTTCGCATTCTGCCGGGCTTTTTCGCAAAGAAAGAGACCGAAGATACCGAAGGCGACCAGGACAAGCCGGACCAGAGCGGGGCCGAGGCCGAGAAAGCGGACGATGGCCTGTTGACCTTTACGGCCGGCGGCAAGGGCAAGGTGTGGGATACCGAGTACTGCGTCGGCATGATCCCTGTCGGTGGGTTTGTCAAGATGCTGGGGCAGGAAGATGCGGGTTCAGCCAAGGCCACCGATGACCCGCATTCCTTCGCAAACAAATCGGTAGCCGCCCGCATGGTGGTGGTGGCCGCGGGGGTGACTTGCAACGTTATTCTGGCGGTGATCATTTTTGTCGCTGTCTTCCTGATCGGGATAAAACAACCGCCGGCAGTTGTCGGGGGCATCGAGCCCAATTCGCCGGCCGAACATGCCGGCCTGCAGACCGCCGATGAGATCATCGAGATAGACGGCAAGAGCAAGAATATTGATATGACCGACATTATGCTTGCCGCCGCCCTGTCCAAAGACGGCGAAAAGGTCAAAATGAAGGTGGATCGAGGCGGCGAGGTGATTGAATTTGAGTTGGCGTCGAGGAAGCAGCCGGGCCAGTCGCTCAAGACATTCGGCATCCGGCTGCCCGAGAGCCTCGAAATAGACAAATTTGCCGGTCCGAACCAAGTCAAAGAGTTGAAAGCAAAGACAGGCCTGGTCCCCGGGGATGTTGTCAAGTCGATCAACGGACAACAGGTCGAGCACTACTGGGATTTCGAGCCCATTCTCCGAAGCACTTATACGCCGACTGTCAAGCTCTCGATTGAGCGCACCGGTAAAGACAAAAAGACCGAACTGTTCGAAGTGGGGCCGGCCCTTGCATGGTCGCTCGGTGATAATCTGCCGGAAAATGATGAAACGAGTCTTTACCACATCCACTCGATGGTTCCGCGATTGAAGGTCACAGGCGTGAGCAAGGTGGTGCGCAAGGGCCCCGAGCGAAACCTCCCGCAGCGAATCCTTGATAGAATCCTCGGTTTGACAGGCAGGGGTCCGAAACCCGAGACCATACTCTCGGGCCTCAAGGTCGGCGATATTATCCTCGCCGTCGGCGACGTGCAGAATCCGACCTACAATGAAATGCGACAAATCACCGAGCAGCACGAGGACTCAGAACTGCTCGTAAAAGTGTTGCGTCCCGCCGCAGCCGGAGCCGAGAAAGTCCTGATGGTTCCTGTCAAGCCGGTTCGCAGGGCGGACACCAACGACGTCGCTATCGGCATTGCCCTTGCGCTCGATGCAGACCATGCCGTCGTCGCCAAGACCATAGCCGTCTTCGATGGCGCGACCAGGCTCGATATTCCTCGTGGGGCCGTGATAACGGCCGTCGATGGCGAGCCTGTTTCGAGCTTCTATGGTGTGGTTCGAGAGATACAGAAATATCCTGGCGAACATATCACTATCGACTATCGCCTCAACAATGCTGAATCCGCCGGGGCTGTCGCCCTGGCGGTGGCCACAGACGAGAAGGCATTCACGGTTAAGCCCGGCTTAGCCGAGTTTGTTCCGTTCAAGCAGCGCAGGGACCTTTACAAGGCGAAGAATCCTGTGGATGCGATTATGATGGGAGGGCGAAAGACCGTTTCGCTCATTGCTCAGACGTATCTGACGATTAGGCGGTTGATTGTCGGTGCCGTCAGCCCTAAGAGCCTGATGGGGCCTGTGGGCATCCTTGCGGCGAGCTACCATACGGTCGCCGATAAGATGTGGATTGAGTATCTTTTCCTCATCGGCCTGATAAACGCTGCGATTGCGGTGTTCAACTTTTTGCCTTTGCCGCCTCTTGACGGCGGCCTGGCGGCTTTTCTTGTCGTTGAGAAGATCAAGGGCTCAGCGGTTAGCGAGCGGGTCCAAGGCTTTATTGTTCGGCTCGGCCTGGCGTTGGTCCTTGTCCTGTTCGTATATATAACATTAAACGACGTAATCAGGAGCTTCTTCAGCTAAGTCCCGTGGCGCCGGTCAAAATTCACCAGAAAACATCGGAACTGCCGAAGTAGGGGTTATGAGAGGAGATAAAAAGGATTGCTCATACATAAGACAAGGATTCTAAAATAAGGCGGATGTTGTCGGACAAGCACAGTTCTGAAGGATCTCACCGGACCGGGACCGCGGCGTTGGGAGATGCAGATAAAGAGGTCGGCGAGGTTCTCGCCGGGGCCCCCCAGCCCCTTATCGGCTGCGAGGAATATCACAAGGGCATATTGG
>JAUVXL010000261.1 GCA_030603595.1 Sedimentisphaerales bacterium | reverse complement strand
CTCGCGTCTTGAAACGCCGCCGACACCGCTACCCACTCATGCAACGCCCACGCGATCAACTACGAGAGAAGCTCGGACAAACGTAAATCTAAGACAGGTAAGGGCTTGGCGACGGCAGTGCCATTCGTGGCTGTCCCTAGTTTTTCTCTAGTTTTTCTAGTTTTTCTATAGGTGGCTGTCCCTAGTTTTGAGTTTTTTGAGGCAACAGGTTCCAGCAGGAATCGCCGGTCACATCTGCAAGAGACAGCCCCTCGCAGCCCTGCTGACCCTAGTTTTCTCCGAGTTTGGAATTTTCTGAGTTTTTATGCATGTAATTCATCTTTCTGTTATAGGCTTCTATAAAAACCTCTTGAGTATATTTGCCGGGATGGCCTGAGATTGGATAATATGGCCAGTACCAGATTTCGAAAGGTCCCTCATATCGGCCAGAAAACTCACACTCCCCATTCTCGACCAGTTCATAAAGACGGAGCGTCCCCGCCCTATAGTCGTCCAGTGCTTGACCCGATGCAGCATAACCGGCCATTCCACACATTTGGATCTCCCAAAGCCGATTGGTGCCCAGCGTCCTCATATTCAACAACACCAGAGTGGCCGTGATTAAAATAACAAGAACGACCGTTACATTTAGAATTAGAAGTGTCTTCTTACTGATCATTCCTTTTCTCTCTTTCTTATAAAACTAGGGACAGTCACCAATACATCCTGACGATTATTTCCCCGCTGCGTGATATGATGAGCACACCCGCCCACAACTGTCCTTGCTAATCTCGGCATAAACCAAGACTAACCACAAGATACTCACTTGTCAAGAAATTAATAGGTGGCTGTCCTTAGTTTAGGGGTGAGGGATGGAATTTTGGATTACGAAGTGGATTCCCGCCTGCGCGGGAATGACGGGTGGTAGGAGACTGCCGGGTCGGGCCCCTGGGGCCAGGCTCTTTGGCTTGCCCTTCGACGCTGGTCAGGACGAGGCTCCTAAGAAAATGAACAGCTTTCATAGTGCGAGCGGTATGAGATACCGAAGGCATAAATTGCCGCGTCGGTCCCGCCAAGGCGCGTCTTCGACTTCGGCCTCCTCCTAAGAAAATGGACAGTTCTTTTAATGCGAGGGGTAGGAGATTGCCGTCCGCCAAAGGCGGGCTGCGCTCCTTCGCAATGACAGATGTTGAGCCGTTTTCTTTTGGCAGCCTACTGAGAATTCGGTGAGGTGCTCGCAATGACAGCGTGGGGCGGTGTTTTTTTGGGGGGGTGGGTAAAAAAGGGCTTTACGGGCGGGGGGCTTCTGGTGTTAAATGGTTTCAGTGTTGAGTTAATCCGGTCTGAGAAGTTTTTGGAAAGGGAAGTCCGATGAAGAATTTGCTGATTTGTGTTTTGGTGGTGGTTTGTGGTTGTGCGGGGATGGAATCCAAGGGGCCGGAGGCTGAGGAGGATGCTCAACCGGCGGCTATTGCTAAGGATATTGTTATTGCCGATTTCGAGGGGGAGGGTTACGGCAATTGGGCGGTTACGGGCGAGGCGTTTGGGCCGGGGCCGGCTAAGGGGACTTTGGGCGGGCAGATGGAGGTTGGCGGGTTCGAGGGGAAGAGGCTGGTCAATACGTATTTCAAGGGCGACGAGACGACGGGGACGCTGACTTCTCCTGATTTTGAGATTCAGCGTAAGAATATCAATTTCCTTATCGGCGGCGGTATGCATCCGGGCGAGACGTGCATCAATCTGCTCGTTGACGGCAAGGCCGTGCGCACTGCTACGGGGCCCAATGATCAGCCGGGGGGGACGGAGGCTTTGGACCCGCATTCGTGGGACGTTTCCGATTTGGCGGGTAAGACTGCGAAGATCCAGATTGTTGATACGGCGACGGGCGGCTGGGGGCATATCAATGTCGATCAGATTGTCCAGAGCGATGCAAAAGCGGCGGCCACCGAAGAAGTGGAGACGTCTCGCAATTTTGTTGTTAAGAAGAAATATCTGAATCTGCCGGTGAAGATGGGGGCGCGCAAGCGGATATTTCGGCTGATTGTCGATGGGGAGGTTGTTCGTGATTTCGATATCGCGCTTGCACCCATGGCACAGGCCGACGACGAGCCTGATTTCTGGGTTACTTTGGATGTGAGCGAGTGGAAGGGCAGAGAGGTAACGCTCAAGGCCGATTCGCTTGGGCGCGGTTCGAAGGGGCTTAGCTCTGTCGAGCAGGGCAACTCTATCAAGGACAGCAGCGACCTGTATGTAGAGAAACTTCGTCCGCAGTTCCATTTCACGTCGCGTCGCGGATGGAATAACGATTCGAACGGTTTGGTTTATTACAAGGGCGAGTACCATCTTTTCTATCAGCACAATCCTTACGGCTGGCCGTGGGGTAATATGACGTGGGGCCATGCCGTCAGCAAGGATCTTGTGCACTGGAAGGAACTGGGCGATGCGATTCATCCCGATAAATTAGGGACGATTTTCTCCGGGTCGGCTGCGATCGATGAGAATAATACGGCCGGGTTCCAGACGGGTAAGGAGAAGCCGATTGTCTGCTTCTATACATCTGCGGGCGGGCGGAATCCGGAGTCCAAGGGCCAGCCTTTTACGCAGTCGATTGCGTACAGCAACGACCGCGGCAGGACGTGGGCGAAATACGAGGGCAATCCCGTGATCGGGCATATCCGCGGCGGTAATCGGGATCCGAAGGTTATCTGGCATGAGCCTACGAAGAAGTGGGTTATGGTGCTGTATATCGAGGAGGGCGTTATGGCGTTTTTTACGTCGGATGACCTTAGGACTTGGGAGCGGCACAGCGAGATAAAGTGCTATCATGAGTGCCCGGAGTTGTTTGAATTGCCGGTTGACGGCGATGAGAATAATAAGAAGTGGATACTGTATGGGGGCAGCGGGGATTATCTGATCGGGCAATTCGACGGGAAGGAGTTCACGAAGGAGACGGAGAGTATTCGTTTCCAGCGGGGCAACTGCTTCTATGCGTCGCAGACGTTCAACAACATCCCGGAAGAGGACGGGCGACGGATTCAGATTGCGTGGGGGCGGGTCAACATGACGGGGATGCCGTTCAATCAGCAGATGCTTTTCCCGGTGAGCCTGACTTTGCGGACGACGGATGAGGGGATACGAATGTTCGCCGAGCCTGTCGAGGAGATCAAGAAAATCCACGGCAAAAGATTGTCATGGGAGGGCAAGACCGTGGAACCGGAGCAGAAGGAGAACGTGCTTGCTGGTATCAGGGGCGACCTGGTTCATATTATCGCTGAGTTCAGTCCCGGCGAGCGGGGCGAGTTCGGATTCATAATCCGCAGCGTGCCGGTAGTGTATAATGTCGAGAAGCAGGAGATTTCCTGCAAGGGCAAGAGTGCCGGGCTGCGGCCGGAGAATGGCAAGATTCGCCTGGAAATTCTGGTCGACAGGACGACGATTGAGATCTTCGGCAATCACGGCCGCGTTTATATGCCCATAGGCACAATCCTGCCGGATGATAACAGGGTCATCAGGATATTCACCAAAGGCGGCAATGTGATGAGCGATCTGCTCGAGGTCTATGAACTGCGTTCGGCGTGGCGATAGCCGGCTAATATTTGGGAAGTCGGGACGCACGCAAAAGAAGCTGAAACTGACGAATGGTTATTGTGAGGCATGAAAGGCTGTGGCAATCTCCGGCGTTTGGGTGGTTTGAGATTGCCCCCGATCAGTCGGGACTTCCAGCATCCCGGCGTGCCGGGAGCCTTCGGCCTCCTCCTAAGAAAATGAACGGTTTTCATCATGCGAGCGGTAGGAGATTGCCACGTCGCTGCGCTCCTCGCAATGACGATTGTTGAGATTCAATTTCTTTTGTATGCCTCCTGGGAATCGGGTGAGGTGCTCGCAATGACAATTCCTAAAGGCAGCTTTGAATGGGCATTTGAGGTGTATCTATGAGTGAGATTACCGCTAAGGGCGGGCAGCGTCGGTGGCGGGATGTTTTGTTTGAGGTTATATTCGAGGCGGATACCGCTGCGGGGAAGTGGTTCGATATCATTCTGATATTGTGCATCGTTCTTAGCGTTGCGGTTGTTATGCTCGATAGTGTCGGGTCGGTCAACGCCGAGTACGGGCGATTGCTCAAGGCGGCGGAGTGGTTCTTTACGATTCTCTTTACAATCGAGTATATCCTGCGGCTGGTCTGTGTGCGCGTGGCCGTTCGATACGCCGTCAGTTTCTTCGGCATCGTGGATTTGCTGGCGATACTGCCTACTTATATAAGCCTGTTAGTGCGGGCGGGGCGGTATCTGGCCGTGGTCCGGGTTGTCCGCGTACTCAGGGTGCTGCGTATTTTCCGAGTGTTGAACATGGGCCAACATGCCAGGGAAGCTGCGCTGCTCAAGCAGGCTCTGTATGCCAGCAGACGGAAGATACAGGTGTTTCTCCTCGCGGTTCTGACTTTGGTTGTGATTATCGGCTCGCTGATGTATGTTGTGGAGGGTGGGGAGAACGGTTTTACGAGCATCCCGGTCAGCGTCTATTGGGCGGTGGTTACTTTGACGACTGTGGGGTATGGCGACATATCGCCGACTACGGCTATCGGGCAGTTTCTTGCGGCGCTGGTTATGATTTTGGGCTATTCGATAATAGTCGTGCCGACGGGGCTGGTGACGGTGGAGATATCGAAGGCCTCTGCGGAAAGGCCGGGCTCGCAGGTGTGCCCCGATTGCAGCGTCGAGGGCCATGACGGGGATGCGGAGTATTGCAAGTTTTGCGGGGCTAAGCTTTAGTATTTCTGTTTTTTTTGACACGGATTGACTTGGCGCGGCCTTTGGCCGCAACCAAAAAGTAATAGAATTTGCTCTATAAGAAAGTATAGTAGCATCCTCATTAACGTTCAAGATAAAAGAAAGGATGCTACTATGAAGTTGATGGAATTATACCAAG
>JAUVXL010000168.1 GCA_030603595.1 Sedimentisphaerales bacterium | reverse complement strand
GACTGCTTTGGGACGCAGAGTTACTGCAACAGCTTTGAAACTGCGTGAAATGTATATCATCCCCTCGCTGAGAGGCGTATTTGCATGATGATTTATATTTTATGACCATTTTGCGTTCAATTTTATTTGTAAGAGACTAATTTCCCCAATCCCCCTGCATTGTCCGGGTGCATTGGCTGGAGATCAAGTGAATCCGTATCAATCACCAACTGAAAAAGCCTGTTCAATGTTATGACTACGACGAACAAACGGTATATAAAAATGGGCAGCAGATATGCCCACCAGATATAGAAGAAGATGCGTTGAGCAACATAGCCTCCAATATGACTTATTGAGTCATAAACATCATGGCTCCAAACTTCCGTCGGTTTGAGGGTATTTATTGCATTTGCTGTGGCAAATGCAAGCCCAGCAAAGATTAAGAGAAACTTCAGGAGTACGTAAGGGTCTTTGGCCCGATTGGTCCGCAGGAACTCCTCTATTTCTGGTTTTCTCTCGAACTTGTCTTTTGTGAGATTGGTATCTATGCCAGAGATAAACCGGTCGAAGCAGCGAATACCTCGCACGCCAAAGAGAAAGATTAACGGAAATACAACTGTAAAACATACATTCCCGTAGTGCTCAAACATGCCCACAGCTTGACCCGGCAGAAAGAAACTCGCGTCAAATGCGGCCCCCAAATATGGTAAGAAGGAAATCAAACATAGAAATGCAGAAGCATGCCATGGAAAGCCTTCCTGGTTCCCCATTAGCAAAGAGAGAAAATAATCCTTTTTCAGAGAGTTCTGTTTCACCATTTCCGAATTCCTTCTTGATTGATGCTGCGCGACTTTATCCGGCAAGCTTCATTGAGGGACGGCACCCCAGTGGTCTTCTTCAGGGAGGGCAACCGGCCACAGTTCAATTTCTATTGGAATTACCGATATCCATCACCGTTGATTTCTCCCGAAATTAGGTTGTTAATTGCCTCGACAACTCCGTACTCAGAAGCTGGCGGCATTACTACATCAGCAACTCGCAAAACGGACGGAGTCGCATTACCGACAGCTATATTGAGCCCCGCTATTTCAAACATACTCAAATCATTGTCGCTATCACCTATGCAAGCAATGTGTTCTTTCGTGATTCCAGTCGATTGTGCGACTTTCAGCACTGCTTTTCCTTTGGAGGCGTCCATGGACATGAACTCCACAAACTTATCGCTGGTAATTGTGACAGAACAGTCTCGCGCATATTGGCGAGAGTACAGATCATACAGACATCTCAGCGTCTTCGGATTTTCGACAGCTACAAGTACTTTGGCAACATTTTCCGTGGACAAGTCGAGCAGAGAATTAACCAAAAGGGTTGTCGGCTCGCCAATTGAATTCAGAATCTCCGAGGCGAGGTTTATCCCAGTGCATGCAATGTCGTTGTCGGTGAATACCGCTATATTAGCGCGGTCATCACTCTCGATATCTGAAACGATGGTCCTATATAACGTTTTCGGCATGAAATGCGAGCACAACCTTTCTTGTGTGCTGACTCTCACTGTTATCGCTCCGTTGCATGTAACGACGGGGCCCTCAATCCCAATGCTATGGCAAAGATGTTGGATGTTCTTGAATTGCTTCCCCGTCGAAAGCACTATCAATATTCCTGATTCGGCGCATTTTCTCAGGCTTTGAATGACCTGCAGCGGTATTTCTTGCCCAGGCACACACAAGGTTCCGTCAATATCGACAGCAAAGAGCTTATATGAAGTCATCTGAGCCCAAATCTTCGAACACAAGTGTCAGTAATTGTGATTTCTGCGCTCTCCAGCGACCTTCAGCACAAGCAATCGGTGTGGGTCATCCCCATCTGCGGCGGCCTTCAATGTGCCATTCTCTTGGCCTCCAGTCATGTTTTTCCAAGTGATTTGCACCGTTGCCATCTGATTTGGTAGGTCAAGCCGGATATCAGTGTTAATATTAGCATTATGACGAATGTGACCGCGGTAAACCAAGAACCCCATAGTGCGGTCGGAACATGCGCCATTTTTACCGTGACTGTGCCGATGGCAAAGAGATGAAGGAACATTTTGAGCTTGCCAGAAAGTACTGCCCCAAAGTCTATTCCCTGACGTTCCGCGACGTGGCGTAGTATCGTCACATAGGCATCTCTGCCTATTACTATGGCAGCCACCGACCAGTGAATAAGGTTCAGGAGAGGTTCGTTGAGGTTGAATAATATAGGTTCGCCAATGATTGCAAGACTAACAAATGCTCCACAGACGAGTACTTTGTCCACTAGGGGGTCCATTATTCTGCCGAATTTGCTTGTTACGTTGTACTTGCGGGCGACTTTGCCGTCGATGATGTCGGTCAGTCCTGCGATGACGAAAAGAACAAACGCAACGGTCAAGAAGACGCTCTTGTTCTCAACGCCGGGGCTGCACAGGATCATTACCAGGAATACAACGGTCAATACGAGGCGCGTGAACGTCAATATGTTCGGTATGAATCGTATCATCGTCCCGAGTTTACCTGTGCGGCGAATTTAGTTCAATGCTAAAGTTGCTCGACGATCAAGTCATAGTCTTTGGTCGCGACGACCTTCGTTTCGACAAATTCTCCGGCCTTGGCCGAGCAGTTTTTGATGATGCAGATGCTGTCGATTTCGGGGGCTTGGCCGTAGTAACGCCCGTTGGCAGTATTGTTATCGGCGAAATCGACGAGGCAGGCCAGCTTGTCTCCGATTCTCTGCGTGTTCCCGGCGAATGCAATTTCCTGCTGGGCGAGCATAATTTCTTCAACTCTCTGCTGCTTGATGTGTTCGGGGATCTGGCCGGGCAGTTCGGCGGCGCCGGTGCCTGGTTCGCGACAGTAGGCGAAGCAGCCTAATGCATCGAACTTCGCCCACTTTACAAAGTCCAACAGTTGGGCGAACTCTTCGTTGGTCTCGCCGGGAAAGCCGATTATCAGTGTTGTCCGCAGGGTTACATCCGGGACAGCGGTTCGCAAGTTGTCGATTAGTCGTCGTATCTGCTCGGTGCTCTCCGGGCGTCTCATTGCTTTTAGGATACGGTTGTTGACGTGCTGAATCGGGATATCGAAGTAGTTGACGATTTTTTGATTGGCGGCGACTGTTTCTATGAGGTTTTCGTCGATTCCTGCGGGATAGAGATACATCAGGCGTATCCAGGCCAGAGTTTCGACTTTCACAAGTTCGGTTAATAGAGTTGTCAGGCCCGGCATATCGTTTGAATCGCGGCCGTAATTGGCGGTGTCCTGTGCGATTAGATTGAGTTCGACGGCGCCGGCGGAAACGAGTTCATTGGCCTCGTCCAAGACTATGTCCAGCGGCTTGCTTCGGAAGGGCCCGCGTATCGAAGGTATGGTGCAGAAAGAGCATCTATGATTGCATCCCTCGCTGATGCGCAGGTAGGTCCAGTGACTCGGGGTGATGAGCAATCTTGTTCTATCATCCAAGAGGCGGATGTCACTATGTCGCTTCCGGTGGCTACTTAGGTAAGCGGCGGGGGCTTCGGCTGAAATTGTCTCTTTTATTATTCGGACGATTGAATCGCGTTTATCAAGCCCGATAACGGCGTCTATGCCGTCGACTTCGGAAAAAAGTTGGTCTCCCATTCTTTCTGCAAGACAGCCTGCAACGATAACCTTTTTCACCCAGCCGCGTTTTTTGCAGCGCACGGCGCGGGTTATCATTTCGATTGATTCGGCCTTTGCCGGTGCGATAAAACCACAGGTATTGATTACCACAACATCCGCATTATCAGGCTCGTTTGTAATGAGCAGATCGGCCTGTGCAATTTGGGCCAACATTCGCTCGGAATCGACGGTGTTTTTGGGGCATCCGAGAGAGACAAAACCGACGGTTATATATTTTTGCAATTTTCTTGTCATAATCCTCGAAGATTAGCAGCAAATCGCGGTTTTGTCTAGAAAAAACAACATTTTCCCGCTGTTTCGGACAGGGCTTTTTTTTAATTTTAACAGAATATACTTGACGATAAAGAATTATGCAATAGAATGAGAACGCGTACCGTCTCTACCTATGTATCACGGCGCGAGACGTATGCTTTGGCGCTTTGACGTAGATGAGAAAAGTAAGGACGGTTATGCTATTATGAAATGTGGCAGCAACAATACGAGTCGCGGTCGGTGGTGGACCGGGATTGTGGCTGTGTTACTCGCGCTTTCGGTTGGAGGTTGCGGGGATTATATAAGCACGGATAACGCGGGCAAGGAATCGACAAGGATTATCAAAGACCTGCGCAGGGTGGAAACCGCACCGGAGCCCAACATTCCTCTGCCGCACTTCTTCACTACTCCGCCGAAGATCCTCGAGCAGACGGTCGGTGGGAAGCTGGAGTACAAGCTGTTCTACTTCGGCCAGCACCACACGTCCCAGGAACTGCAGGGAATTGTTAATACACAGTTTGCGTCGACACTATTTGACGCCAAGGGCAAGTCAACTCGCAAGCCGGACTATAATGTCAGCAGCAATCCGGCTACAAATCAGTTGATTGTGCGATGTCCGGCGCGTGAAGACACCGAGTCGGTACTTGACTTTTTGCGTGAGGTCGATGTTCCGCCTGTTCAGGTTAAGATCAGTTGCTTGATCTCGGAGATCTATGCCGACAAGACCCTGGACTGGGAAACGACGGTCGCAATTCAAAACCTTCTTGGCGAGGGCATCCAGCTCCAGCCGACGGGCACTGAGTTCGGCGATGCTATTGATACGTTGCTTGTGGCGCCTGCGTATCCGGCGGCTTTTCCCGGGGGCTCGCTGCGCGAACTGGGCCGTGCGAAAATGGGCCTTCAGATCGGATACCTCAGCTCGAGCGAAAACTTCTTGGCTATGGTCGATACGCTCGAGTCCGAAGGGTATCTGAAGATATTGATGAATCCGACACTGGAGGTAATCAACGGCAAACAGGCAAAAGTGCTCTCAAGCCAGAAGGTGCCTCTGCAAACGACGTATCTTCACAGTGCCCAATCGGAGTTCTTCACGACCAGGACCGAATACGAAGACGTGGTTGACTCGCTCACAATCACGCCGCACGTCTATGGCGATGGCTACATTGGGCTTGAGACAAGCATTCTGCTGGGTTCAAAGTTGACGCCTGAGGGGATAAAGCAGGTTCCTATTGTCACGAAGAAACAAATTGACAATAAGGAGAACCGGATCAGGCCGGGCGAGAGTCTTGTCATCGGCGGTCTGAGAAAGGTTGAGAAGCGTGACGTTTTTCGCGGCATTCCAGGCCTCAAAGATATTCCTCTGCTGGGCGTTCTGTTTTCCGGGAGAGATTTCGAGGAGCGTGCGGTCGAGACGATTTTCATTCTAACGCCGACGATCTCAACCGGGGGTATCCCGCGGGAAGAGATGCTCGATGATGTCAGGAGGCAACGCGGCGAGACGACAAAGGACGATGAAGACGCCGGTCTTGACCCGTTCGGGTCCAAGGCCCGCAAGAAAGAAGAAGAGCGAATACTCGAGGAAGCGGAAGAGGCGCGTCTCGAGGCCGAGGCTGAGAAGGCAGTTGCCCGCAATGCCACGAGAGATGCTGAAGATCGGGTAGAAAAGGCCGAGAGCGAGACGGAAATAGCGAAGATCAGGTCTAAAAGGACCGTGGCCGAGGCCCAGAAGATGATAGCTGATGCGGCGGCGGCGAAGACCGATGCCGATGCCAAGGCCAAGGCCGCCGTTGCTGCCAAGGCTGCGGCGGACAAGGCCACGGCCGATGCTGCGAAGGTAAAGACAGACGCGGCGAAGGCTACTGCCGACGCTGCTGCGAAGGTCAAGGCTGCCGATAAGGCTCAGGCCGCCGCTGCAAAGGTTGCAGCGGATGCCACCAAGACGAAGGAAGAGGCCGCGGCTGCGAAGGCTGCGGCTGACGCCCTTGCTAAGGCCGCCGAGAAGGCCAAGGGCGATGCTGATACCAAGGCCAAGGCCGCCGATGCGGCCAAAGTGGCTGCGGACAAGGCTATTGCGGACGCTACGCAGACTAAGAAAGAGGCTGAAGAGTCCAAGGCTCAGGCCGATGCGAAGGTCAAGGAGGCCGAAAAAGCCACCGCCGAGGCACTGCAGATAAAGGGCGAAGCCGAAGAGACCAAGGCACAGGCCGATGCCAAGGCCAAGGCCGCCGAGGCGGCCATAGCCGATGCCGAAGCGAGGGCCAAGGTCGCCGACCGGGCGGTAGCGGAGGCTGAGAAGGTTATTGGCAAGTCGTCGGAGCAGCCGGAAGAGGATGATGACATCGCGACAGCGAAAGCCGGGAAATCCCCGCCTGAAGGCGAGAAGTCGGACGGCGAGGTCCCGAAAGGCGATCCGAACAAGCCGGCGCCGGCCAAGCCCGATGAGGACGGCGATACCACTGTGGCTAAGGGGAAATCCGAGCCCAAAGAGAACAGCACGACTCCGGAGGAGAGCAGCGGCGATATTATGATTAAACCCGGGTCCGATGAGAACAAGAGCACGCTGGAGGCCGGGGAGCAGAACTCGGAGAAGCCAACGGCCAAGGAGCCTACTGAAGCGGGCGATCAGAACAAACCTGACTCGGCGAATTCTTCCGACCCGCGAATCAGTACTGAAAAGGGCGAAATTAAGACGGCAAAGGCCGGCAGTGGCGATAAGCCCGCAACCGTGCCCAAGATTACGCAGGATGAAGCCGGCAAGGCTACGCCGGTGAGCGAAGGCCCAAGGTCAAGATTTCTGATATTAGTTCTGTCCCTTTTGAGTCTGTAAAGTGCATTTCTACGGGAGAAAAAAACTATGGACAACCCAGACTTCAAGAACCCTGCTGTTCCCAACCTTGATCGCCCGATTCCCTTGAACGACGACCTCGACAAGCCCATCCCGTTCGACGACTTCGACAAACCCATCCCTCTGGACAACGTTGCCCCGAGCAAGGCAAACGTTTCACACGCACCTTTGAATTTGGGTGGTCCGCCCGCCGCAGCGCCGGCGGCGGCCCGAGCGGCGGCACCGGCTGCACAGATCCGGATGCCCAAAGGCGCTGTAACCAAGGCCGCTGCCCAAGCAACCTCATCCGAGAGAATCACGGGGATGAAGACCTTCTTCACGAAGCTGCACGGCGGTGCGATCCTGTTTCTCGAGGAGCAGATCGGCAACTGGCTCAAAGAAAACCCCGGCGTCGTAATCAAGCGAACTAACATAACTACCGGCGACGTACAGGGCAAAAAAACCGAGCCCAATATCATAATCACCGTATGGTATTAGGTTGCAGTCGAGCATCCAATTGTGCATTAGGCCGGAGAAGTGGGGGTTATTTATGCCGCGAAACCCAGAAAAGTGCGTTTTACCGCACACAAGGTCAAAGTATTGCTGGATTTAGCAGAAAATCTTCTCACAAAAATTCTTGACACATTCGGCGATTTGCGGTAGTTTCATAAGTTTAACCGTCCGTATGTGGCGGTGAAGCCGAAGTTTTGTAAGTTTGTTTGGAGATTTTTTGTGGCTAAAGAGCTTGCTCGTGAACTTATAAACGCAGGAGTACACTTTGGGCACGGCGTGAGCCGGTGGAACCCGAAGATGGAACCCTTCATTTTCGCAAAACGCGGCAATATTCATATTATAGACGTCAAGAAGACCCTCAGGAACCTGCTGATCGCCAAGAAACTGCTTGTTGAAATCGTCTCTTCGGGAAAAGACGTCGTTTTTGTCGGTACAAAGCGTCAGGCCCAGAAAGCTGTGGCAGCAGCCTCACAGAAGTGCGGGATGCACTATGTTTCGCACCGCTGGCTCGGCGGCATGCTGACAAACTTTAGAACGATACGCTCGCAGTTACAGAGGCTACAGCAGCTCGAAGGTATGGCTGAAGATGGAACGCTGGAGAGCGAGAGCAAGAAACAGGCGTCGAGGCTGAAGCGAGAGATGCGCAGAATAACCGCCAACCTCTCCGGCGTGAGAAACATGTCTCGTTTGCCCGGTGTGGTTGTTGCAGTTGACGCTCGCAAGGAGGCCTTGGCGCTGAGAGAGGCCAAGAAGCTGGGTATTGCAACGGTCGGGTTGCTTGACACCGATTCTGATCCTGACACCGTTGATATCGCCATCCCGGCCAACGACGATTCCATCCGGGCCGTTGACTTGATACTTAATGAGCTTGCCGATGCGGTGGCGATTGGCAAGACGATGGTTTCGGCTCGTCGCGAGCCGGTGCAGCCTCGCCCGAGAAAGGCGCGCCCTTCGAGACGGCCTACGCTGGCGCGAGCTCAGGCTTCGGCGCAGGCCTCCCCTGCGGGTGGAGAAGCAGAAGGCGCTATCGGGGTGGACAAGTCGCAGGCGGTTGCAACGGTTGAGCAGAAGGCGGTTGAGAATCCGGAGCCGGCGCCGACTGAACCGGGGCCCGAGCAAGCAAAACCGGAGCAGACGACGCCCTGATCAATCAAGCCGCCTGAGCACCGAACCAGCCGGGTATCTCGGCGCAATGTTGAGGTGTGCAGAGAAGCCAATCTCCGGTAAATGATCATGATTATTATGAAATAGGAGTTAGCCAAATGTCGGAAATCTCAGCTTCTACGGTTATGAAGCTCCGAAAGATGAGCGGACAGGGAATGATGGATTGCAAGAAGGCGCTTGCTGAAAGCGATGGGGATATCGAGAAGGCCATAGATTTTCTCAGAAAGAAGGGTCTTGCCACTTTGTCCAAGAGAGCCGAGCGAGAGACGACTGAGGGTTTGGTTGTCTGCCGTGCCGCCGACGACGGCAAACAAGCTGTCATGGCGAGCATTTGCTGCGAGACTGATTTCGTGGCCAAGAGTGACGACTTCGTTGCAACGTCGAACAAGCTGCTGGACTACGCCGAGGCGTGCTCTGCCGAGAAGGGCGCCGAGCGCGTTCTCGATACCGAACTCGACGGAAAGAAGTTTAACGACGTGCTGACGCAAACGGTCAGCAAGACGGGCGAGAAGATGCAGGTTGGCGATTTCCAGAGATTCACTGTGGACGGGTGTGGATTAATAGGCACGTATATCCACTTCAACGGAAAAGTAGGCACGATGGTCCGCATCGAAACGAGTGACGACAACATTGCCGGGGCTGAGAATGTCAGGCAGACTGCGGCGGATATTGCCATGCATATTACTGCAACAAAGCCGGCCGCCCTGGATAAGAACGGCATCGACGCTGAGGATATCGAGCGTGAGAAGGGGATCTTCGCCGAGCAAGCAAAGAACAAGCCGCCTCAGATCATCGAGAAGATCATCGAAGGCAAGATGGGGAAATTCTTCGCCGAGAACTGCTTGCTTGAGCAGCCGTTCGTAAAAGACGACAGCAAGTCGGTGGCCGAGGTCCTTGCCGACGCTGCAAAACAGGCCGGCGGAGAGGCGAAAATCAAGGAATTCGTCCGCTTTGAAGTCGGATAAGAATACGGTAATGGATGGATCATTGATCTGTGCCGGCATGGCCGTTTTGTGTAACTTGAGCGCATAGGAATTTGTTATTTAGGCAAAATGGGCAATATGGAGAATCTGTCATTCCTGCGAAAGCAGGAATCCAGTCTTTTGTCCTTGGATCCCCGCTTTCGCGGGGATGACAGGGTGAGGCTATTGTAAAAGTCCCGGGCGAAGCCCGGTTAATTTAA
>JAUVXL010000305.1 GCA_030603595.1 Sedimentisphaerales bacterium | reverse complement strand
CGAAATCTCCGACGAATGTTTCTCTCTCCGGGTCCATTTTCAGCGTCGGGCCGGCTGTTCTTGGCGTTAGTTTGAAATCTACATGGTTGGCCTTGAGGTGGTTCTCCAGTCGCTCGAATGAGTTTGCAAAGTCTTTGTTGGCCTTGACTGTTTCAGCGATTTGCTCGGCGGGCATTGTCTTGCCGAGGCGGTGCGAGATATTGCCCATGTGGCATAGTGCGGTGGAGAGGTGGCCGTCGAGAATCTCGGCGTTGAGGTCGCTTTTCTTTCGGCTGCGGACGGCCTTTATGAAGTTGGCGTGATGTCCGCTGCCTCCGGTCCGCGAGAATTGCTTGATTTTCTTGCCGGCGTTGTCATAAGCCCATCCGCCGACGAAATATCCGCCTTCGCATTGGACGACGGTTCCTGCGCGGGTGCCCCGGAATTCATCCATCGCGGCGTCGCCCTTTGCGTGGGGCAGCCCTCGGACCTCGAATATAATCGGGGCGGGCTTATAGTCGTAGAAAACGATCTGCGTATTTGGTGTTTCTCCGTCGTCGATGTAGCCGAAGCGCCCGCCTATACTTACTACGCGAGGCGCGACTTTATCGGCTCCGATGAACCATCGGCAGATGTCGATGAAGTGGATACCGTTGTTTCCGAAGTCTCCGTTTCCGGTGGGCCAGACCCAGTGCCAGTCGTAGTGCAGTCTCCTTCGCGTCAGTGGTGTCATGGGGGCTGGGCCGGACCATAGATTGTAGTCCACCGATTCTGTGATCGGTTGAGGGCCGTTGACCTTGCCGATGCTGCCGCGACGGACATAGACTATGCCGTGTACAACGCGGATTTTGCCGAGGTTGCCCTGGTTGATGTATTCAATGGCCTCGGGCAATCCGGTATCGGATCGCCGCTGGGTGCCGGCCTGGACGATTCTGTTGTGCTTGCGGGCGGCCTTGACCATCTGGCGGCCTTCCCAGATATTGTGCGAGACGGGTTTTTCGACATAGACGTCCTTGCCGGCCTGGCAGGCCCAGACGGTTACCAGGGCGTGCCAGTGGTTGGGGGCGGCGGTGATAACGACGTCGATTGTCTTATCTTCGAGCAGCTTGCGATAGTCGATGTAGGTATCGACCGTTTCGTTTCGGTCTTTGAACTTTTTCTCTTCGCGGTCGAGGACCTGCTTGTCGGGGTCGCATATAGCGACGACTCGGACGCCTGGGATGTTGCGAAACCAGTTGATGTGATTTGCGCCCTGGTTGTGAATGCCGACGACGGCGGCGCGAATATCGTTATTGGCCCCGCGGGCGCGGGAGAACGGCATGGCGAGGGACAGGCCTGCAATTAGCGAACCCTTAACAAAATCTCGTCGTGCAATACGTTTCATAGGTTTGCCTTTCCAAGTCTGAGTCTTCTGCGTTAGACGTTAGGTTGCCGCAGACAACGGCCGGCCCCGATGTCTCAGGCGAATCCGGGCCGGGCATTTGCGCGCTATCATAACCAAATCGCCCGGATGATTCAAATGTGTTTTTGGAAGATTTGACTGTGCCGGCCGATAACGCCTGACAACGCCTTATGCTTGTTTGAGCACCCGGATTGACAATCATACATTGCGACGGTAAACTGTTGTGCACAAGAACGATGCGAGCAAGAATTTTCCCAAACCCGGTTCTCGATGAAACTTACGTCTTTAGCAGGGTAGCCGGCCTTGCAGTTGTCATAATAGGCGTCCATTGTCTCAACGGGCGTTGTATAGTGGCCCGGCAGGGAGCTGGAGAGGGCGATGTAAATCATCATGGCCTTGTCGGCCTCGGCGAGACGAACGGCGTTGGTCAGGGCGTGTGTGTCACTCCAACATTCCGGCGTCCATGTGGCCGGATCATTTGCATTCTTACAGACAGAGGTGTCCACTCCTTCAGGATAGTATTGTGTGCGGATACTGTGCCATTCGGCTACGCGCCCCAGGACTTTGCTGCGATTGGCCGAATCGATCGGGTCAAATCCAATCGCGAGCGGCCAGTAGTCATACGTATCGACACCGATGAATTCGGTATTGGCAGGGAGTTTTGAGCGTCCGTGTTTTGTGAAGTCATTTTGGCAGCTTGCCCAGCAGCTACCGAAATTCCAGGCCGGCCAGCCGACCAGATTGTACCACGCCTTGATGTGGGAAAAAGGCCTTTGTCCATCCATCACTCGGGCTTGAATCCGTCGTTTGAATGTACTGTAGATTGCTTCGAGCCCTTTGGTGCGAAGAGAGCAGAAGTTTTCGTCACCGGCTTTGACTATGAGGATATTGTTAATTAGTTGCCGGCCGGTTGCGCGGTCCCCTTCCGGGCTGATAAATGCTCTATCCCTGCTGCTCCAGAGCATGGTAAGAAGGTCGAGCGTCTTATCGAAAGGTTCATGGTCGTTACCCGGCTGCCAGTAGTCCCGCAGGATGAACAGTTGCCTATGACTGTAAGCGCGCAGCATAAGGTTTATAATCTCATCGCGAAAATCGAGGCGACGGGCGTAGAACATGATCGCTGTGGACCATTGCGAAGCGAGATCAATGCGGCGGATGTTCTCACTGTGATAGGCATCAAGGGGTTTATCTCCGCTCCATGCCATCAGTTCGTATTCGCATAGATATGGCAGGATCCCTTTGGCCTCTTCCAACGTCCAGTAGCGGTTGGGCACATAGGAGTAACTGACTACATCAGCCTTGACAAAGCCGCCCGGCAAAGCTTGAATTGCATACGGATTTTCTTTTATATACGGACTTGCGGGAAATGCCGTTAAGAGTATGGCTGCATTTAGTAATGACGTCATGAATGTTTTCCTCTGATTAAATTCTCTTTGCAAATCCTTTTCTCAGGCGACTTTCGTATTATCCGGGATTCCCTATACACTTCACTAAAGCACTCCTGTAGATCGGGTCAACATGTGTTCAGTCTTTTTATGCACTATTTGGTTGACCTTCAGTCGTATCGCATAGAAGCACCGCTCTGCTTCGAGATAGCGATACAATCAATGACCTTAGAATACAGGATTTTTCTCGTTTTTGCAGGCAAAAAGTGCAACAGGACGAGTAAGCTATCGACAAACCGAAGAATTTTGCAGGTAAACCGGTGCAACGGGCGAAAAATCTGCTAATATAGTAACAGTGTTGCGTGCTTGAAGAAATCTGTTTGGGGAATTGGTTATGATTAGGGCAATCGAGCGGCATAAACTTGAGGCAATCTTCTTGATAATATGGCTTCTCGTCCAGGCGAGGCATGCAATTGCTCAACAGGGCCCGGCTGATGCGGTCTTTCGAGAGATGGTCCAGATGGACTGGCGTTCTCAGGAAGAGAGGAAGAACCGCGAGCCGGGCAGTCCAACGGCGGTGTATGACGCTTTGCAGCGTGCCGAGCGGCTCCTAAGGGATCTTCAGAGGCCCCATGGGCCCTTTGCGGGGATGCCCGAAGGACCGCGATTTGATTTGGAATTGGAGGTCCTGAATCGGCTGCGGTCTCAAGCCGAAATAGTTGACCCGCTCAATAAAGAGGCATGGCTCGCTCTATATCTGGAGGTTCGCTCTATCGGGCGACAGGCGGCAT
>JAUVXL010000137.1 GCA_030603595.1 Sedimentisphaerales bacterium | reverse complement strand
TCTGAGCCCACTGGAACCGATCACTCTCCTGGGGGAGAAGATCGGTTTGGAGAAGGCGGGGTATCTGAGCGAGTTGTGGGGTAGATATTTCGACGAGGCATGGGTGGCGAGCGAGTCGTTTACGACGCAGCAGAACAACGACGCCGAGGCCTTTGCGGTGGCTGTGTGGGAAATTATCTATGAAGATTTGCCCGAATCGCCCTTTATGTGGGATGTTGCGGTCGATAGCACGGCCGGGCTGCCTGGCTTCCGCTGTGAAAACGTGGATATCAGTCTGGCCAACAGCATGTTACATTCTCTGGACGGCATGGGTCCGAGAGCTGAACTGAGGGCTTTTGTCAATGGGTGCAAGCAAGACTACATCGTCGAGGTGCCGGAGCCGGCGACGATCCTTCTTTTGGGCCTGAGTTCCCTGGCGTTGATCCGTGGGAAAAGAAAATAAAATAGAAATACTCATTGAGGGGCGCCTGAGGTTCGGGCGCCCCTCTCCCCCCCCTGCGGGACCTGCCCGGGCACACCGCTTTGCCATGTTAATCTCATCGTGACGATGATTCCTTGCATCTACGAGAAGATTACCCGACTGCGGGGCCGTTGAAAAACCCCATAGCGATGACGGGCCAATGGCACGAACCCCGATTCTCGGTGTTTGGACACGGCCAAACAAGTTTGACCGTGCCACCCTTCGTGGTGAATTCGAACTTTTTCGACAGCCCGACTGCGGGCTTTATGAAGGCGAGATTCAGCAAATAAAAGTCTTGCATCTGTGCATAAGGCGGTTATACTGTGCGTGTGAAAAGGATTTCTCGAAACCTGGGGGGTGGCGATGAGTCAACGGCAGTTTTGTTTTAGCAGGTGGCGAAAATGACGGGAAGGAGTCCCAGAGTCGTTGTGATCGGCGGCACTTACGTTGATATGGCGGTGCGGTGCAGCCAGATTCCATCTTCCGGTCAGAGCGTTGCCGGCTCTGCTCTGTCTTACAGTGTTACGGGTCCGGGGCCTAATAAGGCGGTGCAGGCGGCGCTTTGCGGCTGCGAGGTGCATCTTATCAGCAAGGTCGGCGGGGACTCGTTTGCCGCGATGGCAAGGAAGAGCCTGGCGGAGTTCAAGGTCAATACCGAGTATGTCTGCGTTGCCGAGGCGATGAATACGGGCGTTGTCGTAACGGTTGTCGGCAGCACGGGGGAAAATGCAGCCTGTTTCTACTCCGGGGCCAACAGTGCTTTGCAGCCTCATGATATCGACGCCGGCGAGCAGGTTATTTCGGATGCCGATGTGTGCCTGGTTCACGGTGGATTGCCGCATGAAGCGATTGTTCAGGCTATCCGTTGCGCGAAGGTGCACGGGACAAAGATCATCCTTAATCCGGTCAGGCCGACAGAATCGCGGTGCATCGGCGGCGAGAGCGACGGCGATCTTCCGATGGAGTATTTCTCGGTTGACATCCTTATCCCGAATCTTTGCGAGGCTGCGGAGATAACCGACCAATCCACAGCGAGCATACGCACTGCGAAACTGATCGGGTCGGATATTGTCGCCCGCGGCGTGAAGTATGCAGTAATAACGATGGGCAAACGGGGTTGTATGGTTGTGCATAGAGACGGCGCCGATCAGATACCGGCTTTTGACGTGGAACTTGTCGATCAGGCGGGCAGGGGCGATGCCTTTGCCGGCGCTCTGGCTGCTTCTTGTGCTGTGGGAGACGACATTCGCCAGGCGGTTAAGTTCGCATCGGCGGCCGGGGCATTGGCCTGCTCGAAGTTCGGTTCTGTTGAAGCCATGCCCACCAAGGCAGAGATTATCGAGCTTCTGCAGAAAGAAGATATCAGGTAGCCGGACGAGCGCATCGTCCGCGAAGGCGGCTACGAGGGGTTTAGCTCTCATCGGGTGTATTTCCAGCCCGGTCCTTTTACAGAGAATATCAACCGCGAGGTCAAGGATATCGTGACCAGGGCACTTTGATAGAGCGGCAGTCTAATCTTGGTCGATGAGTATGTACTGTGGGCTTTGGGATGCGGTGATGGTCAGGCCCTTCTCTTTCCAGGAAGGCATCGCAGGGGCCTTTGCGCTGCTCAGCATATCAATCAGCAAGCCCCGGCCTGGTGGCAAGGGCAAGGTCACGTCGTGGTCGTCCTGGGTTGTCCAGAAGGCGACCGCCTCCCGATTGCCTTTCCTGAACAGAAGAGCGAAGTCCTTGTCGCTTGGCAGATCCAGGCGTTTATCGACGCTGAAACCGGCGAGATTGTGAGATAGATTTTTTGCGGCTGTGTAAGCGGCTTTGGGCGCCAGGTCGTGCATCACCGTTCCGAAGTGATGCTCGCGTTCATCCGGGTTTGTGCCGTCGTTCTTCCAATCGTACCAGATACTCACGGGGATTTTCTGATAGAGATTGATCAGGAATTCTCTGGCCAAATACTGGGCCTGCTTCTCGTCGGAGAGGCGGGCCTTGTTCCAATTGATGTTGGAGTAGCCCCACTCGCCTGAGATGATGGGGATTTTCTTGTCTTTGGGGGCGTAGCGTCTTATTAGTTCGCGGAGGCGGGCGTAGTCCTTGATTACGGTCTCCGGCGGCTGCGAGCGATATGGATGGACGCTCAAGACGTCAATCCATTCGAGCAGGCCCTTCTTGAAACAGCCTTCGAGCCAGTCGAATGGAATGCCGGACGTTGCACCCGCCACGAGCAGGCCGGAGGGGTCGGCCTTTTTGACGAGCGGTGCGGTCGTCTCGACGAGCTTGCAGTAATCATCAACGCTCGGCTGAGGGGTCCAGAATTGCTTTATGTTAGGCTCGTTCCAGATTTCCCAGAGTATGCCTTTGCCTTTGTATCTGGTGGCGGCGGCCCGGGCGAAGGCGGCGAAGGCTCTTCGGCCTTCTTCAGTGCGGACGGAGCGGTCGGACTCGTATAGCTTGTTGCTGTAGTCGAGAATGTAGAGTATGCGAATTCCTCGTTTCATACAGCCTTGGGTCAGGGCGTCGTAGCCGGTTCTCTCGAATTTGTAAGTGCCCCTTTCTCTCTCAATACCTCCCCAGCCCAGGTCCATTCGGACGAACTTGAAGCCGCCGTCGCGGATTAGATCGAGGTCCACAGGTTCGCCGGTGAAATGGATATTAACGCCGAAGCCGTTGGGGATATTCAGCTTGGGCAGCGGTACTGCTGCGATAGCCGGAACAGCCGCGATGCAGAGGAGTACAAGGAATCCATCTATTACGCGGTGCGATACTGTAGATTTGGAAGAGATCATATTTGGCCTGCCTTTCGTAGAGCGTGTAACAAAATGAGGTCTCAATCGCATTTGGTTCTCTGGATTCCCGCTTTCGCGGGAATGACAGAGGGCTGGTTTTGCCGGTATCAACAGTTATACCTGTCTTGTCTGGACGTAATGCCAACAAAGACAATTATCGCGACCAAGACCGGTCATGTCAAACAATCAAACGGTGTTTGGCGGGTTTTGGGGATGATTGCACCGCTTTTGGAGGGGGCCGCAACCTGCGGTAAAACCGCAGGCTAAATATGGATTGCTTCGCTGCGCTCGCAATGACTGGGCCGGAAATCGCGAAATTTCAATCAAATGCGCAGGGGGTTACTTGAAAAGTAACCAAGGATCGGCGTTGCGAGGCAGGCCTCTTTTTGCGGTAGGTTGGGCCCAAAATCGTGAAATTTCAACCAAATGCGCAGGGGTCTGGAAGCAAAAATCGGAAATTTGAAATATTTTTTTATTCCTTTTACAGTTGAGAGTTACGGCAATTGGGGTGACATAAAAATCGTGAAATTTCGACTCAAACGCGCAGGTTCGTCCAATTGTAGAAGGACGTCATTTTTTTGGCGTCCGGCAGTTGAAAGCTGAAAACTGGAAGTTTTGATGGAGTTGAGTATGGGATTTGAACTCGATATTTTCAAGAGGGCCGGCGAGGACAAGCTTGCGGCGGATTATGTTGAGTGGCTCGTTGACGAACAGTCGGTGAACATTCAGAGGCACTTCGGGCGGCTTTGGGAGTATTACGCCAACCCGAAGGTTGAGGCGAGCGGGCCCTGCGAAAGGAAGGTTAGCGAATCGGGGCGGTGCTACGTCCAAGCCCAGGAATACGGGCTGCCTGCGCGGATAACGGGGCTGCTGCACTTAGCGAATGCGGGTGTGCTCGGTGCTCGGCCGGTGAAAGACATACAACGAAAAGAAGTAGTGATCGAGAACGATATTGCGTGGCGTATCAATGCGGCGGTCGATTTTCTTTTCGGCAAGCCGATAAGTTTTGTTTCTAAATCCCCGGACAAGTCAACGAGTGCAAAAATTGAAGCGGTTATAAAGGCATTGTTCGCGGCTAACGGGGGGATTAGCTTCTTTCAGGATATGGCGGTGCTCGGAAGTGTCTATGGCTTTGTCGATTGTTTCGTCAGGCCTGACGATGACATTATCGCACGCACAGATCACTTCACCAATCACCAAGCTCGCTCGGGCGATGCCGGCTCCCGTGTAGATGGGAGCGACAAGTTCGACGAGGTGCTGCAATTGGCGAAGTCGATCGGCCTTGAATTGGTCGAGGCGCCGAGAGCACTGCCTGTCCTGGATGAAGACGATTACAAGATAACCAGATATTACGTGCAGCACTTCGCGCAAAAGAGAAACACTCTGAGCGGGAAGAGTTCGTTTCTATCGCGGATATTGTCCGGCGGCAAGCGGGGCAGTGATACGCGGGCAGTTGTTTCGGTGACAGAGATTACTTCTGCACTCGGTTGGCAGCGGTATGAGGACAAGGCCCTTGTGGCCGAGGGCGAGTTGCCGTGGGGCTTTCTACCGGTGGTGCATATCCAGAACGTCGCCCAGCCTTATTATTATGAGGGACTGAGCGACGTCGAGCCGTTGATGTCGCTGCAGGACGAGCTCAATACGAGACTCAGCGACAGGGCGAGCAGAATTACGTTTCAGTCGTTCAAGATGTACTTGGGGAAAGGGATAGAAGGCTTTGAGAACAAGCCGATCTCGCCGGGGCGGATGTGGTACACGGATAATCCGGATGCTTCGATTGAGGAATTTGGCGGAGATACGGGAGCCCCGAGCGAGAGCCTGCACATTGAGGAGATGCGAGAAGCGATGGATAAGGCCAGCGGAGTTACGCCGGTTGTGGCGGGGATTTTGAAGGGCAAGGTGGGCAACCTTACAAGTGCTGTGGCTTTGAGGCTGACGCTTATGGGGATGCTATCGAGGAACGAGCGAAAGAGGTTCACATACAGCGAAGGGCTCAAGAAGATTTGTCGGATGGTTCTTTCGATGCTCGATACGGCAGGGATATACAGGACTTCTGTGGCGGACAGAGAGGTTGACATCGTCTTTCCCAGTCCCCTGCCCGAGAACATGACCGAGAAGCTGCAAGAGGCACAGATCAAGAAAGAATTGGGTGTATCGACTGAGCAGGTGCTTAGAGAGTTGGGCTATGAAGCTGAGAGCCAAGATTAGAGTTATTAGGAGCGCCCCATTGTCATGCTGAGTGAAACGAAGCATCCGGGTAAGAAGCGGACAGACCATGTGACTATGCAGCGCTCTTTGGTGTCACAGGCCAGATTCTTCGGCTGCGCCTCAGAATGACAAGTGGAGTGGAATGACAAGCACGAGAATGACAGAGTCGTAACAATGACAGAAAAGGAGATGTTTATGAACGCGATAGAATCGCAAGAGGTGCTGTCTGAGACAGAAGAGCGAACAAGCGGCGACGAGTTGAAGCTTGTTCCGGTAGCCGAGTCAATCCGCTACCGAAAGAGGGCACAGAATGCCGAGAAACAGGTCGAGTCATTGGCCGAGCAGTTGGCGGAGGCGAAATCGCAGGCGACCAGGATAGCTGAAGAGCTGGACAGCATTCGCAGCGAGGAGAGAATAGTGAGGAAGCTGGCGGGATGTGGTGCTGTTGATCTGGAGGCAGCGGTGTTGCTTGCCAAAGCCAAGCTGGAAGGTGAGCCTCAAGCGGATCTGGACGGCGTGATCGAGCAGTTGAAGAGAGAGAAGCAATATTTGTTTGCAGAGGGTAGCAGGGCTTCTGCGTCCAAGAAAACGTCGGGAGTTAGGGAGCGCGTGCAGAACAGCCAAACAGTCCTTGAGAGAGCCGCCAAGAAGGCGGCGACGACGGGCAATCGGGTGGACTTGCAAGAGTATCTGAAACTGCGAAGGAGTTATTTGTGAGAATTAGCCACTAAGGCACTACCCATGGCGGGGACACTAAGAGAAAAAGAGAATGGATTCCTGCTTGCGCAGGAATGACAAGGACAAGGAGAAGAAGAAATGGCTTTTACAGGAAAAGCGACTTATTCAGCGGGTACGACTCTGCCGGAGTTGGCGGAGGACGTATCTGATTTGATCGGGATTATATCGCCTTATGAAACGCCGTTGCTGGACGCATTGGGTAACCCGATGAGAGAGGCGATGAGCACGCATCACGAATGGCTTGAGGATGCGCTGCTGCCGAACAAGGATGCTATCAACGACAGCACCTATACGGACCCGGCTGCCGATACGGATTTTGTGGTCGATAACGGCGGCAGATTTCGTGTTGGCGACCAGATTCAGGCGGAAGGCTCGGAGGAATTGATGCTGGTGACGGGCATCAGCACGAACACGCTGACGGTCGTTCGCGGTTATGGCGGGACGACGCCGGAGGACCTTGCGGACAATCAGGTGATCAATATTTTAGGCAATGCAGCCCTTGAAGGAGCGGACACACCGACTGCAAGGTTCACGAATCGCAGCAGGTGCGGCAACTACACGCAGATCTTCACCAAGACGATCGAGGTCAGTGGGACTGATATGGCTGCGAGCCAGTTGGGCCTGGCCGACGAGATGGACTATCAGAAGCAGGAGCGGCTGCGGGAGATGCTGCGTGACTTGGAGAATACGGTCATCAACGGCGGTCAGCCAGCGAGCAATCCCGAGGGCAGCGGTTCTGTGCGGAGGTCGATGAAGGGTATAGTCCAGCACCTCTCGACGAACGTGTTTCATACCGGCGACAGCGGGTTTCCAGCGGGTACGGCCCTTGACGAGGACAAGATCAACTACGTGCTCAGGCAGATTTGGGAGAGCAGCAATGGGAATGTTGATCTGATCATCGTCGGCGGCTTTCAGAAGCGAAAGATAAACGCCTTCAGTGCCGACAGCCGAACGTTCGGAGCGAACGACACGACTTTCACCGATATGGTCAGCGTCTATGAGAGCGACTTTGGAGTGTGCCGGATCATTACGACTCGGTGGCTTCCGAAGGATGCTGCATTGCTTATCGATTCATCTCGCGTTAATGTGCCGCCGTTGGCGGGGCGCAGCTTTCATTTCAAGCCCCTGGCGAGCAGCGGCGATTATGAGTGCGGCGAGTTGATCGGGGAATATACGGTGGAACTGAAGAACGAAGCGGCCCACGGTCTTATCCGCGATTTGGGCACAAGCTAAATCGCGAGGCACGGGCAAAGGCGCAGAGATGCGTCGTGGCGGCGGCGCTCAAAGGGCGACGGCTCTTTGGGCGCTTAGGCCGCCTTATCTTGAATGAGTTCTGCAAAATTGCAGGTTAGGCCTATATTGTTGAAGGGAGTTCGAGACAATGATTAGTTTTTCCAACGATGCGGATATTCTGAAATATGAGCCGGTTCTGTTCGGTGAGTTGCATTTGCCGTGGCAGGTTCTGTCGGCTGGGACGGGAGGGACGCTTAGCGGGACGACGTTTACCGATACGGGCGGCGATTTTGTAAATGCGCAGGTTGCAGGCGGCGGGGCTGTCTATTTGAGGTCCGCCGACGGTTCGCTGGACGGGGTATATGAAATAGTGTCCGTGGATTCGGCTACGCAGCTTACAGTCTCTGTCATCAGATCGGATTCGGACGACGACGCGATAGCACCTCCTGCGGGGACGGACGTATCTTATCGCATCAGCACGTTTGGTCCTCAAGCGCGGGAGGTTGCATTTGAACTGACGGAGTATTTCGGAGTTCGGCCGGGCAATCCGGCCAGTGATATAGAGGTTGAGGATGTTCTGGACACGCAGGCTCTGAGGCGGACATCTGTTTTTGCGGTTGTCTCGTTTGTGTATGCAATGTTGGCGAGCAAGTCCGAGGACGAGAGTTTTTGGAAGAAGAGCCTGCATTACCGCAAACTTTTTGAAAGGGCACGGGAACGATGCCGGTTCAGCGTCGATGTGGGCTCGGATGGTATCGCGGATGTAACGAAGATCGGGGCTTCCGGCAAGCTCGTGCGGGATTAACGATTGATTATTGATTGCCGCAGAAAAGAGGAATCAGATGAGCGTTAGTTTAGATGGACAGGCATTGTTCGATGAGCAGCAGTTGGAGATCGAGCCTGGCAGTTTCAGCCGGGGCTCGATAGAGCGGGCGGTGCCCGGGCTTGATGGGGTGTTGAGCATTGACTTAGGCGGGCGGGGCAGGCAGATAAGGCAGAAGGGTATTCTGCGGGTCAGAAGCAAGGCGGAACTTAATGGTAAAATCGATGCAATCTCGGCCTTTATGGACGGCGACACGCACACTCTGGAGGTCGGCAGCGGCAGTGAATTCGGCGATGTTCGGATGGACTCTTTCAACACGAGCAATGAGCGAACAAGCGGCAGTGGTGTATCAATCGACTATGAAATCATTTATACGCAGTTGAAGGTTTAGACCCCGTTGTCATGCTGAGTGAAATGAAGCATCCGGGCGAGCAGCGAACGAACCATATAACTATGAAACGTTCTTTAGCATGACAACCCAGATTCTTCGCTGACGCTCAGAATGACAAATAGGGATTCACAATGACAGAAGGGACGCAGTGAAAGGTTTGACGGCGATGGGACTGACAAGTAGCGGGATAGAATTTGTTAGGGCGTTGGAGATGCCCGGGGGCATTCGGGCGGATGGCGGGTATGTGGGAGTCCCGCGGGCAGTTCTGGTGAAGTGGCGGTCGTCTTTGGCGGGGAAGTTCTATCAGGTCTATGTGAACGGTCGATATGCGGGGGCAACGGTTGATAGCGAGCAAAGACAGATGGTTGTTCACATACCGACGTCTTTGGATACGGCAGTTCGGGTCGAGGTTTTTGCCGTCGAGGCCGACGAGGCGGATACGGATTTCAGCAGCCATATTGCTCCGTTGCAGGTCGACAACGGGCGCGTCCGAATAGTCTTGTTGCGTAGCCAGAACCTGCCGATTGACGCAATTGCTCAAGTTTACTTTGACAGGGGGACGGGCGAGATTGACTACACTGAGCCTTTGAGCGATCGGCCGATCAAGATTTGGCCGAGTTGGCAGGACAAAGCCGGGTTCGCAATGAGCAGATTCGGCGCAGTGGATTTTGGCTATGACTCGGCCGCTGCTGTGGGATTTGGAAAGGGTAGTCTCGGCAACGGTCAGTTCGGCCTGGATGCGGACGGGATTGAATGGGTGAGTCCGCCTCTGTCGGCCGGTGTCTACAGATTCGCCGTTCGAGTCTGCGACTCGGCAGGAAATCAAAGTGCGTCCAGCGAGAGCGGTGAAGTGGTAGTGATACCCGTGGCCAGACCGGCCGAGAGCGTAACTATCTCTTCATTCGATAAAATAACAAATCAATTGGTGCTGAGCGTTTCGTGAGGCAGTGACAAGGAGAATACAATGGCAGAGGTATATCCATCCGACAATGAGTTGTTGAACATCCAATCCGACAGCGAGACCGGGGTCGAGTATGTAGCAACGGGCACGGCGCCCTATTATCTGGAGTTTCGCAAACTGCTGTATCGGCTGCTGCTTGCGAGTCAGCGGGCGAATGACCTGCGTGTATATGACGAGGGCGGGCTGGACATCGGAGTCAAGGCGGGCAAATTCTGGCTTGGCACGGAGTTGGTTAGTTATGGAGGATCTTCGGCCAATACGTTGGCGGATGATAAGAGCGACATTTACATCTATCTGGATTCGTCCGGCAATCTTGTTACGGACGAATACGGCGGCTTTCCGGCAATGGCAACGACACCTCACGTTCGGTTGGCGACAGTAACCACATCCGGCGGAGACATCGATTCGATAGTCGATTGTCGGGCAGGCCATAATGTTGCAGTGCCGTACGAGGCCGGCGGGGTCAAGAAAACGATTGAAGCGCATACGAACGACGATACGCTGGCGGAGGCCGAATCAGGTAGTGTTCACAGCAACCTCGGCGCAACGAGCGCCGTTACACTCACGCTGCCTGCATCGGCATCGGCGGGGACGGTATTTACCTTTGCGGTCCAGGCGGCGCAGGAGCTTCGGGTTGATCCCGGCACGGCGACTATTCGAGACGACAGCGGACAGACTGCGGATAGGTATAAATCGGCGAATGCTATCGGAGAGTGTTTGACACTTGTTGCCGATTCAAACGGGGACTGGGCGGCAATCGCTAAAAACGGGACGTGGACCGAAGAGGCGTAAGCTGGAGTGTAGAGTAAGGGTCAAGCGGATTTTCCGAAAGGAGCGAAAATGTATTTCCTGGATTCGAGCCATATCTGGCACGTTGCCAAAAGCGGCAGTGATTCTAACAGCGGTCATGCGGGCCAGTACCCTGTGAATCTTGCCAACGATGCGAAGCTGACAATAGGAGCAGCGGTCTCAGCAGCGGCCGGCGGTGATAGCATTATTGTCTGGCCGGGGGACTATGCTGAGAACGTTAGTCTCGGCGGCAAGGCTCTGACGTTGATCGGCACCAATCGCCACAAGTCGAGGATTATTCCGGCGAGCGGCACAGGCGTTGTGGCGGCTGATAACAGCGTTCTGCGCAATTTGGCCGTTGAAGCGTTGGCGGTGCTGGCAAAGGCCGTCGATTTATCCAGCAAGACGAACGTTGTCATCGAGAACTGCGACCTCTACGGCGGATACAACGGGCTGTACGGCTATGGGGCCAAGAATGTCTTTGTGCGGGGCAGCAGTATCCGAGGTAAATACGACGGCTGCAATTTTGGCGCCGCCGAGAGAGTTGTTATCGAAGGTTGTATCTTTATTGCGTACGGGACGTACACAAGTAGTGTTGATTGTCGTGCTTTGTTTGGAGTAGGCAGCGGTACGTATAGTAATTGCGTCTTCAGTGCGCAGCGAAACGACACATCGGACAGAGGAAATGGAGCCGTCTATTGCATATCGAACAGCCGTGCCGTTTTCAAGAACTGCATTCTTGAATCTGCAGCCGGGAGCGGCCATACGGGGCAGGCATACGGAATTATCGTAAACGGCTCCGGGGCTGTTGCGGTACTTGAGAACTGTGCGGTCAAATCAGGTTCCGATAATGCGAGCAACGGACCTTACGACTTGTGGCAGGCGACTGGAAAGCTTGTGGCGTGCGGCTGTGCATACGAGACTTCCGACGGGACGATCATACAAGGCGGTTCGGGCTGGGCCGATGCCGTCAGTGCGCAAGTCGATACGGCCTTAACGGACATGGATCTGGATAAGGCAGCCAAGGTGCTTGTCAACAAGGCTGTTCAAAACAAGCTAAGCGGGGCGATCACATATTACGAAGACGATGGGGTGACGACCATTAGGAGGCGCAAAATAATAACTTACCGATATTAACTTATTCCAGTCATCGGCTTGGAAGTATTTGGTAGTTCCAATCGCCATGAAACTTATTCCTTTTGATTCTGACATTGGACAACTGTGCATCGGTAACTTTCCGTGA
>JAUVXL010000030.1 GCA_030603595.1 Sedimentisphaerales bacterium | reverse complement strand
AGCAGAAAATTCCAGAGCAAGATCAGCGGTCAATTCGCTGGTATCAGCTTTGTCAGCAAAATCTTTCATTTTTTGTTCAAAAACTTCCATTGCAAGTTTAACGGTTTTTTGTATAATCATTTTCGGACTCCTTTCCATTTGATTAAATATTTTGATTGTAGAGTCTTATAGTATAAGCAACTGAGTACAATTTTTATTAAATTTTAAGTAAAATGGAAACTACACCCTTATTTATGGAATGACGGTAACGCATCCAATCCGAATTGGAATATTTACTATACCCCCACTTTTACGTTGCCTTGATCGCCCTAATACCTGCATGGCATTTCAAAAACAACTTGTATGCAAAATTAAAGGATATGGAAATGTTTATTTCAATCAATAAGATTCTTCTGGTGCTTCTATTGTGTCCTGTATTTACACTTGCAGGTGAAACATCCGAGCATATACAAAAAGACGAGCCCGGGAAATGGGAAACTGCTCTTTACAAAGCATTGCGACTCTTTTACGAGGAAGATTACAAAGGCACTTTTTTGTCCCTTGAAGGAACAGTGAAAGATTCAGAGCCTGGAACCGGATCACATCTTTGTTTGGCTTTGATGCGTTTGTCGTTCTATAGGGGGCATGGCGTGTATGCTTTAAATGTACCCAAAGGTGTGGAGTTGAGTGAGTCAGCTAAGATATACATAGGTGGTCTTGAACAAATAAGCGACCCCAATATGCCGGAACTTGTGCTTTTGGCTGCAATAAAGGATGGGAATGAAGCAGTTTTGGAGGAAAAGGCCAAAATTCTCGATTTGATTATCAGGTCAGCGTCTCCCTGGAAGGATTGGGCTTATTGGAAAAAAGCCCAAGTTTTGTCCAGAAGAATGCATTGGTTTGGGATTAATAGTAATAAAGATGTGCCGCCATCAGTTGACCTTGAAGACTTGGGAGTCGTTGAGTTTAACAAGGGTGGCAAGTATCCAGGATTTGGATGTCTTGTAGGTGTGTACCCTGAGCAGGTTCTGATTGCGAGAGCAGCAAGGGTTTATTTAGAAAGATACCCAAATACATACATGGCGAAACAGATGGAAAAGGATATTTGGGTTAGTAACCTTAGCATGATCCACCGTTCTTTAGCTGACATGGAACAATTCTACCGCGGGAGCGGCAGAAAATCATTAGTCTGGACCGATTTGCAATTGCAAGCTTTTTATTCTTTAAGAAAGGATATCGAAAGGATAGCAGAAGATTCTCCAGATGTGAAAGCCCAATGGGAATTGTGGACAGCTGAAGAGAGACTCTATGAATTCCTGCAAGGGCGTTCTGAAGTAGATGAGAAGGATACTATAGTCAATTATTTGAAAGTTGTCGGAAACGCAAAAGGGACTCATGTGCTTGGTGAGGAGTTGAATAATTGGTTGGGTTCTATTTCTGAAGCGAAAAACTAGGGACAGTCACCTATTTATTTGTTGTAAAAGTCTGCAGTGCATTGTTTTTCGGCTGAATGGGAGGATTTTCGGGATCGTTGACGGCAAACCGATCTACTCCATCTACGGCGACGCCGAGACAGGCGGTGAACAAAAGGGACGTCCCTGCCGCATTATTTGAAATCCGCTCTCTGAAAGAAGCCAATGCCCGCTCTTGCCGCTACTCGACGGCGAATTCCTTTTTTCGCGTGTGCATCTGGGCCTTTAGACGGTCTATGATAGATGAGTGCATCTGCGAGACGCGCGATTCCGACAGGTCCAGCGTTGCCCCGATTTCCTTCATCGTCATCTCTTCGTAGTAGTACAGCACGATAATCAATCGCTCGGCCCGTGTCAGGCCCTTGGTCAGAAGATTCTTCAGGTCTCGCTTCTGAGCCTCGACGAAGGGATTCTCGCTCCGTTCGTCCTTAATAATATCTATCTCTCGAACGTCTTTCTCGCCGTCGCCGTCGCTATACTTGGTGTTCAGCGAGACCTGCCCCACAGCGTTGGCGTCTTTTTGGAGCCGGGTGAAGTCAGCCATATTAAGACCGAGTTCTTTAGCGATCTCATCTGCGGTTGGCTTGCGCCCGAGGTGAATTTCGAGCGCATTTGTAGCTCTTGAAAGCCGATGCGCCCGGGCGCGAACAAGCCGAGGAACCCAGTCCATACTGCGAAGCTCGTCAAGGATAGAGCCCTTTATCCGAGCCGAGCAATACGTCTCGAACTTCACCCCTCTTTCAGGATCGAAAGCATCTATGGCGTCCATTAGCCCGAAGATGCCTGCGCTGATCAGGTCGTCCACTTCGACTTTATCCGGGAGCTTCGCGTGCAATCGCTCCGCCGCGTAACGAACGATGTCGCGATAATTCTCCATAAGGAGATTGCGATAGTAATCGTCGTGGGTCTTGTGGAATTGCTCCCACACTTGCTCGATGCCGAGTTCCTTGGTCGTCTTCGTCTTCAAAGCGTTCCTCCGTGATATTCCACCATCATTACCATTCTCAGGTTTACAAGCCCCAAATCGTATGTGTTCGATATCGCCCGAACACCTTGCCTTGAACATCGGCCTTATGCTCGGCAATAGCTATTATCGACGCTTCGGCCGATAACTTTAGAAGAACCAGTTAACAATTTTCCTCAAGAAGCCTTCGTTGTCGGCTCGCACGGCCATTCCTTTGCTCAGCTTCGCCGCCAGAGCGACTATTGAACAAGTAGCCCTCGAGTTTGGATAAGCCAGCACAACAGGTTTGCGCATCCGCACCGACCGGCGCAGCCGCTCGTCCCAGACAATCACGCCGGCACAGTCAACCTCGGCGTTGAGAAATCGTCTGGCCACGGAAGCTATCTGCTGATGGATTTTCCTGCCCGTTGCTATCGACTCAGCCATATTCACAAGCAGACTGATCCGACCGGCAAACGAATGGCCCGCAAGCACCTTGATCATCGCGTAAGCATCCGTTATCGCGGTAGCCTCCGGAGTAGTCACGACCAGCGTGTGGTCCGCAGCAAGGCAAAAGCCCACGACCGACTTGGAAATCCCCGCCGCCGTATCGATTATAATCGCGTCGTTCTGGTCCTGCAGCTTCGTTAGCTCGCTTATCAAACGCCGACGCTGAAATTCGCCAAGCTCGGCCAAGCCCTCGATTCCCGATGCTCCACAGATGATCTCAAGACCGTCCGGACCGACGTGAATGACCTCTTCGATGCTTCGTTGCCCGTTAAGAACATGGGAAATGTTGTACTTGCTGGTGAAATTCATTATCACGTCAAGGTTGCCAAGCGACATATCGGCGTCAAAAAGCACAACCTTCTTGCCAGAAGCGGCAAGGCATATAGCAAGATTGGCGGCGATGTTCGTCTTGCCGACACCGCCCTTGCCGCTGGCTATCGCCAGAACGCTTGCCGGCCGTTTGCAGGCCTCCATCATCCGGTTAAGGTGAAGAGTTTCGTTTCTCATTTCTCGTCTTAATGCTCTCTGCAGTCGGTCATTCACTGAGAACCGCAGTACTCGTTTCTCTTTCTCTTAACAACTCCGCCGCCACTCGCTGGTTGAGCGCATTCTCCAGAAGCCTGTGTATTTGGTCCTCGATATACTCGTCCTGGCAGTCCTCAAAAAGCTCGAACGCATCCCTGTCGATAACCGGTTTGACTTTCAGTTCGCCGTCGATGCCGAATTTGATATTCTCCGTATCGCACAGCACCAGGCGACGATTACGCATGTGCTCGGCGATAGCTGTGTTCAGAAGATCCGAGAACTCATCCACGGCAAGATCCATAGGCACGAAGTCGCAGTGATGCATACGGTTTATATTGTAGGTGAGGATTTTCTGGCGATTCTGGGTGAACTCAATTATCTTCACGAGTAGTTCGCTGATGGTGTCCGTTATCATTGCCTGCAAGTTCATGTCAGATCCTCACGCTCAAAGATGTGGTTCAACAGCTCATCCCCCCATAGATGTCTGCCAAAAATCGTATTCTGTGAAAGGTCAAACTGGCTCATCATCCGTGATAATTCCATTTCTTCTTTCAGTCCTGTCCGCCGGCCGGTGTTCATTCACGACCGGGCAAAACGCTTCTTTTCAGTTGTTCTCAATAGACGGGTGTCCCGGACTTTTTTCTTTCCTATTAATAGAAGCTCTCGTTGCGATTTCTTCCTTGCCGAGAATCTGCCTGATCTCAGCGAGGGTTTTTGTTCTCTTGAGTTCAATGATCCGCGATAGTTTTTGAAACACGCTTTCGTCGTACAAACGATGCCCGCCTTCCGTCCATCGCGCCTCACGAATCAGTCCCATTATCGTGTAGTTGTGAATCGTCTGGCGCGAGAACGGCGTGTAGCTGACCAAATCACCGATCCGATAGAGTTTGGCGGGTATTTCCAAAGTGTTACTTGTAATTTGCGATTGCGCCATTGAAACCTTCTTAAATCAACGTAAGGCACATTAAATTATATTTTATATTTTGCAAAATGTAAAATACGATTTCAGAATTGTCAAAGGTTTTTCAAATTTTTTTCACTTTTTTTTCTCTTGCGCAATAACAGCCGATGTTTTCGGACGGGTTCTTGCGATTAGAGCAGGTTTTTTCGAGTTGGCGGGCTTTTCATGGGTGACTATTGCCGCGGCGAACCGGTTGTCTCCGGTGTTTTGGTGCAGGTGTTCGCAGTTGTATGGGCTGTTATTCTGTGTTTTTTGGCGAATGCAGCCGAAGAAATACCCGATACAAATCCAGGTGGGGCGCCGCCGAACGTTGTGCGGGCTGATCTCGGCAAGCGAGACGGCTTTCAAACGGATTGATGTGGGGCGTCACCTGGTATCGTGCGTTTTTTATAGACAGTGTGCTTGGAAGGCTTGTTTGCGTATGCGCCGAATTGATAAGAGTTCCACAGGGTCTGATTTGAATCCCGGCGAGAGTGTTTCTCTACTCCAGCAAATTACGCCGTTGGCTCGGCAGGTGAACTGCCTGGACATTGAGCGCATAGCCGAGGTCTGCATCGAAAACATCCCGAAGATGGTCGGCGTGAGGTTTGCTTCGCTGTACATACTTGATGAAACGAGCAATATTCTACACCTGCACAAGCACAATCATCCTTATCTCATAAATAAGATAGTCTCGCTGAATCAGAATCCGCCGTCTCCGATGCTTATGGCCGTTAGGAGTAAACAGTTGATATTGGTGGGCGACATTGATACTCACAACAAGCCTGTGATCAGAAAATCGCATCGCGCCTTTGCGGACAATTATGAAACGAAGAATTGTGCGATTGTCCCTTTGGTTTGCCAGAGCAGGGTCGTCGGCGTGCTCAACCTGGCCGACAAGACCGGCGGCAACTTTAGCGACGCGGATATTGCACTGATAGAATTGCTCAGCCAATTGATCGGCGCATCAATCGGCAATGTCAAACTTTTCGAGAAGATACAGCGACAGGCATCGACGGATGGGCTCACGGGACTTGTCAATCACAGGACCTTTTATGAGATTCTGGAAAAAGAGCTTTGGCGGTCGCGGCGCTACGGCGGAAGGATTTCCCTGATTATGGTGGACGTCGATAATCTCAAGCAGATTAATGATACGCACGGGCATCGCGCCGGCGACAGGGTTATCAGGGAGGTCAGCAGGCGGATTAAGAGTTGTATCAGGCAGATCGATACCGCGGCCAGGTACGGCGGGGATGAGTTTGCGGTGATCCTGCCGAACACGGTTCTCAAAGACGTCAAGATTGTTGCCGAGCGCATTGTCGAGGTGGTGGCGAGTAGGCCGACGAGTTGGAACAGAGAGGAAATCCCGCTTTCGGTCAGCGTCGGGCTCGGAGAGTACGACGCAGAGACCAACCCCGAGGATATAACAAGCAGATCCGACCAGGCCCTCTACAAGGCCAAACAGGCCGGAAAAAACACCGTCCGAGTATTCAAGGCCGACGAGAAATAGCCACTCCCCTCGTTCACCTATCCTCGTTACGGCTTCAACGTCGCAGATCCGCCTATAGCGGCCAGGCGACCAACACATCTCAAATATTGAATCTGCAATCTGCAATCTGCAATCTCAAATCAACTTCTTCACCCCCCAACCAAAGCATGTCCTGAACGGAGCCGAATGGGCCGGATTTCTCGAAATCCAACGTTTTTCTTGCCCGCGTCTAATCATTCGCTAAAATAGTCTCAAGGCTTGGGATTACCGAAAAACGTTTCCTGCGTCATTAGAAAGGACTCTATGCCACCGAGCGACGAACATCTGTTCCCGCAACACAATACCGCCCGATACGGTGATAACCGCCGTAAGCGCCCTCTCTTTCTCCCAAAACAACTAAGAGATAGAGCCGCCGACAAACGCCTCGAAGGCGCCGTACAAGACAAAGCCCATGAAATCATCTGCAAATGGGCCGACCTCGAATCATCCGGAAAGCTACAAAAGGAAAAGGAAACCTCCCTCGAAGGCGAATTCGTAACCCAGGTCTTCGGCCAGGCCTTGGGCTACACGCTCTTTTCCGAGGGCCTTGAGCAGTGGAATCTAAAGCCCAAGTTCTCCGTCAACGGCGGCGAGGCCGACGCCGCTATCGGCCTCTTTCGATCCGGCAGGCCAACCGTCCCCCGCGCGGTAATAGAGCTAAAAGGCCCCACAGCCAACCTCGATCGTGACAAGTTCAACGGACGAACCGCCGTCCAGCAATGCTGGGACTACCTAAATGCCATCCCCGAATGCCCTTGGGGCATCGTATCCAACTTGGTAAGTTTTCGCCTGTATCACCGAAATCAGACCCCAAAGATCTACGAGCTATTCACCCTACAGGCCCTCCGCAAGAAAGATGAGTTCCTCCGTTTCTACTGCCTCTTTCAAAAGAACGGACTTCTCCCCGCTGCCCCCGGCCAGACTCCGCGAGCCGATGAGCTTCTCGAACGCGCCGCCAACCGCCAACGCCAGATCGGAGATGAACTATACGATTACTACCACAACAACCGCATCCGCTTAATTCAGCACCTAACCGGCCACCCGCACAACAAATCTCTCGACCACGCGATTCCAATCGCACAGAAACTCATCGACCGAATCATATTCGTCGCATTCTGCGAAGACCGCAACTTGCTCCCGGACCGTTCCCTCTACAAAGCATATAACCAGATTCCGCCCTTCTACCAGGTCACAAATCCACGCTGGCAGAATTTCCTCAGCCTCTTCCGAAACATAGATGAAGGCAGCCCCACTGGCGATATACCCCCCTACAACGGCAATCTCTTCAAGATCGATCCCGCCGTTGACAACCTCCAGCTTGATGACAGTTGGACGGATTTCTTCAAGAACATCGGTGATTACGACTTCCAGTACGAAGTAAACGTCGATATCCTCGGCCACTTATTCGAAAAATCCATCAACGACATAGAAAAAATCCGCCTCGGAGGACTCTGGCAAACAAAAGACGAGCCTGAACCTGCGCCTAAGATGAAAAAGTCCGCCGAGAGAAAACGGGGCGGAATATACTATACACCCCCGGAATTCACCGAATTCATCGTCAACAATACCCTCGTAAAACTCGCAGACGAAAAAATCGCCCTTATCGCTGAACAATACAGCGTTGACATCGACGACATCCTGATCTCCCGCCAAAATGGCAACGTCGCAAAGTTTGCCCTCGATGCAATCGAAGCCATCCGCCAAATCAAACTAATTGACCCCGCCTGCGGAAGCGGTGCATTTCTAATCCAGGCTTATGACGCCCTCGAAGAAAAATACCTCGACCTCGCAGAAGCCGTTGCCCTCCATGACGTCCGCCAAGCCCAAAGAATAAAAGACAGCATCCCCGACTACATCCTCCACGACAATATCTTCGGCGTGGACCTCTCACGCGAAGCCGTCGAAATTACTCAACTCGCTCTCTGGCTCCGCTCGGCACAAATAGGAAAATCACTCGCAGACCTCTCAAAAAACATCATCTGCGGAAACTCACTAATAGCCCCCGACCCCCTCGACAACCTTAATCCCCCCTGTCATTCCCGCGAAGCTTGTCCTCGACTCCAATCGGGGAGCGGGAATCCAGAAGACCTTCGCAAAAAAATAAACCCACTCGACTGGCAAGCAGCCTTCCCACAAATCTTCTCCCGAAAAGACCCGGGCTTCGACTGCGTAATCGGAAACCCGCCTTGGGAGAGAATGAAGCTCCAGGAAAGAGAGTTCTTCGATGATGTCTTTCCCGAAATCGCCTCCGCAACCAACGCGGCCATACGACGAAAACTCATCGCCGAACTCGAAAACAAAAATCCCGAACTCCACAACCGTTATATCGCCGCCAAGACCGCCGCCGAAGCCGCCCTTGCCGCCGTCCGTGCCTCCGGCCGATTCCCCCTCATGGCCAAAGGCGATATCAACACATACGCCCTATTCGCAGAACTCGCCCATTCTCTTGTCACCCCGAAAGGCCGTGTCGGTATCCTCGTCCCATCAGGCATCGCCACTGACAACACAACCAAGGCATTCTTCGCCAATCTCGTCAACGCTAATGCCCTCATCGCATTGTACGACTTCGAGAACAAAGCCCCTGTTTTTCCCGACGTTCACCGTTCGCTCAAGTTTTCCGTCCTCCTCTTCGCCGGGGCCAAGCATAAATCCGACAAGGCTGACTTCGTCTTCTTCGCCCACAAAATGCAGGACCTTCAGGATAAATCCCGCCATATCAGCCTGTCCTGCAAAGACATAACCCTTCTCAACCCAAACACAAAGACCTGCCCCGTCTTCCGCTCAAAACGCGACGCCGACCTCACCAAAGCAATCTACACACGCGTCCCTGTCCTCATCGACAAGACACGCAAAGAAGGCGGCAACCCTTGGGGAGTCAAATTCCTCAGAATGTTCGATCAGACCAACGCCGCCGAACTATTCCACACCGCCGATCAACTCAAGGCCGCAAAATTCAAACGCTCCGGCCCGCTCTGGACAAGGGGAAAAAAGAAATTTCTACCCCTCTACGAAGCCAAAATGGTCCAAATGTTCGACCACCGCGCAGCAAGCGTCATCGTAAATCCAGAGAACTGGTTTAGACAAGGCCAAACAGACCCCACTACGTTGGTAGCTCATCAAAATCCCGAGTTCTCTGTCACTCCCCGCTGGTGGGCAGATCAGGAAGAAATCCGCAACGCTCTCAGCAAAACTCCCTTGCCTGCACTCCTGGCATTTAAGAACGTAACAAGTCCGACAAATCAAAGAACCATGATTGCTGCATTCATACCTTCTGTCGGCGTTATAAATTCGGCCCCACTTGTTTTGTTTGGTCCTTCCATTTCGCCCCTGCTCCAGGCTTGTTTTCTCGCAAACTTGACCGCCTGCGCACTCGACTATGTAGCTCGACAGAAAATCGGTAATGTCAACCTCAATTTCTTTCTGATTGAGCAATTTCCGATGTTTCCCCCCGATTTCTACCAGCAGAAGTGCCCTTGGTCCGCTCGCACTACTTTGGAGAAGTGGATCAGCCGGCGCGTCCTCAAACTCACCTGCACCAGCAACGACATGATCCCCCTCGCCGAGGCCTGCGGCCTCGACCCTCCCGTCCACAAGTGGAACCCCGCCGAACGTCTCGACCTGATGGCCCAACTCGACGCAGCATATTTCCTCCTCTACGGCATAGATCGCGACGACGTCGAGTACATCCTCTCAACCTTCGCCGGCATCCGTAAAGCCCGAGAAGGCGCATTCGTCGGCTCAACAACCTACGACAAAATCCTCCACCACTACGACCAACTCAAAGCCAAATCAAAATAACCCCCGCCCATCGTCCGTCAATTCTGATCTGCCCTCCGCGAATATCTGCGCCCAAGTACTCTGTGGCTCTGTCTTCGTGCCTATCCGCCTTTTTGATCGACCCAATCCTGATAATTTGCACGGATCGGTGTCAATCCGTGTCATAGAAACGAGAATTTACTTGAAATCAAACTTGAAATATGGTACAATGCGTATGTAACTTAATAAGGAGTAATCACAATCGAACCAAAGCCCAAATCAAGACTTGGCAACCCAGTATCTCGAACCGAAGCCGAAGTCGAAGATACCGATCTATCGGAGATCCCGATTCATCGGGAGAGTATCCTGCCTCTTGCTTATTCTTGCCCAATTCGCCCATCTAACCCAGGATGCCACTCTGCATCTGTCGAGCGTGCTCTACAAATCACACTTTTTTTGCAAAACAAAGCCAATTCTCAAAAGCCCAAAATCACCGCAACTCCATTCATGGCAAAGGATTATAAAGAAAACTCGCCCCGGCCGGCTCGAAAAAACAAACCCAATCAAACCCAATCCCGGTCAGCCGCGACCCAGTATGCCATGCGAAATACGACATACGACTTCCGACATACGACATGCCAAGTACAAACCCAATCCATCCCGGCCAAGTGCAAGCGACGCTGGATTTCCTGTTCAGACCGGCAGAGAATCTACACCGAGGTGATGCGGGAAGAAAAACACGGGCAGGACCGCCCGTGGTACATACACGGCCAAGATGGCTGTGCCACTTTTCAGCGACGCCATTCGGCTTTTCGGACCATTAGTGGTGGCATTTGTTGGGGCCTTATTGGTTTGCTGGCTCTGTCTGTGCAGCTTCTGTTGCTTGGGTACCAGCCTATTGTGAAAAGGTCCGGCTTTATCGGTATCTTTCGCTTTCTACGCCATGCAAACATTATTGCCCCAACTATGTTAGAAAAAGCATTACAAAGGTTTCACCCTCCTCTATCGGGTAAAACAAGACCCGACTTGAGTAGGAAGGTAGAGGACAGACGACAGACGACGGAAGACAGAGGACGGACGACAGAAGACGGAAGACGGAGAAGAGAAAGAACGGGAAAGTGGTTGACTGGGGATTGTTGGGTGGTGAGCGTGAACGAAAAGTTGTTTTTGAATTAGTAATAGTCAGGAGGTTCGTAATGGAAATGCGAATTGTACGAGTTTTGGCGGGTTTGGTTGTCTGTTTGTCGGCGGCGGGTGTTTGTTGGGGAGGAGAGCGGGCGAGGGTTGAGGAATCGCTCGATATCGGGCGTGTTTGGTCGGGGCATAAGGTTGGGTTTTGTCTGCTGACCGAAGGCGAGCGGCAGTATGTTGCTTATTACGATGAGCAGCGGCGGATGACTGTGGCGATGCGGCGGTTGGAGTCGGATGAGTGGGAGTATAAACGGCTGGATTCTAAATTGGGGTGGGACAGTCATAATTATGTGACGATGGCGATTGATTCTGAGGGGTATGTGCATTTGAGCGGGAATATGCACTGCGTGCCTTTGATCTATTTTCGGACGACGAAGCCTTACGAGATCGGCAGCTTCGAGAGGGTTGCGAATATGGTGGGGCGGGAGGAAAAGCGGTGCACTTATCCGAAGTTTTTCGAGGGGGCAGGGGGGGAGCTTATCTTTACTTATCGCGATGGCGGTAGTGGGAATGGGAATCAGATTTACAACGTATATGACGTTGAGAAGAAGCAGTGGCGGCGGTTGCTGGATAAGCCTTTGACGGATGGTAAGGGGCTTATGAATGCGTATATTGTCGGGCCGATACGCGGGGCGGATGGGTGGTTTCATATCTGCTGGGTGTGGCGGGATACGCCTAACTGCTATACGAATCACGATTTGAGCTATGCCCGCAGTAAGGATATGGTGCATTGGGAGACGGCGGCGGGGAAGGCGGTTGATCTGCCGATGACGGTCGATACCGAAGGGCTGATTGTCGATCCGGTGCCGGTGAAGGGGGGGGTGATTAACGGCAATACCAGGATTGGGTTCGACTCGAAGGGGCGGGTGATTATCAGCTATCATAAGTTCGACGAGGGGGGCAAGACGCAGGTGTATAACGCGCGCTTCGAGGCGGGGCGGTGGCGGATTCGGCAAGCGAGCGATTGGGATTATCGGTGGTTCTTCGAGGGGGGCGGGACGATTCATTTCGAGATCAGGGTGTCGGGAGTCGTTGCCGAGGACGGTTTTTTGACGCAATCGTACAGGCACGACAAGTACGGGGGCGGGGCGTGGAAGCTGGATGATCAGAGCCTTATGCCGATAGGGGAAGTGGGGGAAAAGACGGCGTGGCCTAAGGAATTGAATAAGCTGGAGTCTGATTTTCCCGGTATGACGGTTCGGCTGGCGAAGGATATCGGGGGCGGCGGCGAGCGGGGAGTCGAGTATGTGATTCGGTGGGAGACGCTTGGAGTGAATCGGGATCGGGCGTGGGAGAAGGTGCCGAAGCCGAGTATGCTGCGCGTGTACAAAGTCCGGCGATGACTAATTGCTCAAACTGACCGGTGGTCAACTTGAGAATGCAAAAATCAAAAATGAAAATGCAAAAACGAGGTAGTACCAAGATTTTGGTGTGGTAAGAAAGGGGTAAGAAACATGAAGACGGTGGATGTGCTGATACCTTTGGATGTGCCTGATGAGGCGAGGGAAGAGTATCGACGGAATTACACGGAGATGACTCGGGGCAGCGGGCGGCTGATGCTGTTTGCGGGGGACCAGAAGATGGAGCATCTGAACAATGATTTCTACGGCGAAGGAGTCAGTTTGGATGATGCGGAGCCGGAGCATCTGTTTCGGATTGCGAGCGAGAGCAGTATCGGTGTCTTTGCGACGCAGTTGGGATTGGCTGCGAGGTACGGGAAGGATTACGCCGATGTGCCGTATCTGATTAAGCTCAATTCCAAGAGCAACCTGATCAAGACCAAGCAGATGGACCCTTTCAGCAACCAGTTGATTGAGGTCGGGCAGGTCGTTGAGTTCAAGCGGAATACGGGGTTGAAGATATCGGGGGTGGGGTTCACTGTCTATCTGGGCAGCGAATTCGAGGCTCAGATGCTGCATCAGGCGGCGCAGATTGTGTATGAGGCTCACCGAAACGGTCTGGTGACGGTTCTGTGGATTTATCCGCGGGGCAAGGCGGTGACGGACGAGAAGGACCCGCACCTTGTTGCTGGGGCGACCGGGGCCGCGGCGTGCCTGGGGACGGATTTTGTGAAGGTTAACTTTCCGAAAAAGGAGGGGGCTTCGTCGGTGGAGGTGTTCAAGGAGGCGGTTTTGGCGGCGGGGCGGACGAAGGTTGTATGTGCTGGCGGCTCGAGTATGGCGCCGAAAGACTTTCTACAGCAGCTTCACGACCAGATCAACATCAGCGGGGCCGCCGGCAACGCGACAGGGAGGAATGTTCATCAGAAGTCGCTGGATGAGGCCGTGCGGATGTGCAATGCGATCTATGCGATTACGGTGGAGGATAGGACGACGGATGAGGCGTGGAAGATCTACAATTCGTAGCTGGAAGAGGCCACGATGGTGAAGCTTGTATTTGTAAGGCACGGCGAGAGCACTTGGAATCTGGAGAACCGGTTTACGGGGTGGACGGATGTGGATCTGTCGCCGCGTGGCATGCGAGAGGCGCACGAGGCTGCGCTGGTGCTGAAGAAAGAGGGATATACGTTTGATGTTGTGTTCACTTCGGTTCTGAAGCGGGCGATCCGGACGCTTTGGATTATCCTTGAGGACATGGATTTGATGTGGGTTCCGGTTCATCGCTCGTGGCGGCTCAATGAGCGCCACTATGGTGCGCTGCAGGGCCTGAACAAGAAGGAGACGGCGGCCAAGCACGGCCTGGAGCAGGTGCAGATATGGCGTCGCAGTTATGCCACACCGCCACCGGGCCTTTCGGAAGATGATAATCGCCATCCGCGGTGGGATCGGCGGTATGCGGGGCTTTCCGCTGATGCGGTGCCGAGCTGCGAGTCTTTGAAGATGACACTGGAGCGAGTCCTGCCTTACTGGCACGAGATGATTTGTCCTGTGTTGAGAGAGAAGAAGCGCGTGATTGTCTCGGCTCACGGCAACAGTATGAGGACACTGGTCAAGCACCTGGATTCGATCTCGGATGAAGAGATAAGTGGGCTGAACATACCGACGGGAATCCCGCTCGTTTATGAGTTGGATGATGATCTGCGGGCTGTGCGTCACTACTACCTTGCCGATGCGGCGGCTGTGAAAAAGGCGACGGAGTCAGTGGCGTCGCAGTTGACCTCGGGGGCGTGAAGTCCCTATGGGGTAGGGGGTCGTTATTGCCTGATTTGTGCCCAGGTTATTGGTTGTTTGTCCACTTCGAGGGGGTTTATTCGGGTTATTTGCCAGGAGCTATCGGGCTGTTTGGCGAAGAAGATTTCGCCTTTGAAGAATAGAAACGACTTGTAGCTCTGAGCGACCCAGCTTTTTTGGTCGAATGTTGTTGTTGCGAATATGGTTGCCTTTGCGGTAGGGGAGGAGATTTCGGGGATGAGGCGGCTTGTTATCGTGTTCCTGTGGATGTGGATGTTCGCGAGTGTTCTTTGGCATCGGGTTATTAGGTCGGGTTTAGTGCGGTGATAGCCGTCCTGGTAGTCATCGGCTATCATGGGGGCGATTGCGGCGGGGTCCTCTCACTCGACGGCTTTCATGAGTTTGTCAATCAGAGTGTTGACCTTTTCGTGGTCGGTCTTGACGCTGTAATCGAGGGCGAAGGCGAGGGCTACTACTGAGAGGGGGATTAGCCATTGGTGGCGGCTGCATTTTTCCGGGAAGACGCTGCGATAGGTGAATAGGCCGAAGAGGACTATTATGGCGGCGCCTATCAGGGTATAGGGTTGTTCGAAGAAATTCAACATAAATTCGTATCTCGTATATCGTATTGCATTAGGGCCATCCCCAAGCCCGCCAGAGGCGGATCTACGACTTCTTGCTTGAGGCTGCCACCCGTCGAGCGGGGTGAGATTGCCACGTCGGCCTTCGGCCTCCTCGCAATGACATTTGCTAATTCGTTAGGAGCATTCCCAAGGTTCGCTTGAGGCTGCCGCCCCTATCGTATGTCGTGTTGCGTATCGGGAACTTAGGTAAATTGTATATTCATGGATGGAATTTTCAATAGAATATTTTGGGCATCCGGAATTTTATGCGTTTGGCGTCGCTGGCTGTTCGGGGGCGGACGGCTGGAGGGCAGCAGATGACGGATAACGGAGGAGAGCGGAGATGTTTGAGGGTGTCGGTTGGGCCTGGGGACTACTTGAGTGATTTGTATGGGAAGCCGCTGGCCATGAAGTCCACATCTTCGTGTTCACTTGCCGGAATGGGGTAGAAGAAAGCACTGAAGTTCATATCTCTGGCAAGCTCGCACATTTCATGCGTGCTCTCGTCGATCCACCGGTGCATTTCCGCTCTCGTATCGGCGTAGCCAAGGCAGCTTCTATCACGGTGCCAGGCGGCAAAGGGATCCACCCACTCCGATTTTGTAGGCAGCTTGTAGAGATCCATGACCCATGAGCCGACGTTGGGGCCCCTTGTATCACACTCCTCTACGAAGATGTATTTCGTGGCTAGATTTTTGATGCCAAGATAGCTTTTGGCTTGCACGACCCCGCCCCAACCCTCTCCATTGGCCCCACCGGCAATGGAGTAGCTTCCAAAGGTTTCCTTGCCGACCACTTTCTTGCGGGCGTCCGCAGGGCATCTGTAAACATCAATGTTCTTAGTATATGGAAACAGAGCACCCTGTCTTATCCCCTCCTTCTCTCGCTCCGTCGGATCGGCAGGATCACCCGGGCCGGTGGGGCTTCTGATCCAGGGCCACTCCGTAGCGTCTGTGTTGGTGGGATTGCCGTGACACAGTCTGCCGTCATTGTCGTCCTGGTACATATACCATGCCTGACCGAGGGTCCTCAGGTTGTTCATGCAGTGGATGCGTTTGGCAAGATCTCTGGCCCTACTCAATGCGGGCATGAGGATTGACATGAGCAGTGCTATTATCGCGATGACGACGAGGAGTTCTACGAGTGTGAATGCCGGTCTTTTCATAGGTATGGCTCCTTTCGAGTCAAGGGTATGCGAGTCTTGGAGAAGGGGCACGAAGCGAGTTTGGGCCTTCTTCGATACAGGCACATTAGCATCACTATTAATAGAGATGCGTAACAACGGCGCAATGTTCCACAAGTCCGCCGTTTTTCCAGCTTGCTCAACATACCATATTATATCATGACAGGGGTAGGATGTCAAGTTTTTGTGATATTTTGGCACGAAGGGAACCACAGATTTGTTCGAGTCCGCCTCAGGCGGAAGATTGCCACGTCGGCCCCGCCACAGGCGCGTCTTCGACTTCGGCCTGCTCCTAAGAAAATGAACCGTTCCTTTAGTTCGGGAGGTAGGAGATTGCCATCCGCCGGTGGCGGACTTGCGGCTCCTTCGCAATGACGATTCGTTTAGATTCATTTTCTTTTGCATGCATCCTGAGAATCCGGTGAGATGCTCGCAATGACATCTACTAATTCGATTTTGACGGGCTATTAGGGCCATTGCCAAGCCCGCCAGAGGCGGATCTACGACTTCTTGCTTGAGGCTGCCACGCATCGTATTTCGTTTTGGAGCTATATTCCAAGTTCGGATTTTGTTTCTTTTATTTTTTGTATTGCGAAGTCGAGGTCTTGTTTTGAGTGTGCTGCGGAGATTTGTGTTCTTATTCTTGCTTGTCCTTTGGGGACGACGGGATAAGAGAATCCTATTACATATATTCCCTTTTCGAGTAGCTTTTCGGCCATGTTCCGGGCGAGGGCTGCGTCGCCTAACATTATCGGTACGATTGGGTGTTCGCCGGGGACGACGTTTAGGCCGAGGCCGGCGATTTGGGTTCTGAAGTAGGCTGTGTTTTCGGCGAGCTTGTCGCGTAGTTCGGTTGAGGCTTCGAGGATTTCGAGGACCTTGAGCGAGGTTGCGACGATTGCGGGGGCGAGGGTGTTGGAGAAGAGGTATGGCCGGGATCGCTGGCGGAGGAATTCTATGATTTCTTTTCTTCCCGTTGCGTATCCTCCCGATGCTCCGCCGAGCGCCTTGCCGAGGGTCCCTGTTATGATGTCGATTCTGCCCATTACGTTACGGTATTCGTGGGTTCCTTTGCCGTGTTTGCCGAGGACGCCGACGGAGTGGGAGTCATCGACCATTACGAGGGCATCGTATTTTTCGGCGAGGTCGCAGATTTGGTCGAGCTTTGCTATGCAGCCGTCCATTGAGAATACGCCGTCTGTTGCTATCATTCGGAAGCGTGCGGATTGGGCTTCTTTGAGTTTTTCTTCGAGGTTGGCCATGTCACAATTTGCGAAGCGAAAACGCTGTGCCTTGCAGAGTCGGACGCCGTCGATGATGCTGGCGTGGTTCAACTGGTCGGAGATTATTGCGTCTTCTGCGGTAAGGAGGGTCTCGAAGAGGCCTGTGTTGGCGTCGAAGCAGGAGCAGTAGAGGATTGTGTCTTCGGTGCGGAGGAATTCTGCGATTTTTTGTTCGAGTTGCTTGTGGATTTGCTGTGTTCCGCAGATGAATCGGACTGATGAGAGGCCGTAGCCCCATTTATCGTAGCTCTCGCGTGCGGCCTTTATAATTTCGGGGTGGTCTGCGAGGCCGAGGTAGTTGTTGGCGCAGAAGTTGAGGACTTGCCGGTCGCCGGCGATTGTGATTTTGGCCTGCTGGGGGCTTGTTATTATTCGCTCGTCTTTGTAGAGGCCGGCTTGTCTGATTTGGTCGAGTTCTTGGGATATGTGGGATTTTATATTGCCGAACATTTTATGCCCTTTCTCATTGCTGAGGATTTGAACCACAGATACCCGCTCCCCGATCGGGGTCGAGGACAAGCTTCGCGGGCACAAGCTTCGCAGATTGACACAGATTTGAAATAGATTTGTGGTGGGCAGTGCCCACCCTGCCTGAGCGTAATTCAGACAGTCGAGGTACTCTTTGTGGTCTGGCGGTTGGAGATTGCCACGGCCTTTCAGGCCTCGCAATGACTGAGATTGACCACGAATTTACACGGATGATTTCATTAACCACGAATTAGCACTAATTTTCACAAAAGGTCTTTTCGACACTGATTGACACTGTCCATTTTTTTGCTTGGATTCCTGCTTGCGCATGAATGACAATGTTTTACATGAATGACAATGTTTTACATGAATGGCAATGTTTTACATGGATGGCAATAGCTGCTATTTTTCAGTCCAGTCGAGGATTACTTTTCCTGAGTTTCCTGACGCCATTGTTTCGAATGCTTTTTGGTATTGTGTGTAGTGGAATCTGTGGGTTATTATTGGTGTTATGTCGAGTCCTTTTTGTATTAGCATTGTTGCTTTGTACCAGGTTTCGAACATTTCCCTTCCGTAGATTCCTCTAATATTGAGTCCGTTGAATACTATGTAGTCCCAGTCGATTTCGGTTGGTGGCATGATTCCGAGGAGTGCTATTTTGGCGCCGTGGCAGATATTTGCGAGCATATCCTTGAAAGCTGCCGGGTTGCCCGACATTTCGAGTCCTACGTCGAAGCCTTCCTTCATGTCGAGTTTGTTCTGGGCGTCGCTGATTGTTTCGCTGCGGGCGTCCACGATGAGGGTGGGGTTCATCTTTTTTGCGAGTTCGAGGCGGTATGGATTCACGTCGGTTATCACGACGTGGCGTGCTCCGGCGTGCTTTGCGACGGCGACGGCCATCAGTCCGATGGGGCCTGCTCCGGTGATAAGGACGTCCTCGCCGACGAGGTCGAAGGAGAGGGTTGTATGGACGGCGTTGCCGAACGGGTCGAAGCATGCGTAGATTTCGGGGGGTATTGTGGGGTCGCAGTGCCATACGTTTGAGACGGGGATTGAGAGGTACTGGGCGAATGCTCCGTTGCGGTCGACTCCGATGCAGCTTGGTTCGATGCAGAGGTGTCGGCGTCCGGCGTGGCAGTTTCTGCATCGTCCGCAGACGATGTGGCCTTCGCCGGAGACGATTTCATCGATTTGGACGTCGTGTACGTTTTCGCCCATTTTTTCGACGGTTCCGACGAATTCGTGGCCTATTACCAGTGGTGGATGAATAGTTTTTTGTGCCCACCGGTCCCAGTTGAAGATGTGTATATCGGTTCCGCAGATAGCTGTCTTTTGGATTTTAATTAGTACGTCGTTGGGGCCGACTTGGGGGGTTGGCACGTCCTGAGCCCATAAGCCTGGTTCGGGTTTTGTCTTGACGAGTGCTTTCATTTCTCGTGCTCCGGGGTCACCATTCCACTTTTCGCAGTTCGGCTGTTTTCTTGTGGTCTGTCATGTCGGGGGTGAGGGCGGTTATAGTTATGTAGCCTTCTTCCATTGAGGTAGTGTCTGTCGGCGTGCCGTCCACTACGTGATGGTCGCCTGTAAGCTGGAAGAGGGTCTGGCCCCGGTCGTTCGTTTTTTCTACGTAGCTTTCGTTGAATCCTGTGCTGGACTGTGGGACTACGCGGACGCCTTTTGGCTGGCCCCTGGATAGTTGAGGGATGTTGATATTTATGACGCTGCCTGCTTCGACGGGCATTAGTTTTTTGAGTGTATCGAGGCAGTGAACGGCGGCCTTTTCGAAGTCTCCGGGGACGCCGGGCGCCTCGACGGCGCAGCTCATTGCGACTGCGGGGATGCCGAGGAAGGCTCCCTCCATTGCTGCTCCTATTGTTCCGGAGTAGTAAACGTTTATTCCGACGTTTGCTCCGTTGTTTATTCCTGAGACGAGCAGGTCAATGGGGTCTTTGCATAGCTGCATACAGGCGAGCTTTACGCAGTCTGCGGGCGAGCCCTGGACGCTGTATCCTGTGAACAGGCCGTTGATATCGACCTTGGTGGCGACAAGTGGGTCGCGGTAGGTGATGCTGTGGCCAGCGCCGGATCGGGTGGTGTCGGGGGCGACTACGGTTACGTCGGCGATCTTGACGAGTTGCTTGTAGATTGCTGCCAGGCCGGGTGCGAAGATGCCGTCGTCGTTTGCGAGTAGTATTTTCATTGTTCGTATGTCGAATATCGAATATCGAATATCGTATTGTGTAACGTGGGGGTATTGTAGGCGGCTGTGGGCAGATTGTCAATTGACAGGTTCGTTGGGCGGGGTATAATGGGTACCTATGGAGAAATACTCTTTGGATAATGATTCTGTTGTTATGAGTCGGGATGAGGTTCGTGCGGTCGATGCTTGGGCTATCAATGAGGTTGGGGTGGCGGGGGTTGTTTTGATGGAGAACGCCGGTCGGAGTTGTGCGGAGCTTATTATGGAGAAGCTGAGCGGCGGGGCGGGGCGGAAGGTGTGTATATTTTGCGGGACGGGTAATAACGGGGGGGACGGGTATGTTATTGCCAGGCATTTGGTTAATAGCGGCTTCGAGGTGGTTGTGGCGATTTGCGGGGAGTATGAGAAGGTGAGGGGCGATGCTCGGATTAATCTGGAGATTCTTGAGTGGCTCGGGCAGGCGATTGAGCGGGTCGATCCGAAGGGGAAAGGGGCAGCAGGGCTGGTGAGGGCATTGGCTGATGGGGCGGATATGGTCGTTGACGGGCTTTTCGGGACCGGCTTAGCGGGGCAATTGCGGGGCGGGTATGGAGAGTTGATAGAGAATATCAATAAGCTTGGCTGCCCGATTTTGGCCGTGGATATCCCGTCGGGACTGGATTGCGATACGGGCGAGCCGTTAGGAGCGGCGATACGGGCGGATTATACGGTTACGTTTGTCGCAGCCAAGAAGGGCTTTGCGAATCCAGGCGCAGCGGCATACACAGGCGAAGTCTATATTGCCTCGATAGGCGTAGAGCGGCGGGGCGAGTTAAGATAGTTAAGTTAAGCCGGACAAAAGAGATAGGGTGACTTTCATGCTCTTGAGAAGTATTGTGGCTGGAAGCGGTGTGCGGGAGGGGCAGGGTATTGCGCCAAGGGCGGATCTGCGACTTGGGTATTAGGGGGGCGATGGTGTCAGGTGGATCGGAGCCAAGGGTGGATTTTTGTTGAATGTTTTTCTTGCAATCGGCTTGGTTTGGTGCGAGAATGCGGGTGGAACCTATGAGAAAAGTATGTGTCTTCTTGCAAGGAGTGACTTTATGACGTCTGAAGAAAAGGATGTTTCAGACCAGGAAAAACACGATGCTGCGCTTGCGCTTCTTAAGAAGCTTAAGGACAAGCTGATAGCGGGCGATGTTTCGAGCGCGAGGCTGGCGGCTTTCAAGCTGGCGTGGAGACAGGAGGACGGTTTGATTATCCTTAAGGAGGTATTGTTCGGGAAGTACGAGAGGACGGCCAAGAAGGCGGCTGCTTACGGTCTGAGGAGTATGAACGGCAGGATGAAGAAACTTGGCAGGGGTGTTCTCGATGAGGGATTGAAGCATCGTGACCGCACTACGAAGGCTGCGTGCGTTAAGGCTATATTCCTGATGGATGGCGGGGTCCCGGAAAAGAGCGCGCCTCGCGGGAATCGCAATCCGAGGGGCAACAGTAGGATACAGGAAATTCGCAGGGGCCGCAGGAGGGACCAGACGGAGAGAAACAGGGCGCCTCGGCGGTAGGTTGTTTGGCGTATTTATGGCGGCACTCAAACGGGAGGAAGGGGAAAGCGGTGTGATACGTGCTTTGCGTGCGTGAATACACGGGCAGGATGGTCGTGTCACGGCGCGGTCGCAAGGTTCTACGGTCTTATGGAGAATTTACGTGCGAGGTGGGGCGAAATAATTGCGGTTTGCGGGCCAGGGACGCCGGCGCGTTTTGTTTTTTCGTTCGGGCCCTTCCTTAGAAAGCTCCTGCGTTTGCGGATTGCTGCTTGTATCCTGTGAAATACAGGAACCTGTCGTAGGCGAAGGTCGGGATCCAGAGGTTTTGCGCCTGTGCTCGGATGTTGTTGTAGTCATCGCGTCTGCGTTGGGATGCCTCGAATTTTTCCATTGCCTGGGGGTCTATCTCTATCTGTTCAAATGTGGGCTTTTTGAGGACCTGGGGGCGATTTCCGAGGACGAGGAAATCGGTATCGACGGAGACGGCGTCATCGACTCTTGCTCCCCATTTTTCAATGAGGGCCGTCATTTTCATTATTGCGTCGTCGTCGGGACCGCCTTTGTTGTCGAGGTCGAAGTCGCCTGCGATGACGAATACATTCTTTTTGTCGCTGTCCCAGATGAGGTTTGCGATGGGGTCGCCGGCGAGGATAGGTCTTCTGTTGTCCGGGCTTATGATCCTTGCTGCTGAGATTGTCTTCTGGACGTCAAATACTTCTATTTCGGCTTTTCCCTTGCCGTCTTTCGGGAACGGGGCGTTTTTGTCGTAAACTACGAATGTCAGTCCTCGATAGACGCGGTCGTTGCTTCCCTTGTTGATGTGGACTATGTTGGTGTGTATGTCGGCGATGATGATTTTTCCGTCTGCGATCATGGCCGGTGCGTTGCTGTCCGGCGGCGGTTTAGTCATTGCGACCTCGTCCTGGGCCCGCTTCATCTTCCCCTCGGTGAGTGTCAACTGTGCCTGGGTTTTTAGGAGTTTCTGGTTGATCTGCTCTCGATTCGCCTTCTCCTGATCCAACTGCGCCAAGGCGTTTTCGACCTTCTGGTTGGTTATTTGTTCGAGCAGTGCTCTTAGTTTCTTGTAATCCTCGGTGTTTGCGTTGACCTCCTGCTGGAGTATGTCCTTTTCGGCTTGCAGCAATTCTTCCTTCTGGAGAGTTGCGGCCATTGCATCGTCGTATCTTTGCTGGAGTTGTTTGAGTTGATTATCGAGTGCAGTCTGGGCGGTTATAGCATTGTCGAGTGCGGCTTTGAGGTCGGCGATAATCGTTGTCAGTCCTGTATTGTTGGGGTCGGCGTTGGTCAGGTCGATATAATCTTGTACAAGTAGGAACGCCTCTTGGACCTTTGCACCGGCAGCGCTGAGTTTTCCCTGCATGTGAGTATCGCGTGGCGCCGCTCCGGTAACGAGGGCGATTGCGGCGTCGAAATTATCGATCATTGTTCCGATCCACGTTTCCGGCCTCTGTCTTGTTCCGACGAGTGCGCCGAAGCTTGTCTGCTGCGTTGCGGTGGCGATGTCACTGATTTTGGCGCGCAGCGCTTCCTCTTTTGTCCTGTAATCTTCGGCTTTGACGTAGTAAATAATTGCGGCCGTTGCCGCGGCGATAAAAAGGCCTACAAAAGCTATAAGCGTATAGAGCATAGCATTGCTCTGCTGTCTTTTGCGTGGTGGCATAGTAAAAACTCCTTAGAGATACCCAGGATCACCCTATGAAAAACCCATTTAGATACATCTATTATCGCTTCCTGCGGGCTAAAAGTCAACAAAAAAAGCCTCCGGTCGGCTGTTTTGGTGTGCAGTTGGTTTATTCGGACCGTAATGTGGGCGAAAAAGGCCGAAAACGCGGTCCAAGGCCGCCATTCGATAATACGGCTGGTTTGGCAGATTGTTCGTCGAATGCGGTTGGATGCGGGCATTGGGACCATCTGGAGCAAGTAGCGGACGTTGAATGGGTCGATATGCGTGAGGCGGCGTGGGATGCCTGCCGGGAGGGCAAGTTTGTTGCTATTCCGGGGTTGGAGTGGACCAAGAAGATTACCCGGTCGCTCTCGCTCCCGGCTTGTCTGCTTTGTAACTTTGCTTGCATCCCGACTCGTCGGGACTGGGCATGTGCGGTATCTTGCACCGCTCAGAGCTGCTCGAAGAGGGCGGGGAGGTCGGTGATTTGGCGGATGGTGTGTTGGGGTTTTGCGTTGGGTTCGTTGGTGGTTTGTGTGTGGATGCGGTTTGGGCGGATAAGCTGGATTGTTGTCATGCCGAGGGTGTTTGGGGCGATGAAGTCTTTTCGTTCGTTATCTGCGACGTAGGTTGCGGATTTTGGGTTGGCGTTGAGGGTTTGGAGTATTTTCTCGAATCCGGCCGGTGATGGTTTCCAGCATTCTCGGCCGAGATCTTCGGTATAGACTATCGTTTTGAAATATTCTTCGATTCTCAGGGCCCGGACTTTGAGCCTTTGTGCGGGCAGGAAGCCATCGGACAGGAGGGCGAGGGCGTATTTGGGGCTGAGCTTGTCGAGGATTTGTCGGCTGTCGGCGGGGAGGACTATATTCGGGGTGTGGTTGCGATAGAGGTGTATCAACTCTCGAATCAGGCGGTCGTCATATTCTATGCCGACGGCGTCGAGGGCGGCGTTGAAGGTCTTTTCGCGGTTTCCGGCGGAGAATTGGCGCCAGAGCGTTTGGAAGATATGCTCTGTTGTCGGTGTGTCGGGCGGTGCGGCGAGGTGGTCGGCGACGGCGGCGAATCCGCTTTTGCAGTAGTCGATTTCGTCGTAGAGGGTGTCATCAAGGTCAAGAATTACGGTTTCTATCATAAGCATTCACGATTTGGTATTGACTATTGGTCATTTTGCACTTTCAATGTTTGTGTGTCAAGAAGTCTGTTACAGAAGTCAGAATGAAAGGGTCGAGCGATGCGATTTTTGCGGCTAATGCGTCCGTCGCACTGGAGTAAGAATGTTTTTGTTTTTGCTGCGCTTGTGTTCGGGCAGCGACTGTCCGGGGCGCCGGAAGAAGTTTTGGTGGCTGTGGGCAGTGCGATTTGCGGTTTTGTATGTTTTTGCCTTGCGTCGTCGGCGATTTACATATTCAACGATATAATCGATCTCAGTGCGGACCGGCTGCATCCGGAGAAGCGTAATCGGCCGATAGCATCGGGTGCGGTCGGTGTTCGCTCAGCGGCGGCGCTTTCAGCTATCTGCGCCGGTGGGGGGATAGCAGGCGGTTATGCGCTGGACGGGGGCTTTGGCGGAATCATTGTCGGGTATATTGTGCTGATGGTGCTTTATTCGCTGTTGCTGAAGAGGGCGATGATTCTTGATTGCGTGGTCATATCTATAGGTTTCTGTCTGCGTGCGGTAGCGGGGGCGGTGGTTGTGAAGGTTAGTATTTCGCCGTGGCTTATTATCTGCACGTTTGCTTTGTGCCTGTTTCTGGCGTTCGGGAAGCGTCGCAGCGAGATAGCTCAGCTTGGCGAGAACGGCGGGGATTTTCGCGAGACGTTGGGCGGTTATACGCCTGAGCTGCTGGCGCACATGCTTGATGTTACGAGCGGTCTGGCGATAGTGTGCTTTCTGCTTTATGCGACGGATGAGAGGACTGTTGCGATTTTCACGGATAAGCTGATCTATACTACGCCGGTCGTGTTGTACTGCATTTTCCGTTTTAGCGCGCTTGTGCAGAAGGGTAAGTTCTCCGGTCCGGTTGAGCTAATCCTGCAGGATTTGCCATTTCAGATTGGGTTTGTTTTGTGGTGCCTTTTGTGCATTGGGATTGTCTATGCCGACAAGTTAGGTATTGATTGGGGCAGGATGTTGGCTTATTAGTCGTTGCGCTCCTCGCAATGACGATTCGTTTAGATTCATTTTCTTTTGCATACCTCCTTAGAATGCGGTGAGGTGCTCGCAATGACGATTACTGATTCGACTTTGGCAAAGTAGGGTGGTCAGTCTATCAGTTTTGTGATGCGGAAATTGTCGAATCTGATCCAGTGTTCGGCGTTTGGCGGGCCGTTGTAGCATTGTATGCTGACCTGGTCATTGCGCGGCGGGAGGAGCTTGCCTTTTGCGGCTGTTTGGAACTCTCCTTTGGCGTCTGGGCGGAATTGCATGGTGTAATCGCTGCCGTTTACAATTAGCCGCAGTTGTACCGTGGAGCTTGGCATGGGCTTGAAGCTCGGGACGATCACCACTTTGCCCTTGACCAATTCCTTTACGAGCTTGAATACGGGCTTTCCGTTGTTGTACCAGGTTATTCCGGCCTGCTCGTACTGGTTGGTCGGTTTGGTGAGATTTGTTATTGTTACGTCAACGGCGTACTTGCCTTCTCTGCGATCGGGCGCCGGGATGAGCAGGGCGTTCTTGACATTGTGCGCGACGCCGGGCTGGACTCGGATTTCCAGGGCGTTGTTGCTAATGCGCCAAGCGGGCTTGTCTTCGCGGAGCCATGTCCAGCCGGGTCCGAGCTTGCCGTCGAAGGTATCTTCGACGAAGGCGGTTTTCGTTTTGATAATTGGGGTGATGACGATGTTCCGGTAGCTGATAGCTGAGTGGTCGCCCTGCAGGTAGATTGGGCCGGGCTTGAATTGGTCGGGCCAGAGCGCTCCGCCTGTGCAGCCGAGAAGGGGCTGGTTGTCGATGATTGTCTTGCCGTTGAGCTTTACGGTTACGTGACGGTTGAGCAGGGTGATGTCGAATTTCTGCCATTGGCCGGCCTTCTTTTCTGCGTTGACGGTGGGTTTGATTCGGCTGTAAATGCCGCCCATGTTGTGCGAATTGAGGGGCTTGCCGTAGGAGTCGCTTACCTGGACTTCGTAGATGCCTCGCAGATAGATTCCGCTGTTGCCGCGCTTGGCGACATTGACTTCGAGCTTGAGGTTGAAGTCCTCGAATACGTCCTTGGTTCTGAGGTTGCCGTAGGAGATGTGCGGTTCGCCTTCCTGCTGGGTGGGGTTATTGACGAGGATTCCGTTTTGGACAGACCATCCATCTGTTTGGCCGGGATTTGTCAGCTTCCAGGCGTTTTTATTACTGCCGTCAAATAGCGTTATGGGTTTGGCGTATTTTACTTTGGAGAGGTCCGGCCTGGGGGGCAGGGGGGGAATTCGCTCGGCAGTGAATTCACGCTTGTCACCGCCTCTACCGTAAAGTCGGGTCAAAAGCAGATTGTCGCCGTTGACTTTTGCTGTTATCTTCTCGATGATTTCGACCGGGATCGTTTTGCCGTCGGCGTCTTTGCGTTTGACGTTGTGGCGGCGTATGAGGGTGAGCGTGTCGCCCTCAATTTCTGTTTCGGTTACGGGGACGACGCTTCCTCCGCCCCAGAGGATTTGGGATTTATATCCAGCCCCATCCCGTTGGACGCCGAGCCATCCTGCGCCTCCGCCCGGGATGGTCAAAGCCCATCGTCCGATGAATGGATTGGGTTTGTCGGCGGCGTGGGCCGATACACAGATGAGCGTCAGGGCCATGAGGGCCAGGGTATAACGGGTGGTTTTGTTCATGATAGGTGACCTTTCAGAGTAATCAAAGAGATTGACAATCATCTATTTCCTGGTGAAGATGGCATACTCCACCAGGAGGAGAAACAACGGGAACAAGATACTCAGGAGGATACGCGTATCCAAGCCTATGACCATTGTGTCTTCGATTGCATTCAAAGACCTGAATATCAGGAATATTATTACTCCCAAAGAGATGCTTTGAAGAATTCCAAAAATAAAGAAGATCTTTGCATTCATAGCAATAGCCCTTTTCTTGCTCATAAGTTCGCATGTACTGGTTTAGTGTAAAACGGATGTTGTGCGCTTAAGTCTAAGAGAATAGCTTGCCTACGGCAAGGACGTTTTTTGAGGCGTGAGGGAGTTTTGGATTGCGGCAGGGGTGGTTATCTGGTATTAGTTGTCTCGTTGCATAGTGGTCTGAATCGTATTGGATTGGTTGTGAGGCGAGTTTTTTTGCGAGTTGCGGGGTTTGAGTTATGGCTGAACAGAGATTGCAGAAGGTTTTGGCGGCGGCGGGGGTGGACTCTCGGCGGAATTGCGAGGAGTTGATTCTCGAAGGGGTGGTCCGCGTCAATCGTAAGGTTGTCGATACGCTGCCGGTGTTTGTGGATGCGGAGAAAGACGTTATTACGGTGAACGGCAGGCGGATTCAGGCGGCCCGGAAGGTGTATTTCCTGTTGAACAAGCCCAAGGGCGTGATCTGCACGAACCGCGACCCGCAGGGCAGGAAGCGGGCGATAGACCTCGTTCGGACGGACGAGCGGGTATTTTGCGTTGGCAGGCTCGATGCGGATACGACGGGATTGATCATTATCACCAACGACAGCGAGTTGACCAACAAGCTGACCCATCCGAGGTACGGGTTGTCCAAGACATACATTGTCAAGGTCAAGGGGCAGATCGACGGGGATGCGGCTGAGAAGCTGAAGAAGGGTGTCTGGCTGGCTGAGGGTAAAACGGGCAGGGCGTCGGTGAAGATTCTGAAGCGCAACTATGCCGAATCGTTGATTGAAATCACGCTTCGACAGGGGCTTA
>JAUVXL010000051.1 GCA_030603595.1 Sedimentisphaerales bacterium | reverse complement strand
CCGCGATCGTCGCCCGCGACGCCCCGTGCCCCGCTATCTCACCGGATATATCGCCGCCGACCACCGTGAACAGACACAACGTCAACAGCAGCACGCCGAAGACTACCGCAACGCAATACAAAACCCGCCTTATTATGTACGTTCTCATTCTTTGCCTCTTGCAAGACAGATAGACGGTAGGGTGTGCAAAATTTATTTTGCACACGCGGAAAGCCACTTTTGGTCATTCAATCCCATTCGCCGATTCCATATAAGCCGCCTGCTTGGCCTTATCGATTCGCCGATACTTGCTCAGCCCGTATGCGAATGCATGCGGCTTATAATTCTTGTACCAGTCATGATGCAGCACGTAAGCGACCCGATGGTTCAAAAACGCCGCCGGGCAATCTTCAAGAACTATCAACTCCATCTCCTGATACAGCTTTCGCCGCTCCAAGCACTCCGGCATCACCCGCGCCTTCTCATACAACCGGTCGAACCGGTCATTGGAATAGTTGAACGCATTCGCCCCGCCCGAATCGCTCTTGCTGTAAAATAACGACAAAAACTCCACCGCATCCGGTGCCGATGCACTAACGCCCGAAGCGAACATCTGAACGCCCCCGCTTCTTAGCTTCTCCTGAAACGTAGGCCGATCCATATACTGCACTTCCACTTTAAGCCCAATGGCAGTCAGGCTCCGCTTGAGGAATTGGCCGTATTGACGAAACCACGTGCCGGCCCCCGGCATCGCAATCTTCAGCGCCGGCAGTTCGCCGCCGATAATTCCCCTGGCCTCGACAAGCAACTCCTTAGCCTTCTCAGGGTCATACCGCGAGTAGCCCTTCGCCTTCACATCCGGATTGTAGCCGGCCATCATAGGCGGTATCACGCCGTGCGCAACCTTATGCCGATTATTGAAAAACAACTCGATGAATCGCTCACAGTCTATCGCAAAGCTTATTGCCCGCCGCAAAGCCTTACTTTTACCGAGGACCTCGTCCGCCATATTGAACCCGAGCCAGTAAGTCGAAGGGTCGCTGAAAGTTTCAAGACGTATATTGCGCCGTTTCATTGCGGGCGTCAATTGCCCGCCGCCCGTAATAACCTCGTCGAAGCTGTCCTTGGGAACAACGCCCGCCCCGATCTTCCCCTGCAGGAACATAAGCCAGGCAGGCTGATACTCCTCGACAATAGTCCAGACAACCCTATCGGCAAACGGAATCGCCCTGCCCGCATCGGCAAGATACCCCGCCTCGATGTCGCTATCCTCGCCCTCGCTCGGATACACCTCGCCCCGAAATCGCTCATTGCGAACAAGCTCGACAAAGCTGCCCCGCCGCCACGCATTCAATCTGAAAGGCCCCGTACCGACAGGATGGCTGATAATATCCTGCCCGTAATAATCAACCGCCTCTTTCGCCACAGGCGCATAAGCGGTATCGGCCAAAGCACTATACACTACTTGCGGCCACGGCTCTTTGAGCTTGATAACCAGCGTATGGTCGTCTCCGCCGCAGGCGGACAACCCAGCCACCTCGCGAGTATAATCCACATCCTCGGCCCCGACGCAGTTCTTGGTATATTCTCGAAACTCATCCAACCCGACAATCCTCCCATCCAACCGACCCCAGTTAGGACTAAGAGTTTTGATATTCGCCACTCTTTTGAACGAATAAACAAAATCCCCCGCCACCAACTCCCGACCCCGACCATCCGCAAAACACACATCATCCTGAAAATAAACCCCCTCCTTAATCCTAACGGTATAAACCAGCGAATCCTCACTAACCTCCGGCATACCCTCAGCCAATAGCGGAACCAACTGATATGGCCGCTTCAAAAAATGATAATCATAAAGACACTCAAATACCTGACTCGCCACAACCCGCGAATATATATCGTGTATATTGGCCGGGTCCAGCCCCGCTACCTTCGCATGAAGAACATGCCGCAAAACCATCTCATTAGCGTCCTCACCCTCACCCGAACGCCGCCCACACCCTGCAGCCGCCGCCAACAGCGCTATCGAGAGAATACTCAGGAATCTTCTCAGAAAATCCATTTTGTAAGCACCCAATGCCATATCAAACTGAGAACGCCTCACAAAATGAAGAATTCCACTCCGTCATTCCCGCGAAAGCGGGAATCCAGAGAACCAAAGGCGTGTGAAACCTCATTTTGTTACAGGCTCTAACCTTACTCTACCATTTTTCAGCATGCGCAGCGATAAAACCAATTTACTTAGCCGTAAAGTAAAGTGACCTAATCATAAAGTAAACTGACTTAGCCATAAAGCAAACTGGCTTTGCCGTTCGGCAGCCGCCCCGCCATCCGCCAACCGTTTTGGTCATTCTCTCATTTGTATTTTGAATTTATTTAGGATTTAGGTATTCGGATTTCGTGCTTCCGAGCCCACCCCCGCTTTCTTGCGTCCCAGACCCTGCGATACGTCTCTTTACGGCGTCGCCGCCGGCCTGGGCAGGGCGAAGGGGCCGTTGCGCTTTCTGCCGGTCGCATCGGGGCCATAGACAAACTTGATCTTCGCCGCTAATTCGCCCGCCTGCGCATTGGTTCCGAGCAGCCGATTGTGCTCGGTCGAGAGGGCCGCGTCGTCGTCACGCTCGATAGCCCGTTTTATCGCTGTCCGCGGCGCCCCGAGCAGCTTGCTCGTGCACTTGTCTTCCGTCCCAATCAGCACCGAGACCAACTGCTGCCTCTGGACGCTGCTCAAAAACGCCTTACCGACCACATACCTCTGTATCGCACAGGAATACAGTTGCCCGAATCGGTACGCCACGGCCGACGTCCTCGCGCTGCCGCCAGGCATCTTCTCGGCCAGCATCTTCAGAATGCTCCCGTCCAGAAGCTCATATTTAACCGTCCACGCCATATACTGTTTGATTCGCAAATCGGCTATTTGCAAAAGAAGATCCTCAGCCTGCGAAACCTTCACAGCCCCTGCAAGCTGCACCATCAACGCCAACGTCTCGGGCCCGCTTTTATCGACAAGCCCACTTAGTTTCTTTGCGATGGCCCCGGCCGCCTGCAAAGTCGCCGCGCCCCTGGCATCTAACTTGGCTATGATGCCCGGATTCGTCAGCCCATGGATCGCCCAGTAGCGGACTATCGCATTATCGCTTCGGAGCATAGCCACCGACAAATCAAGCAGCCTAAGGTCCGCCAGCCCGTCAATCAATATCAACAGATTGACCGTTACCTTGGTCCTGACCTCCTCCGGAAGCGTTAGTGCCGCTTGCAGCCCCGATGTAAGATGTTTCAGAGCCGAAGCGGAAAACTGCTGGGCATACTGCTTCTGCGTGCCCTGCCTGCTCAGGATAACCGCCCGAAGCCGCGCAATGGCCGTGAATTTCCGGGTCCTGACCAATTCCTGAACGCCGTCGGCCAGAAAATTGTCAATAACCTGCAAATCCTGGTTTGTTAGAACCCCCTTGCTGCGAACCGCATCTATCGCCGTCGGATCGAGAGCCATAGCGCTCGAAGTTATCACCAGGAAAGAAAACCCCGCCAGAGCCCCAAAAAACACCCATTTTGCTCTCATCTTCTAAGCATCCAAATAAACCCGTTGTTCGTCGCGGATTAGGCATTCCCCGACCCGTAACTGCCTTCAACATTATCCAGTTTAACTATACAGCCGACCTCTGTCAAGCGAATTTGGCGTCACCCTCCTCGATATGCACTTGCCCGGAGAGTTTTTCACGTGCTTTTCGACCCCTCTCTGGCCGCAACCACAAAAAAATGTTATACTTAGCCTGCGGTTTTACCGCAGGTCCTGACCCAAGAGACCGCAATTGACACAACGTTATTTGGAAATTCCAGGGAGAATAGGAATATGCCACGAAAAGCAGAAATTTCAACCCGCATAAGTCGCCGCGGATTCATCCAGGCCGTCGGCTTCGGTGCGGCCTCGATGCTGCTGCCGGGCGGTAATAAGGCATCGGCCCGCAAAAGGCCCACAGGCAAACCCAATATCGTATTCATCATGGCCGACGACATGGGCTACGGCGACCTAGGCTGCTACAACAAGGACTCGAAAATCGCAACCCCGAATATCGACCGCCTGGCAACCCAGGGCGTCCGCTTCACCGATGCCCACTCGCCCTCAGCCGTCTGCACGCCAACCCGCTACGGCGTCCTAACAGGCAGATACTGCTGGCGAACCTGGCTAAAAAGCGGCGTCGTGGGCGGCTACACGAATCCCCTCATTGAGCCGGGCAGAACAACCGTAGCATCATTCCTCAAGAACCAGGGCTACCGGACCGCCTGCATCGGAAAATGGCATCTCGGTGTGGGCTGGACACGCAGCAACGGATACGTCGGTAGCGCAAAAGACGGCCGAAAGTATTCTTCGCACCAAGACGGAAATCCCGAAAAGGGCCTGAACGTCGATTTCACAAAGCCGATCCAGGGCGGACCGACGGATTTGGGATTCGATTACGCATGGTTCACCGCCGCCTGCTCCACAATCGACGGCCCGTTCTGCTATATCCAGAACGACCGCACGGTAGGAATGCCCGACAAGAAGATGCCTATCGACAGAGACATCCACCCCGACTATCGGCCGCGACCGGGATGGATGGCGCCGGGGTTCGACGTTACGCAGGTCGATACGGTATTCAGCGGAAAAGCGGTGGAATTCATTGAGAACAACTGCAAGCAAACGCCCGAAAAGCCGTTCTTCCTTTACTTGCCCCTCTCCGCCCCGCACGCCCCCTGGCTGCCCCCCGATTTCGTCAAAGGCCGCAGCAAAGAAGGCCCGCGAGGCGACCTCGTCGCCTGGGTCGATTGGTCCGTAGGACGCCTCCTCGATGCAATCGACCGCCTGAAATTAGCCGAAAATACGCTGCTGATCATGACCAGCGACAACGGCCCACGACACGGCGCAAACAACCACAAATCCGCAGGCGACCTTCGAGGCTACAAATCGCATATATGGGAAGGCGGACACCGAATCCCATTCATCGCCCGCTGGCCCGGAAAGATCGAGCCCGCCACCACAAGCGACGAGGTCATCTGCCTGACAGACCTAATTGCCACCTGTGCGGCTATCGTGAAAAAGGATCTGCCCAACGACGCAGGCCCCGATAGCTTCAACATCCTTCCCGCCCTCTTGGGCAAGAAACTGCGAAAGCCGATTCGACCGGCCATCGTCCACCATTCCGTCTTCGGCGTATTCTCTATCCGCAAGGACAACTGGAAGTTGATCCTCGATACGAAAACGTCCGGCGGATGGGTCCGCCCAAGCGGAAAAAAACCGGAACCAGGCACACCCGGCCAACTCTACGACATAAGCAAAGACCCTTATGAGCAAAACGACCTATGGGAAGAACGCCGGGACATCGTAAAACGCCTCACCGAATTACTTGAGAAGTATAAAGACCAAGGCCACAGCAGGCCTATATAGAAACAAAGGAGCACAGGATGAATCGAAGAAACTTTCTAAAGACTATCGGCATGGGACTCGCCTCCATAACAATACCGTTCTGCGCGAATGCTTCGCGGTCATCCGCAGGCCGTTCCGCCGCCAAGAAACCCAACATCATATTCATCATGGCCGACGACATGGGCTACGGCGACCTGAGCTGCTATGGCGCAACCAAAATCAAGACGCCCAATATGGATGCCCTGGCCGCAGATGGAATTCGCTTCACCGACGCCCACTCCCCCTCAGCCGTCTGCACCCCGACCCGCTACGGCGTACTCACAGGCAGATACTGCTGGCGAAGCCGCCTCAAAAGAGGCGTCCTCGGCGGTTATTCGCCCCTGCTGATCGACACCGACCGTATGACCGTTGCATCCCTGCTCAAACAGCACGGCTACGCCACCGCCTGCTTCGGCAAATGGCACCTCGGCCTGGGCAATAACAAACGCACCGATTACGACAAACCGCTAACGCCCGGCCCCAACGCCCTCGGCTTCGATTATTTCTTCGGAATACCCGCCTCGCTGGATATGACGCCATACTGCTACGTCGAGAACGACCGCCCCGTCGTAAAGCCTACGCAGACAATAGAAGCAGGCAAGGCAAGCGAAGACGGATGGTGGCGCGCGGGCGCAATCGCCCCGGGATTCAAGCACGTAGAAGTCCTGCCCAAGCTTACCGAAAAAGCCGTTGAGTACATCGATGCACACGCCCAGAAAACGCCCGATAAACCCTTCTTCATGTACTTCCCGCTACCGGCGCCTCACTGCCCCATCGCCCCGGCCGATTTCGTCAAAGGCAAGAGCCAGGCCGGGGGCTACGGAGATTTTGTCGTAGAGGTCGATTGGACCGTAGGCCAGGTCGCCAAAGCCCTCGACAAAAACAATCTCGCCGATAACACCCTGATAATCCTAACCTCAGACAATGGCTCGCCCGCCAGAACCAAGCTCAAACGCGAACCATACACTATCATCGAAGTCTTCGGCCACTACCCCAACGGAAAACTCCGTGGAATAAAGGCAGACAGTTGGGATGGAGGCCATCGCGAGCCATTCATCGCCCGCTGGCCCGGCAGAATACCGAAGGGCGCAACCAGCGACGAACTTATCTGCCTCACCGACCTGATGGCGACATGCGCTGCAATTGTCGGCACAGAACTACCCGAAAACGCCGGCGAAGACAGTTACGACATTCTACCGGCCCTGTTGGGAAAAAAACTCAACAAGCCAATCCGCGAGGCGATTGTCCATCACTCGTTATCGGGGATGTTCTCCATACGCCAGGGCGACTGGAAGCTAATACTCGGCCGCGGCTCCGGTGGCTTCACCAAACCAAAGACGATCAAACCCAAACCAGGCGAACCCAAAGGCCAGTTATACAACCTGCTTCAAGACCCCGCAGAGGCAAACAACCTCTGGGCCAAGCAAAAGGACATAGTCGATCGGCTCACAAAGTTGCTCGAAAAGTATAAAACCCAGGGCCATAGCAGACTTGGCTGATGAGAATCAAAAAGAACAATCGCTTTCCTAAGAACGTAGAGTGAAAGTAACGCGACAGAATTCGGCCCGATAAGTAGCGATTATCCAGCAGAGGCATATTCTTGACTGATCCTTCTCCAAAACTTGTTCGCATCGATCCGCTTCGCTTGCACATAGAGCGCCGAGGCCAAATGGTCACAGACGCGACTATTTTCGCATCCAGAGCCATCAATCTCGAACCCGACGCCGTCCGCCAACTCTGCGACGCCGCCTCTCTGCCGCCGGCAAAGAAGGTCCTCGCCACCGCCGATATCCACGTCGGCTTCGGCGTCCCTATCGGCGCCGTCGTGGGAATGGACGGCGCCATCATGCCCCCCGCCGTCGGATACGACATAAACTGCGGAATGAGACTGCTGCACACGCCCTTTTCAAAGGGCGACATCGATACCGACAAGGTCGCCGCCGATATCGCCCGGGAGATCCCTCTCGGCGAGGGCAAAGCGAACCTGCCCCTGGACCGCGCCGGCATCGAAACCGTCATCAATCAAGGCGTAGCAGGCATACCCGCCCTGGCACAGAGAAGCGGCCACCGCGCATGGGACGCCTTCGACCCGGACCAGTTCGCCGACGACATCCAAAGAATCGAGGAAAACGGCTGCCTCCCCGCAGACACGGGCGCCGTCCCGAAAAACGCAATACAAAAAGGATCCGGCCAACTCGGCACACTCGGAGGCGGAAACCACTTCATCGAAATACAATACGTCCGGGAAGTATTCGACGCCGACCTGGCCAAAACCCTCGGCATCTTCGAGAACCAGATCGTCGTGATGATACATTCCGGCTCGCGGCGCTTCGGCTATGAAATCGCCGACAGATACATGGACGTCGCCGCCCGGAGACCGGAAAACGCCGACCGCAAGAAAATGCTCGCATACCTGCCCACCGACACAAAGCCCGGCAAGGCATATATAAACGCGATGGGGGCAGCAGCCAACTTCGCATTCGCAAATCGCCACATAATGGCCCTGCTCGTCAGGCGCTGCTTCAACCACACATTCGGCCCGACGCCCCTGCCCCTCGTTTACGACGTCACCCACAACATGGCGAAGCTCGAAACCCACGCAGGAAGGCGGCTCTGGGTCCACCGCAAAGGCGCAACCCGCGCCTTCGGCCCCGAGCGAATGGCAGGGACCGTCTTCGCACAAACAGGACAGCCCATAATCACACCAGGCTCGATGGGCACAGCAAGCTTCCTCCTCGTCGGAACCGGTAATTCCGAAGAATCTCTCGCATCGGTCAACCACGGAGCGGGCAGGGTGATGAGCCGCTCGGCAGCCCTCGGAAAGGCGCGCAGAGGAAGAATCATAAGGCCCGGAATGATCACCGACGAACAGTTCAAAAGAAGTATGGAAGGAATAAAGCTGATTACAGGCAATAGACGCAGGATAAAGGAAGAGGCCCCCGACGCCTATAAAGACATCGAGGAGGTCGTGAGAATTGTTATCGAATGCGGATGGGCCAGGGCCGTCGCTCGAATGGTCCCATTAGCGGTTTTGAAGGGCTGAATCCCACCGGTCAGCCGATTTCCCCGCAATTGCTGCTCTCCCCCGGATTAAGGCGGAGAAGTAAAAATACGACATAAGGAGATAACGAAGCGTTGCAGTTTATCGCCAAATACTGTATGCTACTATGTTGAATCGTCGATTTTCCCAACTGAGGGGCAATACAGTTGTTTATCGGAAGTTAAGAATGGCTAAACGCCGTGATGTTTGTGCAATTCTGCTCGTGATGCTGGTCTTTATTGCTGCCTGTCCCCGTTCGACGGCACAGCCAGCCGCCCCTCCGCCGCCCGATACCGCTAAGGTCGAGCTCACCCTGATCGATCCTAATGAGGCCACGCCGGTTATACCCGAGCCGAATCAAGTCGATCCTAATGAGGCCGCGCCGGTCATACCCGAGCCAAACCAAGCCGACCCCAATCAGACTGCCCCGGTTATACCCGAGCCAAGCCAGATCGACCCCAATGAGGCCACGCCGGCTGTACCAGAGCCTAATCAAACAGAGCCAAACGACCTCGAACCTGAAAAGGTTGAGCCCGGCAATGCAGACGCTAATGACATTGGCCATCCCAATATAGAACCCAACGATATTGACTCCAACGACATTAGCCCTCTCAAGACCGAACCTAACGACCCCAACGCTAACTCAGCCGCCTCTTTCCACGACAAATGCGCCCCCATACTGAAAACATTCGTAAATGCCAATGGCATGGTTGACTACAAGGGCCTGACGCATAAGAAACCCAACCTTAATGACCTCCTCGACGAATTCAACAAGCTTGACCCCAATGTTTACGAATCCTGGCCCAGGGAGGACAAAATCGCCTTCTGGATCAACGCCTACAACATCAAGATGCTCGACATAATCGTCAATAATTATCCCATCAAGCCCCTATCGCGATTCCACAGCGTCATCTGGGGCGCCAAGAGCATTCGGCATATCGAAGGCAAATGGACGAAGTTTAAGTTCCTGGTAATGGATGAGGTCTTTACCCTTTTGGAGATCGACAAACGTTTCTTCCGTAATGAGTTCGACGAACCGAGAATACTTTTCGCCCTGACCCGCGCGAGCCTGTCCAGTCCGCCCCTGCGCAATGAGCCTTACTCCGCAGATATGCTCGACAAGCAACTCGACGACCAGGCCAAAAAGTTCTTTTCCAGTCCTCTGGCCTTCAGAATAGACAAGAAAAAAGGAAGAGTTTACCTGTCCGCGTTGTTCCAGAAAACTGAGTATGGCAAAATGTTCGTCGCCAGGTATGGGATAGACAGGAAGTTCAAAGGCAAGGAGCCCGAAACACGCGCCGTTCTCAATTTCATCGCCAACTTCGTCTCCGAAGACGTCAAGTCCTACCTCGAATTGGGCAACTATACCGTTCAGTTTATAGGATACAACTGGACAATCAACGATGGTTCGTAGGATAGCAAGCTGCGACCGGCAAACTATATACTGTATTAAAGGAATCAATGACAATGCCAAAAAAAACAACGACAAAAATTCGACGGCCAAGCAAGGAGAGGTATCTTTTCACAAGTGAGTCCGTCACTATGGGCCACCCCGACAAAGTGGCCGACTGCATATCGGATTCAATACTCGACGCAATGCTCGCTCAGGACCCCAAGAGCAGGGTCGCCTGCGAAACACTCGTAACCACAGGCCTGGTGGTAGTGGCCGGCGAAATCACGACCCAAGCGTATGTTGACATACCGGGCGTTGTAAGAAAGACAATCAAAAAAATCGGCTACGACGACCCGGCAATAGGTTTCGATGGTGATAACTGCGCCGTAGTTGTCTCAATTGATAATCAAAGCCCCGATATCTCACAGGGAGTCTCCGAAGGCACAGGCCTTCACAAGGAACAGGGCGCCGGCGACCAGGGACTTATGTTCGGCTTTGCCTGCAGGGAGACCACGACTCTAATGCCGATGCCGATTCACCTCGCGCACGCACTGACGACTCGACTGGAAAAAGTCCGCCAGGCTAAGAAGCTGCCCTGGCTTCGACCCGACGGAAAAAGCCAGGTGACTGTAGAATATGACAACGGCAAGCCAAAACGCATCCACACCGTCGTAGTCTCAACGCAACATGCCCCGACCATCCCGTATAACAAGCTGCGTAAACAGCTAATCGAAACGGTCATTCTCCCCGTCCTGCCCAAGCGTCTGGTCGATAGGAACACTATATACCACATCAATCCCACCGGAAGATTCGTCGTCGGCGGCCCTAAGGGCGACTGCGGGCTGACAGGCAGAAAGATAATCGTCGATACCTACGGCGGTAGAGGAAGCCACGGGGGCGGAGCATTCAGCGGAAAAGACCCGACAAAGGTCGATAGAACCGCAAGCTATATGGCCCGTTACATCGCAAAGAACATCGTCGCAGCACGACTCGCCGACACCTGCGAACTCCAGTTGTCTTATGCCATCGGAGTCGCAGAGCCAATCTCCGTCCTCGTCGATACAGAAGGAACAGCTAAGATCGGCGAAGGTGAGTTGAGCCGAATTGTCAGGGACATCTTCCCGCTAACGCCAAAGAGAATGATCAAACACTTAAACCTCGCCCGCCCCATCTTCGCACAGACCGCACACGGAGGACACTTCGGCAGAAACCTCCCGGATTTCACCTGGGAAAAAACCGACATGGCCAAAAAACTGCGAAAGGCGGCGGGCCTGAAGGCAAAGATGTAAGCATTTCCGCAATCAGCTTTTTCGCGTGTACTCAAACACTCCGCAGCCCCCGGTTCTGCCGGGTAGGTTGTTAGTACTCCGTCAAGTGTGATTTTGTGAGTTGTCATTGCGAGGCCTGAAAGGCCGTGGCAATCTCTGAGGTTCGAGCGGGTCGAGATTGCCGCGTCGGCCTGCGGCCTCCTCGCAATGACACCTACTAATTCGGTTTTGACAGACTATTAGCCTGTAATGGTGTGTGGAGGGTTTCTCAGCCATTGAGTTGGCGAAGGATGTCCCAGTATGCTCCGCGGGCGCCGTTGCGGATGGCCTCGACGAGGGGCTTATTCTCGTTGTAGTTGTAGCCGGCCGGTTCGTCGCGCGGCTCCGGCTCATCGCTCTTGCCCGAAGTGAAGAACCGCTTGTCGCACCCGATCAACTCCGCGACAAGCCCGGACGGGTCATCGCCGAGAGAAGGAGAGATGTAGAAGGTCGGCTTGAACAGATCGACCGGCCCGTCGTACCGGCGATGGATTCCGCTGTCGTCGCCGGCCGCGATCCGCCTGCTGATAGTCGCGCTGATGCCCGTGCCCGGATACAGCCGAATACCAAGCGTCGCCCCGGCGCAGTCGGGATTGATTCGCTTGATGAAGTCGATCGTTTGCCGAGCAGTCTGGGGTGTTTCGCCCGGCCCGCCCAAAAGCAGGTCGATCATAACAGCCATACCGTTCGCCCGGCAGAGCTTCACCGCCGAGGCAAGGTCTTCGCACGTGTGACCCTTGCAGTATGTCCGCAGCATCTCCGCACAAGCCGAGTCGCCCGTGAAGTTGATGCCGACGCACCCCGCTCGCGCCATCTTCGAGGCCAGTTCCGCATCGAACGGCTGAGGTGTCATATACGTGTACCAGCGGACCTTCCCGCCAAGCCCTCGCTCGATTAGCTCATCGCAGACCGCCAGTGCATGCTCGCCGGGGATGTTAAACTCCGAATCGCAGGTATGCAGCACGTCAATTCCCCGGGCCAGCAGCGATTGCACCTCGTCGGCGACCTCGGCCGGCTCACGAAGCCTCGACACGCCGCCTTTGGCCAGCGGATCGGCGCAGTAGATGCAGTGGCGATTACAGCCTCGCTTGGTCTCGATCCCACACTGGCCGCCCCGCTCAAGATAGTACGCATTATCGACGAAGTCGCGACCGCTGGGCACGCACACACGCTCCGGCCAGTTCGGCGAATTTGCGATAATCCCGTCGTCGCTCCGCCACAGAAGCCCCGGGACCTTCGCGAAGTCGCCACCACCGCGCACTTGATGAACAAGCTCGACCACCGCCTGCTCTCCGTCCCCGCGTATCCCGAAATCGGAGCCGGTGCATTCGAGAATCATCTTCGGAAAAATCGAAAAGCCAACGCCCCCAATCACGATTGGCGCATCGCTCAATTCTCGTATTCGCCCGACCGTCCGCTGCAACTCGCCGATGAACCAGTCGGCGCTCGGCCACATGCAGTCATCGGAATTCCGCAATGAGATGCCGATAAGCTCAGCACTGCGGGAAGCGAAATATTCACCAATCGCCTTATCCGGATCGGCGGCCGGACAAAGATCGAGCAACTCGACATCGAGCCCCGCTTGCGCAGCCGAGCCGGCTACATAGTCCAGCCCAACCGGACCGATAACCGGGACCATCCTATTTGTGTTGACCAGTGTCAGCATATAAACCGCTGCGGCGACAAACAAAAGAAGGGCCGGAAAACAGCAATCCGGCCCTGCGACATATTAACTCTTTAAGCCTAACCGTATCAAAACGAGTAGGAAAGGCTCAGGCTTGTCCAGTATTCATCCGATTTGTTGATTGAATCGTCCCAAGACGACTGGTAATGAAAGCCTGGAGTAAACCGCACGTTCTCCGAAACCTGAAAATCGGTCGAAACGCTGAACACCCCGTGAGACCAGTCGTGATCGGCCGCCGAGCCGACCGGACCAACACAGTCGTTATAGACCGTGTGGAAACCGAGGTGAATCGCCTGCTGGTCCATGCCACCCAGAAGATTATCAACCATCACGTCCTTGCCGATACCAAACACGTGCGCCCAGCCGCCGTTGCTATGGTTCAAAGCCTTGCTCTCGGAAGGCCAATACGCAAACGCCGCATAGCTCGGAACCAGCCCGTACGGCAATAGCTCCGGCCACTGGAACATCCCGAAAACCTCCTGAGCGGCTCCAGTCCCAGGATTCGCACCGCTTCGCTGAGCATCGGGATACCCGAAATACGTGTAGCCGACCTTGACGTTCGTAACGTGCGCCTGGCCCGCAAACAAACGCGTCCGATAGTAAGGCGTAATCGTCAGCCATTCGCTCTTCTCGAACCCCCCCCCGTTCGCACGCGACCACCACGTCGTCAAGCCAAATCCCGTCCCGAAAAGATCAAGGTCAAGACTCGGTTGAAACGCGCTGTGATCGCTGGGATATGCATCGTAACCACGCCAGATGTACCTGCTTACATACGTCGCGTCGAGCGTTCCGTGAAGACCGCCGTCGCCACCGCCTATCGCAACCGTCGTCCCAAAGAGCGCAACAAGCGTCATAGCCAAGATGTGCTTCTTCATGCCAATCCTTTCAAAACAAACGTTATCTTCCATAGGCAGCCGAGCCGTTCTTTCGACCCTGCCGCCACACATTTACCGAAATCCACTACCACTTTCCGCTTTTTCTCGCCTCTGCTTTTGGCAGCTTCTCGAGATCCACGAGGTACTTCTTCAATTCTTCTTCGGGCAGTTCATACTCGGTAAGCTTGCCTGAGAGATACGCATCGTACCCCGTCAGGTCCATCAGCCCGTGCCCGCTGTAGTTGAACAGTATAACCTTCTCTTTACCTTCCTCTTTGGCCTTCTTCGCCTCGTCGATAACCGCTGCCAGCGCCTGGCTCGTCTCCGGGGCCGGTATGAATCCTTCGGTTCCCGCCCAGGTAATGGCCGCCTCGTATGAGTCTATTTGGTGATAGGCCCTCGGCTTGAGCAGACCCTCGACTATCCCCTGGCAGACCAACGGAGCCATCCCGTGATACCGCAGCCCGCCTGCATGAATCGGCGGCGGTATGAACGAGTGCCCCAGCGAGTGCATCGCTATAAGCGGAGTAGTGCAAGCCGTATCGCCGAAGTCATACACGAACGGAGCACGGGTCATCGTCGGGCACGCCGTCGGCTCCACCGGGATGATCGTGATATCGGCGCCGTTGATCTTGTCGGCGACGAACGGGAACGAGAGACCCGCGAAGTTGCTCCCGCCGCCGGCACAACCGATCACGATATCGGGCTTGTCAACGCCGACCATCTTGAGTTGCTTCTTTGCTTCGAGCCCGATTATCGTCTGATGCAGCAGGACGTGATTGAGCACGCTGCCGAGGGAATACCGCGTCTTGCCGGAACTGTCGGTGACGGCCTGCTCGATCGCCTCGCTGATCGCGATGCCCAGGCTGCCCGGAGTATCGGGCATCTCTTCGAGCACCTTCCTGCCGGCGTTAGTCTCGTCGCTCGGACTGGCGACACAATTGGCGCCCCAGGTCTGCATCATCAGTTTGCGGAAGGGCTTCTGGTCGAAGCTGATCCGAACCATGAAAACCTTGCACTCCAGCCCGAGCAGTTTGCACGCAAACGCCAAAGCCGAGCCCCATTGACCCGCACCGGTCTCGGTCGTCAGCCGTTCAATCCCGAACTGCTTGTTGTACCAGGCCTGTGCCACCGCGGTATTCGGCTTATGGCTGCCGGGCGGACTAACGCTCTCGTCCTTGTAGTAGATCTTCGCCGGAGTATCCAGCAACCTCTCCAAATAGACTGCACGTCTCAACGGCGAAGGCCGCCATCGATACAGAATATCCAGAATCCCTTCCGGTATATCGATCCACCGTTCGCTGCTGACTTCCTGCTCAATCAAGTTCATCGGAAATACCGGCGACAGCATCTCCGGCCCAATCGGCTTGCCGTCCGGACCAAGCGGGGGAAGCAAAGGCGTCGGCAGATCAGCAGCGAGGTTGTACCACTGTTTCGGTATGTCCTTCTCTTTCAACATTATTTTGATCTCTTCCATAAGCACTCCTGTAAGAAATATGGTTGATATTTTCTGTCGTATCTAAGAAAAAAACCGGTGATTCATGCGTCTTTTACGACCACGCCGGCCCGATTGCGGCGATAATACCCCATACTCGCAGAAAACTCAAGCCCTAACAAAATATTTCCGACCCCGCAAAAACCCACACACCGCCGCTCTGCAGGGGGCAGAGGGGCTGTTGAAAAAGTTCGAATTAGCCACGAAGGGTGGCACGGTCAAACTTGTTTGGCCGTGTCCAGACACCGAGAGTCGCCTTTTGTGCCATTGGCCGGTCATTGCTATGGGGTTTTTCAACAGCCCTGCATCCTCATGTTTTTCTGCGTTTTTTCTGTAATATTTCGGCGTTCGGTCGCTCTAATATGGTAGTCATGGCCGAAAGTGCTGATCATGAACTGTTGGTCCGACAATTCAACCGAGGCGACGAATCCGCTTTTGAGGCTATCGTCGAGCAGTTTTCCGACGAGATAGCTCTCTTGGCTAATCGCCTGCTCGGTTGGCCCGGAGACGTCGAAGATGTCACTCAGGACACCTTCCTTGCGGCATATCTCGGCCTGAAAAAATTCCGTTGCCAATGCAGCCTCAGAACCTGGCTCTTTACCATAACAATAAACAAATGCCGAACTTATCGATACAAGCGCATGCTCCACCTGCAGCGCTTCTCTCAGGCGGCCCGCAGAGCTTCCTCGGCCTCGCACCGTTCTGCAGACAGCCCATCGATGGACAGCGAGGCCTTCGAGCAGGTCCGTCGAACTGTAAGGGCCCTGCCTCCCAAGTACCGCGAAGCCGTCGTTCTAAAGTATCTCGAAGCGCTTCCGACAGACCAGGTCGCCCAAATCCTCGGCATTAGCAAGAACACCCTGCAGGTCCGTCTCAATCGCGCGAGAAAATGCCTCAAGCTCAATCTGGCCGACCTTATGGAGAGCAACTTATGACGCAAGACCAAATAGAAAGCCTTCTAAAGCAAGCCGACCGCACGGCCGGACCACCGGCACACGTCTCGGTCAACCTCTCTGCACTCCGCCGACGCGCTGGCCGCAGGCGCACTATCGCTACAGCCGCCTCCGTTGCCGCAGCAGCGGTCCTGATCGCAGCTATCGGAATCCTCTCGCGCACAACCGATACTCTCGATTCGCCGCAGCCTCAGCAGAGAATCGCCTCGCTCGAAGACCAGGTCAAGCACTTGCAGGCCACGACCGATGCCGCACTAAAGCTAATCGGAGAGGTCCTTGAAGACGACCGAAACCAGAGGCGCCTGGGCGCACTGCACGCCCAGCTCGAAAGCATCCCCGACCCGCGCGAAGAAATCCGCAAAGACGTCGATAAGACAGCCTTCAATCTCGTTTACCAGGCCGACCGCTTATACTACGAACTTAACCTCACCGGCTCAGCCGTTGAAGCATATAAGCAGGTCATAACACTCTTCCCGAAAAACCAATGGGCCGACGTCGCCCGCGAGCGATTAGCAGATATCGAAAGATCAAGAATCAACAAATCACACCCCAAAGGAGAACCAAAATGGAAACTGCAAAACGCAACGCCATCCTGTTAATTCTCGCAATTCTGGCAACGACAATTGCGCAACCGGGCGATACGCCATCCGAGCCTAAGCGGTCGGCCGAGTCTGCAAGCAAAATCTCGCAGACCCGCACCGCAAGCTGCCTGGTCAAAGTAACAGGCGACCCGTCGGTCGTGCCGCTGGACATAGACACCATCCAATACCTGTTGCAAAGCTCCGCCGTCGCAGGCAACGCCGCCCGCGAAATCCTGGGAAGCACATCATTCCAAGCCACTCGCCCCTTTGAAATCACAATCGAGCAATTAACCGGCCCCACAGGCGGCTACGGCGGTGGAATGATGGGCGGCACGATGGGCGGTGGAATGATGGGCGGCATGGGCGGCGGCAAGACACCCCCTACAACATCCTCACAACGTCCAACCACTTCGAGTTCTCCCCACAGCAGCTCCTCAACGCGCCCGTCGTCCAATCAGCAAACCTCCTACGGCTACTCCAGTACAGCCAAGACGCCCACAACTACCACGCAACCAGAACCCGACGCCACATTGGGAGCTGCCACCTCTCGCTACTCTTCGACTTCCGAACCACAATCTACGCGGCGCAGCTACGGCAGTTCCAGCCGCAGCAGAGATCCTTACGGTGGTACTGCCACCGAAGGAATGTACGGCGGCTTCTATCGCCGCAAAGGCAGTTCGACCTCAACTCGCAATCCTTACAGCGTCGGGTCGTCTTCCAGATACTCCTCATCATATTCCCGCACGGCCGCCAGGCCTCCCGCTACACGCACGACAAGCCGCTACTCGACCACCGGGCGGGCGGCAAGCGCCACGCAAACCATATTCTTCCGTCTGCAAGTCGATATCCGCGATGAATCGGCCAAACCTGCAGCCAAAGAGTTTATGAACGCCCTCATCGCCAACCTTCGCGACGTAATCGAATTCGCCGCCGGCGAATACAGTATGAGCATCGAAAGCGAACTCGAGTTTGCCGAACGCGAACGCGACGTGGCACAAGCGCAACTCTTGAAGATGATGGACCAGGCCCAACCGGAAGTCTCGACCCCGACAGTGGAATCCGATCCGGCCAACGTCGCAGTCAAAGAGCAATTAAACGAAACTGTCGATCTCTCGGCACTTTCCCCCGAAATGCCGTTTAGCGAAGCACTCGATGAGATAAAGAATTCCGTTGAGCCGCCCTTGACAATCGTCGTTCTCTGGCGAGATATATATGACAATGCCGAGATCGAGCCGACTACTGAAACCAATCTTGACGGCATACGAAAAATCCGCGTCCGCAATGCATTGGACCTCTTGCTAAAATCGGTTGCGGCCAGTTTCTCGGACGGACTTGGCTACTCCATAAATGACGGAGTCATTACCATAGCAACCGAATATTCCATTCCGAGAGACATGGTCACAGTGGTCTATAAGGTCCCCGGCCTTGTCTATTCCGGCGGCACGGCTGCGGCGCTGGCCGATGTTATTGTCCAGACCATTGAGCCTGATAGCTGGCTTGCGAATGAGGATGGATCGGGAGAGGGAGAAATCGCCCCATATTTGGGCAGCAAGCTCGTAGTTCGCCAGACTATTGAGGTTCATAATAAAATCAGGGAATTCCTGAAAACCGTCGAGAGTAATGCTCCTCTGGCGATTCCTCTGGACATCCCGCCTGAAACATTCCTTTACGAAAAGCAAGAACTCCTACGGGAAAGACGTATGCTCGAAATGGACGTAGCCCGGTTCAACGCCCGCCGAACCGCAATAGAGCAGGCAGTCGCAAAGATCAGCGTCGATGTCGCCCAAAAACTCGACGCCGACTCGGTAACTACTGAATTGGAGAAAATACTCGAAATAAACGCCAACCTCCTCGCCGCTACAAAGACCCGGTACGAATCAGGCACCATCTCAGGTGCCGAAATTCAGCAAGTGGAAGAGAAACTTGCCAGAGCCAGGATAGAACTCGCAAAAAGACGAGAAGAGCTAAGCAACGCTGCAGGCGGCTACGAACTGGCCAAATTCAACAGCGAACTCACCTCGCTCGCTATCGACTTGGCCGAGAAAACAGCAGAACTCCAGGTCATCAACACTCAACTCGGCCAGACAGAGAGCCAACTCGCAATGGCAACAACTCTTCATCCCCAACTCTCGGAACTGCGATACGCAAAAGAGGAATTCGACGCCGCACAGCAACGCGTAAGCCATTTGAAAACGCGCATGGCCAATCTCGGCCCGCCGACCGTAACAGTAATAGGCGCCGATTAACCTTGCTCCCAAAACTTGATTTGCCACCCGGCGCCCGCTGCCATCACTAAACAGCGGGCGCCGGAATCGTCCCGTAAACTTTCACAATCCAAAAATCTCTGCGCCCTCCGCGTGCTCGGCGGTAAGAAACGCGGCATAGAGAACCGTCATTGCGAGGAGGCCAAAGGCCGACGTGGCAATCTCATACTCATCGAGTATTCTCACCGTCCTTGGCCGGAGAAACGCGGCCTAACAAATCACTTCAAGCCTTCGGGGCAAAATCCGATAGCTAATCTCCTCCGAATCGATCGAATGAACCTCGCCGTCATTGCACAGCCGCGCCGGGCGGTTGAGAGATACGCAAAACGATTCCGCCTGAAATGCAGTCACTTTCTTATGACGTCTAAGCCCCTTTCTCAACGCCAATGATATCAAACTCAGAGCTTCGAGCCTGGTAGGCATATCTATAAGCAGGCAGTCAAAAAGACCGTCATCGCACCTCGCCTCGGGTGCAAGTGTAAGCCCGCCGAACCGAGGCGCATTACTAACAAGCAGCACACCGTAATTGCCTTGAAGTGTTCTCCCATCCGCCACAACACTCATTTCCCACCCGGCTCCCATCCGCCCGACCACGCGCAACGCAGCAGCCAAATATCGCACCGAACCGGTCAGACGCTTGATCTTAAAGCTCTCGGCAGCAACATCCGCAAAAAGCCCAACCGACGACGCCGAGCAAAAATACTGCGCGCCGACCTGCGGGTGCCCGACAAAATTGTGGCGACTCTGCCGCAGATTCGAGGGTGGCAGCCTCAAGGCCGAAGGCCTTGGGGATGGTCCGCACCGGCAGAGCGATCCGGTCCGATATGCCTCCTTTTTGTCGTACACCCCAACCTGCCCGATATCGATGCGCCTCGTTCGGCCGTTGATAATTGTCTCGCACGCCCGTTGTACTTTCTGAGGAATTCCAACGCACTTAGAAAGATCATTAGACGACCCCGCAGGAATAATCCCCAGACGCGGTATCCGATCACACCCCGACCCCAACAGACCGTTTAGCACCTCATTAATCGTCCCGTCTCCCCCTATCACAATAACCGTCTCGGCCCCTTCACCTGCCGCCCTTGCAGCCAACTCCCGAGCATGTCCCGGCCTATCGCTAATCAAGAGAGAAAAGCCAAATCCCCGCCCGCCCAAGAAATCCGCCGCTCGACGAACACAGCCCCGCCCCGCTCCCCACCGAGCATTCTCATTGGCAATGACAATATTACCGCACATACTCTTTCACGACTCCCCGCCAGTCCCGACTTCTACATGACTACATCGAACGCTCATAAATACAAAACCGGACGGCCACTTGTGGCCGCCCGGATCATCTATCTCTAAACTTCACTTCTCAGCCCTCACCTCCTTGCCAAACGCCGGCTGCCGAGGACTAATGCTTGAAGTGCCTCTTGCCTGTGAAGACCATTGCGATTCCGGCCTCATCGGCCGCGGCGATTACCTCGCCGTCCTTCTTCGACCCGCCAGGTTGCACTATCGCCGCCACGCCAGCCTTGGCCGCGTTGACAACGTTATCCGGGAACGGGAAGAAAGCATCCGACGCCATCACGCAGCCCTTCGCAGCCTCGCCCGCACGCTTGAACGCGATCAGACCCGACTCAATACGATTCATCTGACCGGCCCCGACGCCAAGCACCCTCTTGTTCTTCACCAGAACGATCGTATTGCTCTTGGTATGCTTGCCCACAAGCCACGCAATCCTAAGATCCTCGAGCTGCTCTTTCGTAGCCTTGGTCTTCGTCGGGAACGTCAGCACATCCGGCTCCCACCCGACCAGGTCACGCTTCTGAAGAAGCATCCCGCCGATCAGACAGCGAACGTCGAACTCGCCGCCGTCGGTCGCAGCCTTGTCGATAGGCCCGGTCTCCACCAGACGAACTCTATCGCCCCAGCCCTTGAGAGTCCTGATTATCTCAATAGCGTCCTTGTCGAATGCAGGAGCAATGATCACCTCCGCAAAAAAACCGCTCGCCCCCAATGCCTTGCCGAATCGGCTGTAAGACTCCATGATCGTCTGAGCAAGCTCAACGTCAACCTTCCTGTTCAGAGCAACGATACTCCCGAACGCGCTTGTCACGTCCCCTTCGTACGCCTTGCGGTACGCCACGGTGATATCGTCGTCAACGGCACAGCCGCACGGGTTCAGGTGCTTGACTACCACAGCCGCAGGCTTATCGAATTCCTTAACCAATTCGAACGCCGCATTCGTATCCAGCAGGTTATTAAAGCTGATCCCGACCCCGCCTTCGAGCAAAGTCCCGCTGCAGACCGAGGTCTCCCCGCTGGCCGCTATCTTATAGAACGCCGCACTTTGATGAGGATTCTCGCCGTAACGCAGCGACGACTCCTTCGCCAATGCAATCGAGACGCGCTCCGGGTATTCCACTCTGGCCTTGCCGTTGAGATACTTGGATATCGCCGCGTCGTACGAAGCCGTAAGCCCAAAGGCCATCCTCGCAAAATCACTCCGCAGCTCCCCGCTCACCGCGCCGTTGTTCTTCTCCATTTCTTCGATAATCCTGTCGTATTGGTCCGCCTGCGTTACAACCGTAACGAACTTGTTATTCTTCGAAGCCGACCGCAGCATACTCGGCCCGCCGATGTCGATATTCTCGATCGCCTCTTCCAAAGTGCAGCCCGGCTTGGCTATCGTCGCCTCGAACGGATAAAGATTCACGCAAACCAGGTCTATCGGCTCGATACTGTGTTCGTCCATAGCCGCCTTATGCTCGGCGTTGTCACGAAGCCCCAACAAAGCACCGTGGATCTTGGGGTGAAGCGTCTTGACCCTCCCGTTCATCATCTCCGGAAAGCCCGTAACCGATTCTATCCCGACCACATCCAGCCCCGCTTCGCCGAGCTTTTTTGCTGTTCCGCCCGTGCTGATGATCTTGACTCCCATCGCACTGAGCTTCTTGGCAAACTCAACCACGCCGCTCTTGTCGGACACACTTATCAACGCCGTCTTGATTTTTACATCCATTTAAGACACTACTCCTTCCATAAACGATACAACTGCAACTATTCTAATTGACCGGCTGCAAACAGGCAATCCGGCCGCGTTCATCTGCAATATACATCTTAGAGTCCGCAGTGTTCGTTGCGAACCTTCTAACACCACGAAAATTAACCGAATAAAGCTTCGCCATCCCCGCATTATCCATCACGGTCAGCGTTTCGTCCTTAGTGATAACGTAGGCTTTCGACCCGGCTTCCGCGAGAAGCCCGAGCCCTTCGGCTAACGACCAAAGAAGCGACCCGTCCCGCCTGTCAATCGCCGTCAGGCCTTTGCCCCGAACATACTGATACACGGTCTTCTTCGTCACCCAAGGCGTGTTCTCAGGAACACCGGCCATCTGACATTTCCATACCAGCTTAACGCTCTGAGGACCCGTCATATCCACCCGATAGACATTCGTATCCCTGCTCGCGAAAAAAAGCGACGTCTCATCCACCACGATTCGACCCGCGATGCCGCCCGCTGCGTCAAACTGCCACAAACGAACAGGCTCACTGGCAAGCATACTTATAACATTACCCGCATCAGTCCCAAAAATCACAAAGGTCTCCGTAGCAAGGATTGACGTAATCGTCGACTCATTACCCGCAGAAGCCTCGAATAGAGGAACCATGCCCTTGTGCCGCAGCACATGCAAACGCTTATCGACCCCGCTCAGATACAGATATTCGCTGTTCCGCACCGCAGGACACATAATGCGATGCTCGATATTCTGGCTTCTAAGCTCCTCGCCCGTTCGCTCGCTCATTTCAACAACTCTGTTGCCCAACACCGTTATCAACTCGTCCTCGTAAAGCACCGGCTTTGCAACCGGCTGACCCACAGGCGCCGCATACTTGCTGAAAACCGTCTCGCCTTTCTCCTTGTCCAGCGAAATCAAGTAGTTCCGACCGGAAAGAGCATAGATATTGCCGCCAACAATGGACAATCTCGCCAATTTCTCCGCACTATCGATCGGCAGCTCATCGTCCCAGACTATCTCCAACCCCGCCCGCTCAAGCAGCGCCGGCGATACAACCCACCGAGAACTGCCCGCAGCGCCTAAGCTCGCCCCCCCCGCGCACGCAACAACAAACAAACCAAACAAAACTAATAGTCCGTAACACTTGCTTTTGTGGACCTCGTCATTGCGAGCACCTAACCGGATTCTCAGGATGCATGCAAAAGAAAATGAATCTAAAGAACGGTCATTGCGAGGAGCGCAGCGACGTGGCAATCTCCTACCGCTCGCACTACGAAAACGGTTCATTTTCTTAGGAGGAG
>JAUVXL010000319.1 GCA_030603595.1 Sedimentisphaerales bacterium | reverse complement strand
GGAAGCGGGAATCACCGCGGTGGCTTACGAGACACTGGAAGATGCTCAAGGCCGACTGCCGCTGCTTACGCCGATGAGTGAAGTGGCCGGCAAAATGTCGATTCAGGAGGGCGCCAAATATCTCGAAAAACCGATGATGGGCCAGGGCATTCTCTTGGGCGGCGTGCCCGGCGTGGCCCCGGCAAACGTCCTGATATTAGGCGGCGGGGTCGTCGGGACCAACGCCGCAAGAATGGCCGCCGGCCTCGGCGCAAACGTGACGATTATGGATATCAACCTCGACCGGCTGCGATACCTCCACGAAATCCTGCCCGCAAATGTGACCACCATTTACAGCGACCCGCACACTATCGAAGACTACGCGGTCCGCGCCGACCTGATAATCGGCGGAGTCCTTATCCCGGGCGACCGTGCACCGCTGCTAATCGACAAAACGCTCCTCGCAAAAATGAAGACCGGTAGCGTAATCGTCGATGTCTGCATCGATCAGGGCGGCTGCACCGAGGTATCCCGCCCCACAACGCACAGCGAGCCGACGTATCTCGTCGATGGCGTCGTCCACTATTGCGTCACCAACATCCCCGGCGCCGTCAGCCGAACATCCAGCCCCGCACTCTGCAATGCGACCCTGCCCTACGTTCGGGAACTCGCCGGGCTGCGACTCGACCCCTTCATGGCGGAAAACGAAGGCTACGCCGCCGCAGTCAACATGCGCGACAACTTCATCACCAACAACGCCGTCGCCCACGCCTTCAGCGACCTGCCCAAAGCTTAACTACCCGAGCAGTAATATGAAAATGCCATTATCGCCATACACGATGATCGCACTTCTTCCAGGGCAATAACGACAAGGGCAAGACCTGGTACATCTCAAAAATGAAGGTCGAATGGAAGAACAACAGACCCCACTTAGTCAAACCCTGACATGCCACCGGCCGCGCTGGTGGGGTGGCTATTGCGGAGGCAAAAGTTGTCAGTTCAGGGCTGGGCTTCAGCCACCGGGCGCTTCCAGTATCAGTAGAGCATCTTCCCATCCATTGGGCGTCGAAAAAGACTCCACTGCCTTATTCGAAAAACTGCCTATTGAAACCGGATCGCCGGTTCTTGGGTCGATCCAGAATGCGCTCACCTTGTTTCCGCATGTAATCTTATTCATATTGATGGAAAAGGAGGATTTGCTGCCTAAATAGACCATGATCCATTTGCCGTCTTTGTGACGGGCTGCGAGGTTCAACACGTCCCCGTCGGTTTGGCCGCCGCTTGCAAGGATCGATTGGTCCGGGACAAGGCGCCACCACTCCTCTCGGGCCATAAATATCTTCTTGAGGACCCCCATTTGAAAAGCGCCCGGTGCATCCAGGGCCTGCTTCCAGGTAGGCAGTACTCGCCAACTGTCATTGTGCCCGTAAGTATGATGGGCTCCCGCCAGATACGAATAGTAGGCCTGTCTGCGGATCCATAGAGGAGTTACAGCAAACCCATATTCAGAGCCTGCTTCGTAGGCGCCTTCAGCCATAAGAACGGGCTTGACGGGCTTTAGATTATAATCCTTGCTCACCATAGCATAAATCAGCTTAACACCATTCCATGTTTGCATTGAGTTGAAATCCAGCCAGTTCTCATCGTGAATGAAGCTGGATGAGTATGGCGCGGGGTCCGGTTTGAAGGTGATAAGATGCTGACCACCGTCTCCTTCACGCAGACCTGCCGCCAGTTCCCGGAGAATTGGAACAAACTGGCGTTTGGCCTCTGGTGTCATAGACCAGACAATATTGGGTGCGTTCCTGTACCGACGGGCCAGCCACTTCGCCCACGCCCGGGCATTCTTTAACGTTATGTACTTGCGGTAGCGTTGATGATAAAGCGTTACCGAAAAGACCACGTTATTCTCTCGGGCTATCCGGATGACAGAATCCACATTCTTGAAATACGCCTCGTTTGGTGTGAGGGGGTCGTTATTGATCCAAGGTTTCTGCCCGTACACATTAGGCGCGGCGCCGTCGCCGACGCCCATGAGCATCGCCTGAACAAAGGTAAAGCCTTTGCTTTGTGCATTTTCGAGGATTATCCGAGCTTCTTCCAAAGTATATTCCCGGAAGATTTGCCATTGGGTAGTGCCCAACCAGAAGACCGGATTTCCATTCTGCTCGACAAAGTACCTCTTGTTCTCACTCACCTTGACCGGATAAACCGGTTGGCCGGCTGTCGCGCTCGCTGCAAATATTGAGAATAACGGGGCCAATAAGAAGATTGTCTTGATTGCTGTCTTCATTCTCTGATCTCCTTGTCCAATTTTTCTCATGCAGACAAGCCAGCCACCGAAGCAATTCTCACACATCGGCCTTTGAGTCGCTGCGATGTTCCATTATAGAAGAATACTAAAGTACCGGCCCGCAGGCGAGGGATTTTTTCCTATCCCCAAAATGGGACATTGGAAACCGGCGATGCAGCTTCGTTTGTAACCACATTATCTATAATAACTTACGCATTCCAAAAAATTTCTTGAAAAAACGCTATATAGTATTGACAGCTACCTTGCAATACGATATACTGAGAACTATGGAAAATCAATTCTTAGACAACTGGGCTACACAGCTTCGCAAGGGAATGCTGGAGTTGTGCATACTCAATGCGATCAAGGGAACAAGCCTCTATGGCTACGACATCGTGCGCAAACTCCGCCGGATCGAGACGCTGGTAATCAGCGAGGGGACGATTTACCCGATCCTCAGCCGGCTCAAGCGCGAGGGCTTTGTGCAGACAACTATCAGAGAATCGTCGGAAGGGCCGCCTCGAAAATACTACGAGCTAACCGCAAAAGGCGACCAAACCCTCAGCCGAATGAACGATTACTGGCAAGATGTCAAGACCGGAGCCGACACTCTGAAAGGAGAATAGCAATTATGATTGAACTAACTCAAAACGCTCAAAAGAGCCTCGACCACTATCTCCACCAGGCCAGAGCCTATCTCAAAGGCGCCAAATCCGTCGATGCCGCGGAGGTGGAGCAAAACATAACCGAGCATATCGAAAACGAACTCACCGGCGCCGCAGAGCCTGTCTCGGCCGACGAATTGGAGACCGTCCT
>JAUVXL010000062.1 GCA_030603595.1 Sedimentisphaerales bacterium | reverse complement strand
GCAAGATTTACAGTCCAAGACCGCCCATGGTCACTCATCCGGCATCTTGGAGTACAAGCCCCGACCGTAAGGGAGGGGGTTTATTGCCCCGGCGCCCCTGGGGGACAGGCTTACGCTTAGGGCTTGTACTCGGTTTTCTTCTTTTTCGTTTTGGTCTTCTTTCTTCTTACGGTCTTCTTTTTGGTTTTAGTTGCCTTCTTCACCTTTTTGGTGGTTGTCTTCTTCTTTTTTCTCCTCTTCTTCTTTGCATGCGATTCGCTCTCGCTTCGGAGCAACTCGTAGAATTCATAACCGTTCTTAGCCGGGATTTGTTTAGTCAGAAAGCCCCCGATTTCCTGCTCGGCGGCATTCGGATAGACCAACTCGCTGTCGCGAAGGTAATCCACCATCGCAGTGGTAAGCGGTATCGCGTGCCCCTCGAGCGCCGTAAGCATACAATAATCGACGACGAACTTGCCGACGCCGTCGATTTTTTCGAGAGCGCTCTTGGCCGGGCGCTTGCCCATTTTTTTCAACGCCTCAAGGCTGACTTTGTGATGCTCGTTGAAGACACGCCGCAGCGCCTTGGTTAGTGTTCCGGCCAGTTCGTGCGTGGCGGGCGTATCCTTGCCTATCATCTCGACAATATCATCCCATCGCGAGACACGAAGATCGTTCAAATCCACGAAGTAATCATCGAATCGCTTGAGCGCCGATTTTGCTTTATTTGCGTCCATGTGCTCGCTGATAATCGCGTAAACAAGGGCGTCCACGGGGTCTTCATACACAATTTTCCGGACATTCGGATGTTTTTTTTTCAGTGAGCGGTAAAGCTTCCGAAGTTTCTTGGAGTAGTCTTTGCTATTCTTCATGTCATACCCTGCTTCTCGAATCAGCTACGAGTTCTCGTCGTCCGAATCTTCTTGCTCGTCTTTGTCCTTGTACTCGTCGGCGGCCCGATCTATCAATCGCATAATCTCAAGGGTCTTCTTAAATTGTTCGTCCTTGTGAAAATGCAGAACCGGGCAAAACTTACTCTGCAGTCTGCCTGCAACCATAGACTGTATTTTCGTCTTTGCATGCTCTATTGCAAGAAACGTTTTATTCTGCACGGATGCGTCCTGGCCGAAAACGCTCAGATATACTTCGGCGTTGCGCAAGTCAGGCGCCATCTCAACACGCGTAACGCTGATGAAACCCTCAATGCGGGGGTCGCTCAGGTGGTGTGCTATGGCGTCACTCACCACTTCTTTGACCACGCTTGCTACCTTTTCTTGCCTTCGAGTCGCCATTATTCACTCGTATATCGTTCCGCGCACCCGGCGTTGTGCCCCGGTAAAGCCGGAGGCGGACCCGATTCCGGCCCGCCACGGGCGGGCCGGTGCTCCCTAATCAACTGTTCAGGGTTCTCGCCACCTTAATGATCTCGTAGAATTCAAAAACATCATCTATCTTAATATCGTCAAACCCGGCAATCTTGATGCCGCACTCCAGACCGGTCTTGACCTCACGGACGTTGTCCTTGAAATGCTTGAGTGAATCGAGACTGAGATTGTCTTTGATAACGATGTTGTCCCGTATCAACCGCGCCTTGGCCTTCTTAGCTGCGATGCCGCTGCCGACATAACAGCCTGCTATCGTGCCGAGTCGTGAAATCTTAAACGTCGCTCGGACCGTAGCGCGCCCCAGCGTTTTCTCCTGCTCCTCGGGTTCGAGCAGCCCGACCATCGACTTTTCGAGGTCTTCGGTGATCCGGTAGATTATATTGTACAGCCTTATTTCGACGCCCCTGGACTCAGCGATCTTGCCGGCCTGGTCTTCCGGCACCACGTTGAAACCGATAATAATTGCATTGGAAGCCTCGGCGAGAACAACATCGCCTTCGGTAATCCCGCCCGGCGCGGCGTGAAGTATCCGAATCCTAACTTCCTCGGTGCTAAGATCGGACAAATACTTGGTCAAAACATCTACCGACCCTTGCACGTCCGCGCGGATAATTATGTTCAACTCCTCTGTTTTTCCAGCCTCTATCTGGCTGAACAAATTGTCCAGTGTCACCTGCGTTCGCTTGGACAAGGAGTTTTCTCTCGAACGCATTCGGTTCTCCTCGGCGGCCGACTTGGCCCTGTTGATGTCGTCGAGGCAGTAGAAGCGGTCGCCTGCCTGCGGAACATCGCCGAGGCCCGTTATCTCGACCGGCGTGGAGCTCGAAGCCGACTTGATAGTTCTTCCGATGCTGTCGGTCAATTGTTTGATCCTGCCGAAAGTTCCCCCGGCCAGAACGACATCGCCTTTTTTCAGTTGCCCTTCTTTGACGAGCAAAGTCGCCACTGGCCCGCGTTTTGGCGACATCTGAGCCTCGACAACCCATCCCGTTGCCGGTATTGTGTCGTCCGCTTTAAGTTCCAGCAGTTCCCCGGTCAAGTCAAGATGCTCAAGCAGATCGTCAATGCCTTGGCCGGTAATCGCGCTGGTCTTGACAAGGTCCGTTTCGCCTCCCCATTCTGTCGGCGTCAATTCCTGCTCGGCGAGTTGTGCATATATCCGGTTAGTATCCATGCCCGGCAAGTCTATTTTGTTCAGCGCTATGATGATGGGCACTCCCGCGGCCTTGCTGTGGGCAATAGCTTCAGCCGTCTGAGGCATGACTCCGTCGTCTGCAGCGACCACGAGCACTACCACGTCTGTCATATTGGCGCCTCGCGCACGCATAGCGGTAAAGGCCTCGTGCCCCGGCGTATCCAGGAACGTAACCTTCTTGCCGTCCCAAGTTATCTGAGAAGCGCCGATGTGCTGTGTAATCCCGCCCGCCTCTCCGCCAGCGACCTTTGTTGATCGGATTTTGTCAAGAAGGCTCGTCTTGCCGTGGTCAACGTGTCCGAGCATCGCTGCAACAACCGCCCGCCTGGTCACATTCTTCTTATCGCGTTCTTCGAATTCGATTCGTATCCGCTCTTCCAGCGACGTTCGCTCTTCAACGATTAACTCGGTTTCGAACTCAAGGGCAACTAACTCTGCAACTTCATTGTTGATAGTCTGATTCGCCGTCGCCATTACGCCCTGTTGGATCAACTTTGCGATGATATCGGATGCCTTAACGGCAAGGGCCGCGGACAAATCCTTTATGGTAATTGGTTCGCTTACGACGGCTTTTTTCGGCCTGGCGCGCACCATAGCTTCGCGATCGGCCCTTGACGCGATCTTTCGCATCGGTCTCGAGCGCAGGCCTTCCCCGCCGGCCGCATCAAGCCGCGCTCGCCTCTCCTCGATATCGCGTTGCCGCCATTTCGTGCCTCTGGGCCCTTTCTCTGCTTCAACGCCTCGCTCGTCTTTTCGGCGCCCGTGTGTTCTCTCCTTCGACCGCTTGGGCCCGTGCTTTTTGTCCCCAGTCCCCGACGAACTCGCACCTCCCGCCCCCTTCTCCTTGTACATTAATGGCTCGGTTACCGGTTCGTCATATCGTGCCCTGGGCTTGGGTTTTGCGCGTCGCAACGGCTCCGGCGCCTCGATTCGAACTACCCGAGGTCCGCTCAGCTTCGCCGGCTCCGGCTTCTCCATCATCGGCCCGGCAGGCAGTATGGGCTCAGGTTCTTTCGGGGGCTTGACCACAGCCGGCTTAGCCTTCTTGGCCTTTTTGACCTTCTTGGCTTTCTTAACCTTCTTGGCCTTGGCAACCTTCTTTTCTTTCGCTCGTTCTTGCGCTATCGGCGGTTCTTCTGTAGCCACTGCAATGCCTGGATGCACTTCGGCGCTATCGGGAACGTCCGAGGCCGGCTCTTCGGCCGCGACCGTTACGTCTTCCGCCGGCTCGGCGACCTCTTTCGCAGCCGCCTTTGTCTTAACGACCTTCTTCGCGGGGGCTTTCTTCTTCTTGATTCGGACTTTTTTGAGGTTAACCTTATCCGCAGTCTCAATCGTCGTAACGTTTTCGCCTTCGCTGAACCATTCGCGAATGGTCGCTGCAAGACCGGCCTTTATGACGGACATGTGGTTCTTGACGTCCAAACCCTCGTCCTGGCACTTCTTCACTATCGAAGCGCTCTTGACACCCAACTCCTTGGCCAAAATGTAAACTCTTGTAGAAGCCAAAAAGGTCTCCTAATCTGCTTGGGGTTGCTCGGGGTCCAGTTCTTCGTTCTCAGTCGCTTCTATCTCTTTGTCTTTATCCGGGATGTCTTCGGTCTGGTCTTGCTCTTCGGCCTGGTCCAGTTCTTCGTCCTCTTTCGGCGTGGGCCCTTCCTCCTGAATGCCTTCGGGTTGGTCCTGCTTGGATTCGGCCGCCATAGCTTTGACTTCCGTGCTCGCCATCTCAACCAGTTTCTCGGCCACCGCCGATTCGAGTCCGAGTTCGCTAAGCAGCGGCTCGACGCCAACGTCATCCAGGTCCAGCACGGATATAACGCCCAGCGCTATAAGCTTATCGACTATAGCCTCGTCGGCGCCTTCGGCGCCCTTGACACAGTTTGTAAGCCTTTCGATGCCCTGATTGTACTCCTCCGGCGTCAGGATATCGATGTCCCATCCTGTCAGCCGAGCAGCCAGGCGGACATTCTGACCGTGTTTGCCGATGGCCAGACTCAACTGGTCCTCGTCAACGACAACCGTGGCTCTGCCCAACTCGAAACACAACGCGATCTCGCTTACCTTCGCAGGCATAAGTGCATTTGCGACAAGTGTTTGAGAGGACTCGTGCCAGCGGACAATATCTATTTTCTCGCCGCCAAGCTCCTCGACAATATTCTTAATCCTGCTGCCGCGAACCCCCACGCAGGCCCCAACCGGATCGACCTTGTCGTCAAAGGATGCGACGGCAACTTTGGTTCGGTAACCCGCCTCTCGTGCAAGTATCCGAATCTCGATGACCTTCTCGGCAATCTCAGGCACTTCCAATTCGAACAGCCGGCGGATAAACACAGGATGAGTGCGTGAAAGGATGATTTTGACCTGATTTGCGTTTTCCTTGACGTCGAGAATGAGGCATCGGACTCTCTCGCCGGGTCGATGCGTCTGGCCCATAATCTGCTCGCCCTTGGGCATGAAGCCCTCGGTCCAGTGATCGAGGTTCACGACCACTGTTCCCGCTTCATAACGAACAACGACGCCGCTGATGATTTCTCCTTTTCGCTGGACGAACTCGGCGTAGATGCTGTCCCGCTCGTCGGCACGTATCTTTTGGATCATCACCTGCTTGGCGGTCTGAGCCGGAATCCGGCCGAGTTGGCGTATATCGATTTCCTTGTTATCCTTTAACGCCGATATCTCCCCGGTCTGGCGGTCGATACTTACAGCTATGTCGCTTTCAGGATCAGCAAAATGCTTCCTTGCCGCTGAGATCATGGCCTCTTCCAGATCCACGAATATCGACTCACGGTCGATATTCTTGTCGCGGGCGATATTGTCCACTATCCTGAGCAGTTCCTGGCTCATTATCCTTAATCTTCCAAATAGAGCGTCAATTTCACTCTGCCCGGCTGGCGCTATCTCGGACGGACAAAAAAAGTGGAAACCCAAACAGTTTCCACTTCAACCCAACTTCCCATCGCAAAAGCCTTTTTGAGTTTTCTTCTTGTTGCTAAGAAAACCGGCACAAAAAGGCTTCCGGCAGGAAAACAACGAACAGAGGTTGTAGTTTTCTTGAGCTACATCATCTGCCTCCGGTAAAAAAACCTCGTTCGTTTCCCGGCATTGAAGCAGCAACACTGATTTCCGAGCGACCATTTCGACGAAGCGCGACCGCGCAAGCCAATTGTTGCCCGGCTAACTTTCACTGTCTGCCGATCCCGTCAGCGCCATATCAAGCACCTCTTTCGGTATAAACCTGGCTTTGGCAGCCGTTAGTCCTTACATACAAACCGCATATGATAATCGTCAAACCCGGCATTGGCAATGATTTTTTTGCAAAATTTCCACAATTATTGGGCTCTTCCAGGAAATGGATAGGTCCCAGGTAAGAGTTCCGGCTGTGCAATCCCGGCGCGCCGGGACCCACCGCATCGGCGCCCGGAGCTTTGGGTGAGGGCGAGAACGCCTCTGGCGGGGCGGGCAACGGGGTTTGGGCACTTAGCCATTAACCGGATGGGCCGATCTTTTTTTGTCTTGGCGGAAAGAAATCGAGAGGCTGAGTATTTGCTCAGGGGTCCTCGGAGGGATTTGGATGTGGATTTTTGGGCTAAAAATGGTGGTGGGGGGTGGAAATTGGGGGAATTTTTTTGAGTTTTTGGGAGTGATTCTTGTTATTGAGCTATAAATGGGGATTTTGGGGGGTGCGATTGGACACCTGGTTTTTGGGAATCGGGGTAAAAAATGGGGTTAAGTGTTGTATTTATAAGCATTTAAGGTGGTGACATTAGGAAAACGCTATATAAGCACTTTTTGATGATTTTTGGGCGCTTTTTGATGAAAAGTGGGTGAAAATGTTCGAAAAAGTGTACTTTTTGTGCGATTTTGTGCACCCTTGGATTCCAGGCTGAAAATGCGGGTTAAAAGTCAAGCGCTATTCTGCTAATACATTGATAAGCGTCGCTTATAGAGTGAGCTAAAGTGAACTAAAGTTGGTTGGGAGGTCCGGGCCGGCAGGGGCGGGGGACAGATGACGGACGATGGATGACGGACGACAGGAGACGGAAGGCAGGAGACGGAGGACGGATGACGGACGATGGATGACGGACGACAGAAGACGGAAGGCGGAGGACAGAGGACAGAGGGCAGGATGCGGGCCCCGGTTAGATAGCTGCCTTATAGGCAGGGAAGATCATCTCACGGGGTAAAGATGGGGGGAGACAGAATGTAGAATGTGGAATATAGAATGTGGAATGGGTGGAATATGGTAAATGTTTTTGACGGGGGAGCGGGGGGGGCTTTGGATTGACTCCCGATGGATCGGGATATTCGATATTGATTATTTGACAAGGAAGGAAGATTTGGGTATTTTGGTGGGGTTTCTTCATTGATTCCCGATGGGTCGGGATTTCGCTTCACTGCGTTTTGCTGGCAACCCCGACTCGCCGGGATCTCCGCTACGCTCCGAGATTGAGGGCACAGGATGGCGAAAGACGGTTGCCCCTCAATTGGCAAGTTTTTGCGCCGAATACGTTTGCCTGGCAAGCAGGGTGAACTTATAATCTAAACCAATTAGGGACAGTGGCCAATTACAGTGGTGTGTCGCTTTCAGAAGGGTAGCCAGTCCAAAAGAAAGGATAATCAGTGCAACATCAGCCTATACTTGAGTTCGAACAAGTTGACGCCATAGAAAGGAACTTCACTGTACTGCTGGAGCCAATATCCAACAAGTATACGAGATATGCAACTCATGGACTTCATCGGTACCCGGCCACATTCATACCGCAGTTTCCGGCTTTCTTCATTCCCTATTACTCCACAGAAGGCGATTTGGTCTTAGATCCAATGTGTGGAGCAGGAACTACACTGATTGAAGCTGCGCTGAGAGGTAGGAGATTCTATGGTTGTGACATAGACCCAGTCGCTGCTCTGATTTCAAGAGTGGCCACAACGCCCTTGCCCAGTTGTAGGACCGAATCCGAGTTCCGAAACAGGATTGAAGATCTCCTTTCTGTGATTACACGTAGCGCTCAGTCAAGAGACTCGGCAAGAATCGTACTGCCCTCAGATGCTGATTTTCCGAATTTCCTGCTGTGGTTCAGGGAGGAAGTGCTCAGGGAACTGCTCCTAATAAGGGACGTGATTCTTGAGCAAAGGGGAAGGGAGTTCAGAGATTTTGCCCTATTGTGCTTGTCCAGTATCGTACGTGATGTGTCGAACGCAGATCCACGAGACATCTTCCCGGAGAGAGATGCGAGCAACCCCGTGCGGGAACGAAAGGATACATTCTCTGAATTTGAGAAGTCAATTTGGAGACGCGCTGAAAATGTGGTCGATTTCTCAAAGAAGGTTAAAGGCAAGAGACTTGGTGAGGCAGTCTGCGGTGATGGTAGAAGACTTGAGGTTGAAGATGGAAGCGCTCAGTTAGTCTTCACTTCACCGCCATATGCTTATGCTATAGACTACGCGAGGGTCCAAAAGCTGAGCACGTTGCTGATCTTTATGAGGAATGGGGAATTCCGAGAGTACAGGCGAAAATATGTAGGAACAGACCGGGTGTCCGTCAAGGACGAACTCGACTCTTACGACGGGATCGAATTTGCGCAGAGTGAGATTGAGAGGGTATTTGACGCTGACAGAAAGTGTGGTCTTATCCTGCAGCGATACTTCAGAGACATGCATGATATTACGCAAGAATGTTATCGCAAGCTTAGGCCCGGCGGCTACCTGATATATGTGGTGGGCAATTCTACGGTGAGGAAGACTACTTTTCGCACGAACGAAGTCTTCAAGAGCATCTGCAGGAGAGTAGGGCTTGAGATTGAAAGGACCCTTGAAAGGCCCTACTACATCTATAGAATGAGCAGAAAGCGAAACACGCAGTCGAATACTGTTAAGAGCGACTTTTTCATTGTTGCCAAGAAAACGGAGTGAAGAGGAATGCCTCTCAACTGTAAAATTGGAAACTGGGATGGGTTCGTTAGAAAGTACCGCAGGACCGACTCTCAGTGGTATCTGATTCCAAAGGCCAAGACGTACAGCGAAGACTCTATCAAGCTCATAATACAGGGCTTAGGAATTCTGGACCATTGGCTAAATGAACCAGAATCGTTGGCAAAGGAAGAGAGAGAGTACTTGGAAGGCGTCTTGCAGGACCCGGAAGACCTGGTTCCAGGTCATCCCACGATGTTCAGATGGGGAAAGTCTGCCGAAGCGTTTCTGACCGCTAAATTATTCAAGGAAGGGATTATCTCAAGAGGACAACAAGACGAGGAACTGCGACTGAAATTCGATGGGATCATTCAAGCAGTCGAGGACGGAGCGAATTACTCTGACGTGGTTCGCAGTTTCGGCAGGAGCCTGCTGGGGGGACAGTTCTCTGCAAACTCAAGAAACTTCATAAATATTTGTCAGAAGTTGGGGCTTGCCTGGATAGAGCCAGATCATTTTGTTACAGTTACATCTGTTGGCAAGAGGCTAATCGACGATGAATCTGATCACAGACCATTGTTAGAGCATCAACTCAGAAAACTGCAGTTCTACAATCCCACGTTCCACGCAGCAATTCAACGGTATGGACATATCAAGGTCTTTCCATTTAGTTTCTGTTTACAACTCATTATTGACCTAGATCCTCATCAAATCACTAAGAACGAATTTGCCCTGTTTGTCACAAAGGCAACTTCGATGGAAGATGTTGATAGATGCCTGTACTGGATCAACGAATTTCGTAGTCTCAGTGATGAAGAAAGAACGGAATTGATCAGAGAGATTGAAAGACCTCAGCGGGGAAGAACAAGACCATTATTGACAGAGGCGTATGAGACGGCGAGCAAAAACATCAATCTGCTTACTCTCTCTGGGCCTTGGCAAAGAGAGGCCATTGATGGTTCGGAAGGCATGGTCATCACTGATATGGATAGAGCAAGAAAGATATTGTCGGAGGATCGAAGACTACAGGTCGTTGATTTTGAGACCACTGAATCATGGCTTGGTCAATATGGCAATATTTCGGCGAAATACGGTATTGACGACGCTATAGAGTACTATGCGAGAATTGGAAAGGTCGAAAAAGCCCAGCGACTTGTTGAAAAGTCTGACGATGTAGAAGAATCAAAAAAGAAACTGCAACAAAGACTCCGGGAAAAAGAGATTGAAAATTTCTTCAGAGATAACCTAAAACTCATTGAACCCGGACTTAAGCTGTATAAGAAGGGGAATAAAACTGGGCAACAATTTGAGACGCCCGATGGTGGTATTCTTGATCTGCTCACAGTTACCCCTGATGGCAAATTCGTTGTAATAGAGATCAAGAGAGACCAGACGTCAGATGAAAGTGTTGGACAAACGCTTCGATACATGGGCTGGGTCAAGAGAAACTTGGCTCCTCCAAAAAGCATAGTGAGGGGTTACATTGTTGCTCGTAATTTTGATAAGTATGTGACGTATGCTCTTTTCGGGATGCAACATCCTTTGATTCCAAATAGCCAAGGCAAGGACTTGCTTCAGCTCTATAAGCACAATATTGATGTTTCAAGCATGGGAATTGTAGGTTTGGATGCACTAGACGCCTGAAAAATCTTCAGGGCTAAGATGATCGCCAGGGCCTCCAAAATTCGGGAGGGGTACGATCTTCGTCGGCTGCCGGCAGTGCGGTTCGTGGCGGAAAAGTAACGAATGGGTGGCGATTCTGGAAGTATAAGAATGAATCAGGCGAATTAGTCTATATCTCTGAAAAGAGGAAATAGAGAGACAGAGGGCAGGAGGAGCGGGTTATTCACAGTGGCACAGCTTCGTGGCGGTGATTGACAAAGCGATAACGTCCTGCATACAGTCGGGATATGAACCAGGAGACCATTTTGCGCGCGTGCGCAAAATGGTCGATGTCGGCGGCGGGGCAAAACTTAAAATTGAGGATATCAGGCATTACCAGAGGACAGTCGTTGCGCTTGGCGAGACGGGGCGGTTGATGAAGTCGCGTTGTTTGGTTGAGATGTTTGAGGATAAGAGCGGGAAGTGAGAACCCCATGACATGGGATGGGAGCTAAGCTGGAACGGCTTGCGGAATTGCCGTTGATGGCCCTGCTACTGCAGCGGAATCAAGCGAAAGTTGAGGTTTCCCTTTTGGATGTCGAGTTTATCCAGTCGCACTCGCAGTTTTTTGTCTAATAACGTATGGAAAACAGGGTCAAAGGGCTCTTCGTTTAGCAATGATGCGATTATTTTCGTTTGCCAAGCCTCTTTATCCACGGGCGCGGCGGCAATTTGGTCGGCGTACATCTTTTTTGCCATCAATTTGGCAATCGGGGTGATGTTCATGGCTCCGACCTTGAATTTGCCCAGCTTCAGGGTGAGAAGGGCCTTCTCATCGGTCTGTGCCTCTAACTCGATAGTAACGACCAATTCTACTCCTTTGATGTTTGCGGTTCCCATCAGGACGAACCTGCCGGGTTCGAGGACGGCAGCCGGCGCATAAAGCATAACGCCCTCATGCTCGAGTGGCCAGTTCCACTCCAGGCCCCCGCGAGCAATAATGTCGTTTATCCCCTGCTCGCTCAATGCCACATCAAAAGGCTCTCCAAGCTGTGCGCCGTTATACACGTCCGAGTGAAAAAGCGTTAGATACGGGCTTACCCGCCCCGGCTTGAAACTCGTCGGCGAAAGAGGATTGTATCGTCCCGGCCGGTACAGCAGCAGAATGAACACCAACGCCGCAACCGTCAGGTCGATAAGCAGCCATAGGGCCAATCGCTTCAATCGCGACTTTCTCTTCGAAACCTTGGAATCTCCGGCAGTTTCTTTGTTTTCTGTCTTGCTCGAATCCATTTATCCGATTATAGTAACTTAGCTTTTTGGTAAGAAGCTATTTTTCTATGGATGAAGAAAGAAAGGTTGACTGAAATATGGCAAGTCATTTTGCTGATCGCCTCTGCGACGCCGTCCGGTCCTGCAAGACGTCATTGGTTGTGGGGCTGGACCCTGTATATAGCAGGCTTCCCACTGCGATAAAGAGCCATCGCCAGATGAACGATGAATTTGATGCCGATGCCGCCGTCGATGCAATCTTCGATTTCTGCACTCAGACCATGAGAATCATTGCTCCTATGGTCCCGGCCGTGAAGATAAATGTCGCCTTTTTCGAGAAATACCTCTGGGAGGGGATCGAGACCTACTACGCTTTGATCACCGAGGCCGACGACCTCGGTCTGGAGGTTATCGGCGACGTCAAACGCGGGGATATAGGGCACACGGCGGAACTCTATGCCTCGGCGCATCTGGAAAACCCCGAACTGGCCGGGCTCGAGGACACCCTGGCGCCCGACGCGATAACGATCAACGGCTACATCGGAACGGACGGCATCGAGCCTTTTGCCGAGATGGCCACGAAGCAGGGCAAAGGCGTCTTCGTAGTCGTGCGGACGAGCAACCCGTCCGCCGTCGAGATACAGGATTTCACCGATTCCGACGGCCAGGCAATGTACGAAAAAGTCGCCGAGGTCGTCTCCCGGATAGGCGAGGGACCGGAACGAATCGGCGCCAGCGGCTACAGTAATATCGGAATGGTCGTAGGCGGCACGGCGCCGAACGTCACCAAAGCTCTACGGCACAAATATGAGAAGGTATGGTTTCTCGTGCCCGGCTACGGCTCCCAGGGCGCTACAGCCGCGGACTGCATCCGATTCTGCAAACCGGATGGGACCGGCGCCCTGATTAACGCCTCTCGGTCGATAATCTACGCCTACGAAAGACCGCAGTACAAAGAGCAGTACGGCGACGACTGGAAGAGGTGTATCGAGCAGGCGGTAATCGACGCAAAAGTGGACCTCGCAAACGCAATGCAGACGTTGATATAGAGAACCGGGCTTACACCGAATCAGAAGCGTTCTTGAGATTCGTATGACGCAGGCGGATTCTTCTCACAAACAACCTCTTCCGGGTCGGATGCCGAAGTCGTCCGGGTCGTCCCGTTCGCAAAACGGCGTCCACCGAATGTTCGACCGGATCGCCCCCACATACGCTCTGCTGAATCACATTTTGTCTTTCGGGCTGGATTTTTCCTGGCGTCGCAAGCTCGCCGGAACTATTGAGAAAGACCGCCCGATAGAAGTGCTCGACCTGGCCACCGGCACCGGAGACCTGTTGATTTCAATGCTTCGCAGCAGAGCGAATATCTCAAAAGCCGTCGGGCTGGACATATCGGAGAATATGTTGGGCGTCTGTCGCAAGAAAATCGAACGTTGTGGACTCGCCGAGCGCGTTACTCTTGTGCAGGGCGATGCCGCCCGGACCGGCCTGGGCGAGGGCGGTTTCGATGCCGTGACAATGGCCTTTGGAATAAGAAACATTCCCGACCCGGCCGAGGCGCTCAGTGAGATATATCGTCTCCTCCGGCAGGGCGGTGCGGCCTTGATACTGGAGTTCTCCCTGCCCGCCAACCGCATCATCAGAAGTCTCTATCTCGTTTACCTGCGATACGTTGTCCCGTTCGTTGGGTATCTGGTCTCTCGCGACAAGGCGGCCTATCGCTACCTCAACACAACGATCGAAGCATTCTATCGCAACCAGGATTTGCCCGCCCTCATGCGCAAAGCCGGCTTGTCTAATGTCACCACAGAACGTCTAACGTTCGGCACGGTATCCCTTTACTCAGCATCCAAACACGAATCACAGAACAACCGCTAATGCGATATAGACGTCCACTCGAATTCCCTTGCCATGGTCTATCATCAGATTTACATTAGCCTTCGTTTTGACAACGGCAGGTATTGCAGAAGGTTATGAACAAAGAATTCTTCAAAGGCAAAAGTGTTTTGGTGATGGGGCTGGGGCGATTCGGGGGCGGCGGCGACGTCGCCAAATTCGCCGCGGGTTGCGGTGCAAAGGTAATCGTTACCGACATGGCCTCGGCGGAGAAGTTGAGAGGCTCGGTCGAGCAACTTGATCAATTCGGCGAAATAGACTTCCACCTCGGCTCGCACGACCGGGCCGATTTCGAGAATGCCGACGTTGTCGTAGCCAATCCCGCTGTTGCCCCCGACAACGAGTTCCTCGAAATAGCCCGCCGGGCCGGCGGACTCGTAACTTCTCAAATTGCTATATTCTTCGAGTTGTGCCCGGCCCTTATCGTGGGCATAACAGGCGCCAACGGCAAAAGCACGACCGCCGCCCTAACCGCCCATATACTGAGAAAATCGACATACGACATACGAAAAGACAGAATTCAGAAGACAGAAGGCAGAATACAGAATACAGAAGATAGAAGACAGAAGACAGAAGACAGAAGACAGAAGGCAGAAGGCAGAAGGCAGAAGACAGAAGACAGAAGAGCCGGTAGCGTAAGCGACCGGGTGAGACACAATACGACATACGAGGAAGTTCTACTAAGCGGCAACATCGGCAACCGTCCACTCCTGGCCGACATCGACGAGATCACTGCCGGCGACCTTGTCGTCCTGGAACTGTCGAGCTTTCAGCTCGAACAGTTGGGGGAGATCAGGAAAGGCCCGAAGATCGCACTGCTGACTAATCTGACGCCCAACCACCTCGACCGCCACGGCACGTTTGCCGCCTACTGCGCCGCCAAGGAGAACATCTTCAAGTTCCAGGCTCTCGACGTTGATGGCCCCGCCGTTTCCATTTTCAATGGCGAAGACGAAATAGGCGTCGAATGGTTCGGCAAGTACAGTTCGGACCTCGGCCGAAGCTGCATTAAGTTCTCGCCCGACGATGTGCCCTCGCAGATGCGCGAGAGCTACCCTCTGCCCGGTCGAGCAAATCTCTCGAACCTCGCCGCCGCTCTCGCTATCGCAAGGTGCTTCGACGTGGCGGACGATACCATCGAGCGCGTCCTGCCGGATTTCAAGCCTCTGCCCCATCGCCTCGAACTTGTCGCAAATGTCAACGGCGTTTGCTGGTACAACGATTCGATAGCGACCACCCCGCAAAGTGCAATCGCCGCGCTCGACGCTTTTGAGAGCCCGTCCATTATCATCGCAGGCGGATACGATAAGAATCTGGGCTTCGACGAGCTTGGCCGAAGAATTGCAAAAAAAGCCAAAGCCGCCATCGTGCTCGGCCAAACGGCCCCAAAAATCGCCCAAGCAATTCGCAATGCCCAGTTATTGCGAGGAGCGAAGCGACGCGGCAATCTCAAAACGCCCGATACAAAAATTGAGATTGTCGATTCCCTCGCCGACGCCGTCAGGCTCGCCGCCCGGCTTGCAGTCCCCGGCGATGTCGTCCTGTTAAGCCCGGCCTGCGCAAGCTACGACATGTTCGACAACTTCGAGCAGCGAGGCCAACAATTCGCCGAACTGGTCGCCTCGCTGCCCAGCCCTTAAGCCCTAAGCCGTATTTCTCAGCGCCGAGCACGGTTCCTCCTGAGCCTGTCGAAGGGCCGAGAACGGAGAGATTGTTGTATTGTAAAAACTTACGGGTGATTATCCGATAAGGCTTTACTGCTCTGTCAAGATTGAAACTATAGGCGTCATTGCGAGGCCCCCCTGGGGCCGTGGCAATCTCCAGCGTTCGAGTCCGCCTCCGGCGGATTGCCGCGTTGGCCTTCGGCCTCCTCCTAAGAAAATGAACCGTTTTCGTAGTGCGAGCGGTAGGAGATTGCCACGTCGCTGCGCTCCTCGCAATGACCGTTCTTTAGATTCATTTTTTTTTGCATGCATCCTGAGAATCCGGTTAGGTGCTCGCAATGACGCCCCCTAAAATCAACGCTGACAGAATACTACAACTGCTCTTTTCTCGGCGGTTAATGAGATTGTCGGCTAAGCCATCGAAGACCACCCAACAGAGGCAACACGACATGCGAGATAGGACATAGGACGAAACATTATAGGAATATCCCAACAAAACCTGGAAAAAGCCAAAAAAAATCCAATCTCCCCTTCTCCCGCTTCTAAACTCCCAACGCGCCAATTCAAGCATATCAACTCGTGCACTGCTGATTTTCCCGGCAGTTCCACGTAAAGTCGCGTTTGAAACCTGTCGATTCGGACAGTAACACAATAAGAGACAATCTCATGTTTGAGGTCGAGAAATGGACGAGAACACAGACCGTAGAACAGAAAAAAGACTGCGATATTATTGGCCCATCTGGTTTGCTGAGAATTTCGACGAATCGCTCGCACAGGGGCAGATGGTGGATCTGTCCAGCAGGGGCGCGGCTTTCACCTGCTACGCCAACGAGGGGCGCCCGGAAATAGGGCGGGACATAACCACCCGGTTCAGCGTCCCCCGCTACGGCCCCGACGACTCGTTCGATATGGAAAGCTTCACCCGCTCAGGCCGCATCTGCAGAATCCAGAACGTAAATCACTTCCTCCGCAGAATCGCCGTCCAGTTTGCCGAGTCGCTGCCCTTCAAGCCCGGCGAGCAGGAGACCGAGCATGCGGAGTCCGACCCACTGCAAACCCTCGAACCGGCACAAGCATAAGAACCACCCTCAACACCGTTTAGCCGCCACACCCGTGGTGGCGGCCCTCCATCACAGATTGTGGGGCTGTTGAAAAACCCATAGCAATGCCCGGCCAATGGCACGAAACCCGATTCTCGGTGTCCGGACACGGCCAAACAAGTTTGACCGTGCCACCCTTGGTGGTGAATTTGAACTCTTCCAACAGCCCCATAGTCATCCATTCACCCAATTATACCCCCCTCGCGATATCCCACATCCGAAATACGACAAGATTTTCCTTGCAATCCCCGCGCAAAGGCCGTATAATACCTTGAAATAGAGTTCGGCGAGGTCAACAGCTTAGATATGCGGTAGGGTGTGCAGTGCACAGTCGAAATCGCCAAGATTGAAAGCGGGAGGCAACGCAATGAAGAATGCCGTCTGTATCCTTTGTAATACTGGCAGCGATTCCCTGCCGGGCAAGAATAATCACTGTTGACGACGACGCCCCCGCAGACTTCACGACCATCCAGGCCGCAATAGACGACGCCAACGACGGCGACATCGTCCAAATCCAGCCCGGAACATACACAGGCTCCGGAAACAGAAACATAGACTTCCTCGGAAAAGCAATAACCGTAACCTCCACCGACCCCAACGACCCAAACACCGTTGCACAAACAATCATTGACGAGAACGGTAAGATCTTCCTGTTCCAAAACGCAGAAGATGCAAACTCCGTCCTCGACGGCCTGACAATCATCCATGGCTCCTATGACGATTGCGGCATATACATTACAGGCAGCGCCCCAGCAATCAGACACTGTGTCCTTACGTCCCCAACCGGATGGTTTAAGACCGGCCGCGCGATTTGGTGCGAAGCAGCCAGCAGCCCGACCATAGAATGTTGCCTATTCACCGACAATGCCGCCGACCGTGGCGGAGCAATATACTGCATTGCCAGCACCATCACCGCAACAGATTAATCCCGCCGACCATGGCGAGGATGTGCCCGTGACGCAGGTTCTTGCCTGGAGGCCAAGCTGCGACGCCACGAGCTACAAGGTCTATTTCGGAACGACCAGCCCCGGCCAATATCAGGGCCAACAGGAAACCCTAATATTTGACCCAGGCACTTTGGCGGAAGAAACTATCTACTATTGGCGCATCGATGAGGTCAACTCCGATGGCAAGACCGAAGGTGCGATCTGGACTTTTACCACCGGAACGGGCGGTACAAGGTAGCGGCGCGGTTCAATTCCAGCGCACCATCGCCGAGTGCTGATTCCGCTGCGCTCGAGATCAAGCATCATATACCTGTTCAGAACCTGGTATCCAAACAGTGAAACATAATATTTGACGTATAATCGGGGTAGGAATATAATCGCTGTCAAATCACAGTGTTCTGAAAGTCAGTGATTGCGATTGAACGTTCTTTGCCTACGGAGACATTATGCTGGCCAATGCGACGGTAGCCGACATTTTACGGCCCTGTGAAAAGAAATATGCTCTTGTTTATGAGCTTGGGTTGATTATTGGCGGGTCTTTGCTGATTGCCGTTTGCGCTCAGATTGCGATTGGGTATCCGGTCCCGATCACGGGCCAGACGTTTGCGGTCTTGATGATAGCGGCCTTGCTCGGCTCTCTCCGGGGCACGGCCTGCCTGCTCGCATATTTAGCCGAGGGCGCTGTCGGCCTACCCGTTTTCGCCCAGGGCAAGGCCGGGCTTGTCGCTTTTGCAGGTCCGACAGGCGGGTATCTGGTCGGGTTCGTAGTCGCGGCATTTGTCGTGGGCCTGCTGGCCGAGAGGGGATGGGACCGCAAGTTCCGGACAACCGTCCTGGCCATGGTCATAGGCAACGTAATAATCTACGCCTTCGGCCTGACCTGGCTTTCTCTCTTGGTTGGCGCCAAGAGCGCATTGGCAGGAGGGCTCTATCCCTTCATACCGGGTGACATGCTCAAGATAGTATTGGCCGCGGCGCTGCTGCCCTCAACCTGGAGACTCGTCGCCCCCTCGAAACCCGGCGACCCAAAAAACTAATCCCATAGGCCCCCTCCACACACAAAAAAAAGAAGACTCGCCGCAGCCTGAGAAGCTCTGTCGTAATATTATGACAAACACGTTCAGCCGGAGAAGCGGGAGAAAGCTTCCAATTGCAGCAGAGAGAACCGGTTGGAGGATCGCTCCGGACAAATCCGCGTCCAAAATAAGATGGGTTGAGGGACGCGGAGGGAGAGAGGAGAGGAAATACCCCCAACCCACCAAGAGTTTATTATACCAGTTCTCGGCGGAAGAAAGCAAGGTTTTTTCAACAAGTTCTCAACATTTTTCCCGCGATTTTCGACCGCTGGATGCCCATTATGGGCTATTTCAGGCTTATACGGGCCTCAGTCTCATTATTGAGGATTGCCGGCGGTGGCGTTTTGTGAGTCGAAAGTTACCTTAATCAACCGGTTGGGCTTGATCTTAGTGATTTTCTGTCTATAGCCGCCCGCCCAGAAGATGTCCGGGTTGACCGGCTGATTGTGGTCTCCCAAGCCAAAATGCAGCGTAATTTCATTCTGGTTGCCTTCGCCGGTTCCCGCTTCGACCTGGCGGGTAATTATCCTGTCTTTGAGTTTGATTCTAACCTGGCTGCCAATCGCACTTCGATTGACAGTTTTGCCGTCGCCAATGAGCTTCACCTTGAGCCAATTGTTGGAGTTCCCCCGATTGGCAAAGAGCTTCCCGCTCGTCGCCAAATCGAGGTCGCCGTCGTTATCGAAGTCGGCCCAAGCCGCCTGGTAAGTCGGCGGCAATTCGCCCAGACCCGCATTGGCCGTGACGTCCGTGAACTTCCACGATCCGTCATTTCGGTATAGGACCGGATAGTTCTTCCTGCCGAACGAAGCTGTGCCGTAAACCGTAGTGAAAAACAAATCCAGATCTCCGTCATTATCGTAATCCCCCGCCGTCGGCGACGCATAAGATTCCTGATAGTGAACTCCGCATTGGCCTTTGTTCTCAAATGCGTAATCTTTCTCAGCCCCGGAGTTTCGCAGAAAGAACGAATGAGGCTGATGGCCGCGCGAATCATCGTGCGCAAAGTTCCCCGCGAAAAGATCCATGAGCCCGTCGCTATCGAAGTCGCCCCACGCCGCCCCTATCGAATGACCTCCCGCAAAACCTTTCCACGTGGCAACCGCATTGTGCGAAGCGGTAGCATCTGTAAACTTGCCCGTCCCGTCGTTGCGCCACAAGAGATTGGGCTGCAATCGGTAGTTGGAGACATAAACATCCACATCGCCGTCGGCATCGAAATCGCAGCAAGTGACCCCTCGCGCGCGATACCGGCTTTCGGACCAGGCCTTTTCCAACGACTTGCCCTCTCGGTTCAGCAGTATCATATCCGGATACGTTATCCCCTTGCCCCAGTCCTCGTACCCGCCGACATAGACATCGAGATAGCCGTCGCCGTTGAAATCGCCGCAAGCCGCCCCGCGGGACACGCAATCGCTCATCTGGGGCAGGTCGGTCTTCTCAAAAGTCTGGCCCTTAACATTCCGGAGCAACGCACGCTGCGACCACGAGAAGTAATCGGCAAAGCCGTCGTTATCAAAGTCGCCGAAGACCCCCGCCCCCAGCGTCGCAACGCGCTCGAAACTGCGGCCCTTCTCGTTTCGCCACAGCGTTCCTCCCGTACACAGATCAACCCACGCATCGTTATTGAAATCGGCCCACGCAGCGGCTGAATTGCCCAACTCCAGGCCAAGCTTCTCACTGCATTGCTCGAAAACGGCCTCCGCCCGGATAGTATCGCCCAAGACGACCGGAAAGACAGCCGCCCAGACCACCAGCAGAACAGTTCGGCGCGAAAACCTCGGATTATTGAAACTGTGTGATATGCTCATAGCCCCTATCTTATCAAAACCTTACTTCTCTGTGAAATCCCAATCCCAACATATAATCCGCGATTTCCCTGGACACAAGGGCGGGCAATAAGTATACTCCCATCCTAAAATTCAGCCTGTTGGCTTGGATTCTACGCCAGTGGCGCAGGCGCAGCGACAACAGTGGGGAATAGTGTAATGGTAGCACGACTGACTCTGGCTCAGTTAGTCCAGGTCCGAATCCTGGTTCCCCAGTTTGGCCAAGTTCAGCAGTGGGAGAGACTTAGAGCCTATCCTGATAACCCTCTGGCTTCGAGAAGGTATCCATTTCGCGGAAGAGTTGAAGAATTTAGGTCGAATTGCCTCTTCTACGGCTGCAAGGCGCTCACAGATGCCAGGGCGAACGCATAGCTCGGCTGAGCGTCCGATTCGCCGTCGCGTCGCCGAGAGTCTGTTCGCGCTTCGGGTCCCAGTGGATTTTTCGGCCGAGGATCATTGCGATATTGCCCAAATGGCACGGAATCGCAGAACGATGCCCCACCTCGACCGGCGAGATAGTCGCCGAACGAGTCTTGACGCAGTCCAGAAAATCCCGCCGATGCCCTTGACGATGGTCCCCCGATGGTTTTGAAAGATGAATCTCATCAGGGCCTATCTTTTCTCTTACCAGACTCGTCGGCTCGGTCTTCAATCCCCCGCGCGTTATATGCACCCAGCCTTCTTCACCGATAAACCGAACTCCCTGCGTTATATGGTTGTTGCTTGCAACCCGCATCGTCAACCCGTCGGCGTACTTGCATTGGAAATCATAATCAACCGCAGCATCCCAGAGCCCATCTATCGGGAAAATGCCTTTGCCCGCAACTTCGGTCGGCCCGGTCTGGTCGCACCCCATCCCCCAGTGCGCAATATCGACATGGTGCGCCCCCCAATCGGTCACCTGCCCGCCCGAATAATCCAGAATCCAGCGGAAATTCCAATGGCAGCGTTTCTCAGTGTACTCGGCCCAGGGCGCCGGCCCGAGCCACATCTCGTAGTCAAACCCATCCGGAACGGGTTGGACCGGCTGTGGTTCGATCCGATCAACGGTTGGGTCCGTGGGCGACTTGAATCCCGGACCAATCCCGACCTCCACCTTTTGCAGCTTGCCTATTCGATTATTTCGCACAAGCTCGCACCCAAACCGAAAGTGCGCAGTGG
>JAUVXL010000278.1 GCA_030603595.1 Sedimentisphaerales bacterium | reverse complement strand
TGCGAACACCTCCAAACAAAGTTTGCAACCGTTCACGGGGGTGGCGGCCTCAAGCGCAACGCCCCACCTGAGCTTGCCGAAGGCTTGGGGATGTTTTTCTCGTGATTGGCATTTACCATCCCCATCCCCAGGGGATGAGGCTGCCACCCGGCAGCATATTTGCCCCGTGAACGGTTACGAAATTCTTTGTTCGGTGTTCGATAGTCCTTACGAATAGCACTCTCCAGGCCCAACCACTGATCTATCGAGCCCTTTGTCGAACAGGAATTGGCGGATGCTCGTGCATAGATGGCATTTGGTTGCGTAGCTTGGAGCTTTTTCGTAGCCCTGCTCGGCGGCCTTATCCAGCAAGCCAGCCGGGCCGTGATTGAAAATCGCTCCTATGAAACCCTTGCCGCTCGGGTCGAATTGTTTCCATATCCGCTCCAACGGCTTGACGCTGACGTTCCCCACAATGATACCGCTGCACGTCCCGCTGAATACATTGCCGAATGGGTCGATGTGGACACCCTTGGCTCCGAGAAAATCGCTGCTGCAATTCATCGCGGCTATCGATTCTATCGGCTTGCCCTTCGCCAAGGAAGCCAATTCCGCCGCCGCACGACCGGTGAACCGGCAGCGATAGTCTTCCATCGCAGAGATAAGTTTTCTATTGCGCTGCTCGGCCTCCATATCGCTCACTTCAACCGGATTCTCCAGATACTTTTCCCAGCGAACGAGCACCCGCCTCGGCCCCAATATCTCCTTGGCAATCTTCGCCAATCTCCGGACCACCTCGATATCGACATACTCCTGATGAAACGGGTCGGTGCTGATCTTGAATCGCCGCACGTCGAGGGCATCAAGAACCTTCAACCGCTCGGCCACAATCTTTTCGCTCACAGCCCAGAATCCGCTTGTCTCGACCAGATCACACTTGCCGAGTCCTTCCTTTTTCGCCTGCTCGAGTATCTCCACTAATCGCTCCCAGTAAAGGAACGGTTCGCCCCCGGTCAGATGCACCTTCGCCCGCCCCCCCGCCAGCTTCTCCAGCGACCGCCACGCATTTATCGCGGTATCCACCGGCATCAGCCCGCCCTTTTCGGGCCCGCAGTTATAATAGCAAAACTCGCAAGCGCAGTTGCACTTATACGTCAGGAGCAATCCGGCCGAGCGCCACAGCTTGAGCTTAGGCTCGTTCCGAGAAACCCTACTGTTATAAACATTCTCAGACAATTCACTCACAACCCCGCCCCTTAGTCGCTTGCGACGTCTTCTTCTTCAAATGAATTTGTATAACGGTAATATCGGCAGGCGTGATGCCGCTTATCCGCGACGCCTGTCCGAGCGTGCCCGGCCTGAACGACGAGAGCTTTTCTCTGGCCTCGGCTCGCAGATGTGAGATGCCGGCGTAATCCAGGTCGCCGGGAATCTTCTTATTCTCCAGGTTCCGCAGCCCTATCGCCAGCCGCTGCTGCTTGGCTATATAACCCTCGTACTTGGCATCGATAGCCGCCGCCTCGAGCACATCCTTGCCAATGCCCATTCGCTTGACCTCGGTTTCGTCCGCCAAGGTCTGCGCGAGGGTGTTGCGGGGCCGACGAAGCTGCTCCCATAGACTCGCTCGGCCCAAACGCTCATTCGTCAGATAGTCTTTGAGCTTAGCAAGGTCGTCAATTTTTTTTTGAAACTTAGCCCGTCGGTCTTCATTCACAAGCCCGACCGAGATGCCGATTGGTGTCAATCGGCGGTCGGCATTATCCGCCCTCAACGCGAGCCTGTACTCGGCGCGCGATGTGAACATCCGGTAAGGCTCGGTAAGAGTGCCCAGATGCTCGCCCCGATTCCCACTGACACCCTTGGTCAGCAGATCGTCTATCATTACTCCGATATATGCCTGGTCTCTTGCGAGGACGACAGGCTCTTTGCCCTGGAGGCTCCTCGCTGCATTCAACCCGGCGATAAGTCCCTGGCCGGCCGCCTCCTCATAACCGCTGGTGCCGTTTATCTGGCCCGCCAAATAAAGCCCCGCCACCGCCTTTGTCTCGAGGCTGCTCTTCAACTGGATCGGCGGACAAAAATCATATTCAATCGCGTAGCCGTAATGGACAATCCGGGCATGCTCAGTGCCCGGCAGCAATCGAAGCATCTCATCCTGCACGTCCTTCGGCAAAGACGTGCTTATACCGTTGCAGTAGATAGTCGTCTTTTCAACGTCCTCGGGCTCGAGAAAGACCTGGTGATGGTCCTTGTCGGCGAAGCGAACGATCTTCGTCTCAATACTCGGGCAGTAGCGGGGTCCTGTCGAAGTTATCTGGCCCGAATAAAGCGGCGCGCGGTCGAGGTTGTCCCGGATCAGCCGATGTATCTCTTCGTTCGTGTAAGTAATCCAGCAGGGTATCTGCGGCCTGTCGATCCTCTCAGTCATAAATGAAAAAGGCGTTGCTTGCTCATCGGCATACTGGGCTTCGAGCTTATCCAGGTCCACCGTCGCCCCGTCGAGCCGCGCCGGGGTGCCGGTTTTGAGCCTGCCGAGTTTCAGCCCGATTTGTTCGAGGCTTTGCGATAGCTCGTTCGCCGCCGGCTCGCCCAGTCTCCCCCCGGGCGACTGCTCGGCGCCGACGTGCATCAGCCCGCGAAGAAATGTCCCCGTAGTCAGAATCACCGTCCCGGCTCGATACGCCCTTCCGTCGCCGCACCGCACGCCCACCGCCTTGCCGCCCTCGCTGATAATCTGCGTCGCAATCCCCTCGACGATAGTCAGGTTCTCAGTCTCCTCGAGCTGTCTGCGAACGTAGCCCTTATACTTGTACTTATCCGCCTGCGCCCGCGGCGCACGAACGGCCGGGCCTTTCGAGCGGTTGAGAAGGCGAAACTGGATTCCCGTCGCATCTATCGCCAGGCCCATCAGCCCGCCCAGCGCATCGACCTCGCGCACGATCTGCCCCTTGCCCAGCCCGCCGATAGCAGGATTGCAGCTCATCTTAGCTATGCTTTCGGCGCTGATCGTAATAAGGCAAGTCCTCGCCCCCACCCTGGCAGCCGCATAAGAAGCCTCAACCCCCGCATGACCTCCTCCAACAACAATACAGTCAAACTCGTTTTTTTTCATTCTGGTGGACATATTCAGTCAGTATAGCTTCTGGAACTTTCTAATCAAGTCTTGACAATTAACGGCATTTCTGTGATAATAGTATAAGAGAGTACAATGGTAATATGGTAACTATCAAGATCGGCATGCAGGACTTGGTATGTATTTTGAGATAATTGGCGAGATCGAGAGTATTGAAACGATAGCCATCGGTGGAAGAATCAGAGATATTATGCGGCTTCGTAAACAATATGGCTCCGCTAAATGGCGAAAACTTAAAGGGGTCGCTAAGGTCCGTCTTCAGAGCGGAAGTATCTGCAATGCTGAGATTCACTGGTATGAAGCCCATGGTGTAGGCAGAAAGAAGTTGAAAATCAAAAGATTACTGGATTAAGATTATGACTAAAGAAAACACGGAACAGTTATTCGCGCTCTGCATAGAGAACAAGGAATGTGAGGATTTAGAAAAGCGTAAAATATACAGAATTCGCCCGGACGATGATGCGGCCAAGGAAGGATACCTGAGAATCGTTGACGAATCCGGGGAGGACTACCTGTATCCTGAGGCCTACTTCATTCTCGTCGAATTGCCTCGCGAAGCGCAAGACGCGCTGCAAGTGGCAAGTTGACCGCTACGTTACCATAACACCTTGAAAAAACATCGCAGAATTCGCTAAGTTTGGCATCTTATACGGAAACCATATAAGCAATAGTCATATTTTAGTTCACGTGGAGAAAGAAATATGTCAATCTATAGCATATTATGTGAAGCTAGTGACAATGCCGAGGTCCTAAAAATAAAATATCATGGTGGAAGCCAGCCAGGCACTGTACGCCAAATATCTCCGATTAGCGTTTCCGAGAACAAAGTAATAGCAAGATGTCTCAGTTCCAATATAGTAAAAACCTTTGTAATTGACAAAATCGAACTCTGTGGAAGCAATAACCAAGATGACAATATAAAATGGGCTCCTGCCAAGAAAAGTCAAGTCAAGTATGAAAACCTCGCTGCATTTTGCGACTTGCGTATATCCGAACTCGAAAGTCTTGGTTGGTATGTTAACTCAGATGCTAATTTCGTTTCCCTCCATAGAAGGTTCAAGAATGGCCAGCCATTAAAAGGCTCTGATGTATCACTGCACTATGAGGAATTTACATGCGATGGATTTGTTGATATAGATGGTAGATTGAGGGAAGAACATATAAGAAAACATCCAAGACCTTGGATGGTTAGGGCTACTGGAATGCAAGGTAGAGGATACGGAAGGCTCGACAAAGCAGCAGATTTATTTATAGAGCAGGCAAGACTTCTGTCTCCTAACAATAGATAAAATAGCCTCTTCAAAAGAATTTGTGGGCTTCAATCGGCTGGGGCAGTGCCCCGAGAGTATGATATAAGGCCAATTCAAGCGTTTTGAAGGCCTTGAAGCCATAGGCTTTTCTGGTAGTCAGTTTTGCTTTGGCATTTAAACCC
>JAUVXL010000206.1 GCA_030603595.1 Sedimentisphaerales bacterium | reverse complement strand
CCCATCCCAAAGGGTAGGGGCTGAGGATAAACGAGCGTCTGAGGGCAAATCTCAGAAAACTCTGGAGAAAAATCGTTACTTCTAAGCTGCGTCGCGCATCAAGAGGGTGATTGTATTAAATGCGCAGAACCTTAGATGCAGTTCAGTGCAGAAAAGTTAGAACGAGCCTGGCCCGGTGCTGGAGTTGGCTTGAGAAGCGTTAGCGCAGTGGCAGAGGAAGAAATTAGATACGCGCAGATGTCCTCTCTGACGCTGTGGCCTGGTTCGACACAGGACATTGTGAAGGAGTGTTTTTTTCAAAATGTTTCACTCTTCGGGCAAACCGAATAAGGCCAACCGCTTCTGGCCCCGGCTGCTTTGTGCAGCCCTCAACAAATTGCGTATTGGCCACAGAAAAGAGCAATACCCAAATCCGGAAGCTCTGTCCGTGTCGAGCATGGCAAATGAAGATGCTAAGGACGCCAGCCAGGATGTTCTGGCTGATGCCGTAGGCCGGGAATTGAAGGATGTCATCTTCTCGGCGATGCGGCGGCTCAAGCCCCGGTACCGGGCCGTTTTAACTCTGCGCTGCTATAGGAATATGCGATATGAGCACATAGCGCACTCCCTCCAATGCAGCGAATTTGCTGCGAAAATACAATTCTACCGCGCCAAGCGGGCACTACAAAAGCAACTTTCCCGGCACGGATTCGGCCGGGGCGCGTTCCTTGCCGCGATGGTTTTATTCGGCAAGATTACCGCGCCGAGCGAGGCCGTTGCCAAAGGGCTGGCGATATCGGCTGCCACGACCAAGGTGGGTGTGGCAGCCGGCTTCGCTGCAGTCGCTACGAGCAAAGCTGCTATCATCTCAATCGCAGCAGCAGGCGCAATCTCAGTCGGCACCGTCGCAGTCAAAACCACATCAGGGCCCGACCACCCGGCCACGCCGCTTATGGACGGACCGACAATAAGCTCACAAATCACCGGAGCAGTCCCCAAAGCTGCGCCCGGTATTCGCGAATACTGGCATTATTATCCGCGCGGAACAAATGGGCCGATTATGTTGCGTCTGTTGAAGTGGGACTCGCGGGCGAGGCAATCCTACTGCCAGTGGCTCCAAAACGAACGGGCAAACTACTTCTTCGACAGAAATAAGAACACAATATACATTAGGAATCATCGCATTTGGCACAGTGACGGGGCGGTATGGCAACTACCTACCGATAATGCGACTCTCCGCAAATCGTTTGCGGCCGCCCAACCGGACGCCGAACCTATGCAGTATGTCCACGGTGACGGCGCAGGGCTGCTCGTCATCCTCAAGCAAGATGAGGACACACGTCATTCGCAGATTACTCGCAACTTCAACGTACTCGACGAGCAGTATTTTCTCTACGATTGGCCCAGCCGGGCGGGGATGATTGACGTCCGTGACGCCATGCACAAACGCGGCTGGACCTACTTCAGGATATCGGGCCAAATCAACGGACAAGAAGTATCGGGAACCGGACGGATCCCCTTTGTCTATGCAACCAGCAAATGGAATTACCCCTGGCTGAAAATGGCCATAGGCAACAAGTTCAGACTCGTCGATACCGGCGCCGAGGCGCGAATTTACGACGCAGCCGGAAAACTCGCAGCGCGCTACGAAGGCAGCGCTTTCTTCAAGGGATTGGCCCGACCCTGGATGGGGCTGCATACTATCGACACCGTTAGAAGGGACGCCGCCCAAGACCAAATACCCTTCCGGACGGAATTTGGGCCGGATCAAAACACCGCACAGGTTACTCTCGACTGCGGACAAACAGAACTTATCTACAGCATCGATATGAAAAAGGATGTTGTAGAATCAATATCACTGGGTGCAAATGGCAACCGCCAGGGCAAGCTCGAATTTACTTACCTCGAGGATATTACCGAGATCGCCAGGGACTTTGCTTCGCCGAGGCAAGAGAGTCCTCCTAAATGGCGAAGGGATCGGCTGGGGATTACTTGGCTCGCAAAACTTACGGATGCTCGCTGGTAGGCAGCTACTAAGCTGCCCAGATTACTCGCCAGCGAGAAAAGACAATCGTTTCAGAGCCGACCAGAGGGGAGTATGAGAGCTAAATGGGCAAAAGGGAAATCCCCCGCAGTCCTGGCGGTGTCATTTGCGGTTCCAAATGCCGCCTGTCCCGATCCATCGGGAGCGCGCCGAGACGCAATACGAGGTATCACCCCCTCACCGCCCTAAAACCCAACTTCAGTTCACTTTAGGCACTTCGATTCTGCTTTCCTTGTGTTTTGCCGCATGGGATACTGAATCTCCTGGAATATTGTTGACAATGAGATGAAATCTTGGTATTGTAGGGCTTGAAGTGTAAAGCAGTGCTCTCAGAAAGCTCTTTCGTGGTGTCAGCGTGCTCTTTGTAGGAGGATTGAAAAATGAACGCTCAAAATCGCCGATGGGGGCAAGCCTGTTTGGCAGTAATGACAATCACATGCGCCATCTCGTCAACATGCGGTGCAGATGTGGTCGAAATTGACTGGGTGCAGAAATCAGCCAGCCCCATCATACGTAGTGGGCATTATGGAGGGATCGTTGGCTCGGTCTGGTATCATGCCGGCGGTGCAAGTGCCGTTGGCATCGGGCAGCGTACATGCCAAGCGTATGATTTTGACTCGGACACTTGGCTGCCTATGGCAGATATGGGTAAGCCCCGTCAAGTTCACGGCGTTGTGGCGTACGAGGGGAAGGTCTATGCATTCGGCGGTATAAGCTATTGGAGCACTTTCTACCCCCATCTCGAGGTCTATGATCCACCTTCTGACTCATAGTCCTATCTTGCAACAATGCCTGTAAGGATCCGATACTTTGGCTATGCAATCAGCGGAGACCGGATCTACGTCACAGGCGGCGATAAGAGCCCAAGCTATCAGTCGTTGAATTCACTTTGGATTTATGACATCGGGGATAATGTGTGGAGCGCCGGTCCGGCAATACCCATAGCTGTCAAAGGCCATTGTTCTACTACTTATGCCGGGAAGGTTTACATCTTTGGCGGACAGGACGTTTCGAGCAATATCCTCAATTCGGTATATATATACGACACCGGCACCGGCAGTTGGTCGCCCGGGCCCGCTACAATGCCCATTGGAACAGTCTATTCGACCGCAACCGTGCTTGGGGATAAGATTTATGTGTTTGGTGGAAGTGACGATAGCGGTGTACTGAAAACCGTGCAGATTTATGACCCGGCGGCAGGAGATTGGCAGTTCGGCACCGATATCCCGACCCCACGCAACCAGGCGCCCTCAGCCGCCTACAATGGCAAGTTGTACCTCTATCTTTGGGATACCGGCAGCATCTACGAAGGTACACTGGCACCATCTGGCGGGAGGGCCGGTCTGAGTGGTACGGTCGTGAAGGCCGATAGTTCGGGACGCGTTCTGAGTCCTCTGGCGGGGGCGACAGTTGTCCTCGTCGGCGAGGCCACGGCCACGACCGATGCACAGGGGCAATTTAGCTTCATGGGACTGGACCCCGGCACGATAAGCGTTACAGTCAGCAAGGCCGGGTATTACCCCGCAACGCGGTATGTTACTCTCGGAGCAGGCGAGACAAGGCATGAGCAATTTTCCCTTACAGAGCAGCAAGCCGGCCCGACTGAACCCGAATCCTTTGATTTCGCCTCCCCCAACGGCAACCACTTCATCGAAGGGATGCCGGGGGATATATCGTTTTCAACAATGGTCGCCTGGAACGGCTCGCCGGGTTCGGTCCATTTCATCATCGCCGGCGACCGCTACGAGGCAATGGTAACCGACCGGGGCGGCGGCACGGCAAAGGCCACGCTCACACTACCTGCACCAACCCTCATCGACACCTGCAGCGAACTGACAATCGAGGTCGCCAATGGCGAGGGAACCCAGACCACCCTCAAAACAGGCATTTGTTTCTATCCCGTTCCCGGAATTATCCCTGCGTGGTATGGCAATACAATCAACTGGTCGCCTTCGGGCGGGGTAATCTCTCATTCGGAAGAACTTAACATTAACCTGTGGGAAATCGAGATACCCTCCGGTGTCTATTCCACGAGCGCATCCGCAGGTTGGGACAAGGACATCTCTTTCAATCCGCTTACCGGCACATTCGAGGGCTCGCTTGGGGGCCTCGGTACATTCAGTCAGACGCTCGAATTTTCTGAAATCGAAAACTTGGGCAAAGGGAAGATAGAGGCAGCCGGAACGCTGTCAATCACCCTCGCCGGTTGTGAGAATCCGGCCGTGATTACGCCGGGCTGGCAGATTTCAGCTACGGGCAAGGCTGGCATCGGAGCTCCGGTTGTGCTTGTTGTGGATGTTATCTTTCCGCCTGCCGCCCCTGCAGTCCATTTCCTTCTGACTGTCCCGGTCGTCAAAGAAGTTGTCGGAGCGCTTAAAGTTCGGCTCTATATTATTGGCGGGTTGGGCCTGTCCGGTGAATACGAGGAAGGGCAAACGGGCGACTGCTTCCTCGGAACAACATCGTTGAACGTATCGGGAACGCTTGGGCTCGAAGCACAAGCCCTGGTCGAGTTTTACGGAGCCGAGGCGGGAATCTATGCCGGTGCGACGGGGACGCCCGAAGTACAGATCTGCCCGGATCTGATATTCGAGGGCATTACGTTTCGCGGGTACGTCGGCGTATTCGCCTCGGCTTTCCTGTTCGAATACTCAAATGAGGTTGGAGTGGAGATTCGATTCGATAACGGGGGCAAGGCGATGGTCCTGGGTATGATGGAACTGCCCGGCGACCTGATTGCTGGAGACTCAGTCGCCGGTTCATGGAGACCTATCGGTTCAGGATTGTCGCGATACGGCCCGGCGAACCGGCCGGCGGCGGCTAAGCCGGTCAAATTGATGGACGCCGCAGAAAAGGCCCAGGGCAGCCCATCCGAGGAGGAGACGATAGTCGAGAACGTCGTTGCCGTCGCGAATCCGGCTATATTCGCCGACGAGTCCGAAACTCTCGTTCTCTTCAGCTTGTTTGACCCGGAAAAGCCCTGGTACGCAGCGACGGATATCGGTGCGGCGCAGCCGACAGGCGACGATTCGTGGTCTATCGCGCGAATCGCCGACGACGATGCAGCCGATTTTAGCCCGAAGATCGCTCCCGTAGATTCCGAGACGGTCCTTGCCGCGTGGGAGCGGGTTTCGGGGGATGTATCGGATGCGAATGGGCCGGGAGATATTCTCCCGCACCTCGAAATAGCAGCCGCTTTGCTGGATACCGACACCGGCCTGTGGACCGAGCCCGTTCAAATCACGGACAACAACGTAGTTGATAGAGAGCCGCTGCCCGTCGTCTTCGGTGCGAGTGAAGGGATCGTATGGATTCAGAACGAGGCCGATGCCGCCCCAGGCGACGCCAATCGAGGCGATAGCCTGATGTACGCCGAATATGCCGGTTCGGCCTGGAGCGAACCGAGCGTCCTTTGGTCGGGACCAAATGGTATCCTCGGCGTGGCGTTCACTCCCGACAGCAACGGCCAAGGCCATATTGTTTTCGCAGTTGATCAAGACGGCGACCCCAACTCCAAAGAGGACAGCGAACTGCACTATTTATTGACCGCTGCCGGCGTGTGGCAGCCGGCAATTCGCCTTACCAACAATACTCTAACGGATTCCCTGCCGACACTGGTCGCACCCGATGGCTCGCCTGTATGCGTCTGGGACGCCAATGGAACAGTAACGTATTCGCCGCTGGACGCCTGGAATCCCAAAGAGGTATATACCCAATATACATCCGCCAATCAGGCCGCTTCGCTCGACGCAGTAACAATGCCGGGCGGCGGCGCAATCGCTTATACCGTGCAGACCGAGTCGGGCGTCGATATATTCGCATCCTTTTACGATGCCGCGCTGGACCTCTGGTCCTTGCCGCGGCGACTAACCAATGATGAACACGCCGAAGCTGCTCTTTCTTTAGCCTGCGACGGGGTGAATCTGGTCGTTGCATATCTAAAAACACAGACCGAGCGAAACGATATCGATATTGAAATTAACGGCCAGATACATCACCTTGAGAATATCCCCCAGCCCGCCCAGACTGACCTGTGTCTGTTGCGATATTCTCTGGGCAACGATATAGCCGTCGGTTCGATCACGATAGAACCGTCGAACCCGTTTCCGGGCTCGTCGGCAACCATCACGGCCTCCATCGAAAATCGGGGCGACATTCCGCTGGAGAATGCCCAGATAGAGTTCTTCGACGGCGACCCCAACCGAGGCAATCGCATCGGAGACATCGAGGTCATAACCAAGACATTTATCGCAGGCGCAGAGAAGAACGTGTCGGTTTCATGGAACGTTCCGGCCGATGTAAATGCACACGATATCTACGTCGTGGCGGACCCCTGTATGTCTGTGGACGACAGGGACCGCTCCAACAATACAGTCTCTGTCAGGACGGTTCTGCCCGATTTGACCATTGAGAGTTGCCGTAGTACGGACGTCTCAGGCAACAGCGTCGCTCTGACGGCCAAGGTCGTCAACTCAGGCGTTCTGCCTTCGGGGGCATTTGATGTCTCCTGGCGGCTTGGCTCGGAGACCGGCGAACAAATCGGAATAAGCTCGCTCGAATCAATGGAGCCCGATGCATCATACGAAGTTACATATACATGGAATATGGCTGGCCGGACCTTTTCCGACGAATACATAGAGGTTTTCGCGGTGGCCGATGCAGCCGACAACGTTTTTGAGTTTGATGAAACCAACAATCTAAACAACGTGCTGATCCATACGAGTTCAGACTTGCCCGAAGGCGATCTGAACGGGGATTATTGTGTAAACTTCGGAGATTTCTCCAAGCTCGCTGATTTACACCTCGGCGCAGTCTGTTCAGAGCCGGATTGGTGCGCCGGTGCCGATTTTGACCACAACGAGATTTTGGACATGACCGACATAGCCGAACTGACCTCCTACTGGCTGACGTGCGTTGCTCCGTAACTGGTGTACGGATTTTGCAAAACTCCTGAACTATGCACAGTGGGCCCGTTAAAGAACCGCGCACTTTGTCGTGCTTCTTCTGATTGACCACCTGGCCTTACTTTAGGCACTTTAGCTCACTTTAGCCACTCCGACTCACTCAGATACCCCCCAATCCCCGCCTCTCCACGCACGGGGCACGCGCCACGGGTCACGAGCCACGATAATCAAGCCCCCCAACCCCTCATTTCAGACCGCACTATATAAGTATATACGCATACGCTTATATACCCTTATGCCCTCCGTGCCTCGAATTTCGAGTTTAAGGCGAATCCTCGCCCAATAATTCACTTGACATCAAACACTCAATATGGTACAATACACATCAAACTAATAATAACTGAATAACGATATCAAAGTCGGATACAAGATCGTCCATCATCCATCGTCAATCGTAGAACCAGGAGGTTTCAATCATCATCCCCCTGAACCGCCCAAAGTCCCCAACCTACCTGATCCCCACAACGAAGTCCACGCAAAGCCCAGTCGTAGCGAAGAGGAGATCCAGATTTATCGGGAATCCCCTGAAGCCCCGATCCCCTCTGTTAC
>JAUVXL010000092.1 GCA_030603595.1 Sedimentisphaerales bacterium | reverse complement strand
GGCAGCCAGACCGAGGGGATGGTTGCGGACGACCAACTGGGATATGTATATATCGGCGAAGAGGATGTGGGAATATGGAAGTACGGCGCTGAGCCTGCGGACCCGACAGACAATGCCAATCGGATCCTGGTGGACGGCACTGAGGACGGTGGACATCTGGCAGCCGACGTGGAAGGGTTGACGATCTATTATGCCGAGGGTTTCGAGGGGTATCTAATTGCCTCAAGCCAGGGCGAGGGCAGTCCTGGAAATCCCCTGACCGATACCTTTGCGGTGTATCGGCGTGCGGGAGACAATGAGCATGTGATGAATTTCAGGATTGTCGAAAACGACGCTCTTGGCATCGATAGGGTTAGCAATACCGATGGAGTTACGGTTACAAACGCACCTCTGGGATCGCGTTTCCCGCAGGGGATCTTTGTTGCGCAGGACGGCTCCAATAGCGGCGACAATCAGAATTTCAAGGTCGTTCCCTGGGAGAGCATCGCCACGGCTGTAACGCCCGGTCTGGCCATCGACGTCGAATGGGACCCCCGCAGTAGGCCCGGAGACTTGACAGGGGATGGAAACATCGAAGTTGACGATATCGGGGAATTTGTGAATCAGTGGTTGGAGACAACTCAATGGGGCGATACGAACGGTGATCATGCAGTCAACGGCTATGACCTGCAGGCGCTATGCTCGGAATGGCTGTGGGTTATGCTCGGCCTACAAGCGGATTTCAACACCGACAGGTCTGTTGATTTTAGAGATTTTGCAGCCATCGGGAGTAGATGGCGGCGGAAGTATCTTTATCCGCCTGCCGATTTCAACGCAGACGGTCGGGTGGATTTTTGCGACTTTGCAAGACTTGCGGACAAATGGTTTTGACGTGCAGGGCGGTTTCAACATCCGTGGGAATAAGAAATTCAGGGTTATTCGGCGAGCAGGGGCGCCATTTCCTGGCGGAGCGCTCGCAGTTGCTCCTCCTGGGCGTCGCTGAAAGAGCCAAGCCTTTGGGCATAAGTATCCATCCAGGTGACCAGCCGATTGAAGCTGTCCGGGGCCAGTTGCACGCCTTCATGTCCGCCCGGGCTTCTCAGCACGGCCAGCAGCTTGCTGTTGGCGGCGGGGCATTGGCCTATGTTCGAGACATCCTTCTCGAATGCGAGCTTCTCCAGGTCTTTGTCCGCGAAGGAGAGCAGGTTCTGGTAGGCTCTGGCCGGCGTCAGGTCCAGGGCGACGGCCTTGGCGTTGTCGCCGGCGGGGCTGTGGCAGGAGACGCAGGATTTGTCCAGGACGGGCTGAACGAGGCGGTCGAATCGCAGGGGCCAGGAACCGGGCGGGCCGGGTTTGATCCTGGAAGACTCACGCAGAGCGGCGAGCGGGCGGTCGCCCGACGGCGGGGCAAGCTCACGCGATTCGTGGCATCCGATGCAGGAGAGGGTCTGGCCCGGCTGGACATAAGTTAGGGTCCGCATCGTCTGAACGGCCAGCCCTTTTTGGTCGAGGGCCTGGAAGAAAAGGGAAATTCCCGACGGCACGCGGAAATAGGCCGAGCCATCCTCTTCGACCGGGACCGTACCCAGGACAAACTTGCCGGGATCCTCCTTTGAAACGCCAAGGCTGGGGGAATTCATCTGGGGCTGGGTCTTGGGTGGAACGCCTATTATGCGCAGGTATTTCACCGAACCGGGCTTGATGCCTCTGAGGCCCCGATAGACGTCCTGCACGAGGAAGCGGCCTTGCTGCGAACCGTCCCAATCGACCAGTTCAGGATGAGTCGGAGGTTTTCTGCGCGGTCGAACGGGAATCGGATACATGCCGGCGATTTTCGGGTCGCGGTGCAGCAATTCGAGATTGCCGAACGCATCGTAAAGGTATATGCCCAGCGGATTGACCGGGTTGCGCTCGTCGGTAGTGACGAAGCTGTGTGGCGGCAGGGGCTTGTCGCTCCAGGCCACCAGGAAGAAGTCTTCGCTGAGCGGATATGGATTGGCGTAGTAGTGCCTGGGCCAGCCTTCGGTCTCGGGGAAGCAGGCATCGGGGGTTAATCTGGTCAGTGGGCGTTCGTATTCGGTTCCGCGCGTTCGGTCGAGCAGGACGAGCGAGCCGCCCATATTCGAGTGGTGGGCCGCGGCGGTGAAGACGAGCTTTTGCGAATTGGGAATGGCTCTTGCCTCGAATACGCATTGCGGCTTCTTCGTGTAGTTGCCATAGACCAACTGTGGATTCGTGCCGTTTGTGTTTGTGGACCAGAGGCTCATGAAGGGGCCGTTGAACCGGTCGATATAGTCCCACCTCGCATAGAGAATCCTCCCGTCGGCGGCTATAGACGGCGTCCACTCGAAATTCTCGAATGCCGAAATCGGGCGTATGTTGCCTCCGTTGCCGTCGATGCGGTGCAGCGTGAATACGGGCACGGGTCGCCAGTTGTCTCCGCCGCAGCGGACGTAGCTGTCCGGCATATCGGAGTCCATCGTCGCGGCAGTATTGGCCCGGCTGCACTGAATCGACTGGCCCTTGCGCGTGGAGAGAAAGACGATATCGCCGTCGGGCAGATAGCGGCAGTCGAAGTCGTCGTATTTGCCGTGAGTCAAGCGCTCCGCCTCAGGCGGACTGCCGTCGATGTTCATCTCGTAAATCTTGTAGAATACATCTTCGGGCAGTTTGCTCTTGTCGGCCTTATGCATTTTGTGGGTTTCGGGGTGGAACTTGCAGTAGGCAAAGAGGACTCTCTTGCCGTCGTAGGAGAGGTCGGGCCGCACGAAGCTGCCCTCCGGAAAATCCTCAGTCAGGCAGCGCAGGCGTGGCGATTCGCCTTTGAATCCTTCGAGGACGTATATCCCGCCGCCGGGCCTGGACCACCAGCCGTAGTATTGATCGGACATGTGAGGGAAAGCCGGCGGGATCCGTTTGGCGAAGACTATACGGTCGAAATCCAGCAGCGGATTGGCCAACGCCATTCTCCGCACCGTCCATCTGGCCTGGAAATAGAGCTTGCGCTGGTCCTCATCGCTCGCATCTGCCGCGAGTTGCTTCATGCGTTTTTCAAGGCTGCGCAGCGTATTGGCCCGCGCTTCGATTTCGGCGCCGCTCTGCCACAGGTTCTCCGCAAGCAGCAGGCCCCGCTCGATGACCTTGGCCGTCGGATAAGATGCGCGTTCCTTCGCAATCTCGTGCGTGACCGACCACTGGCTGATGCTGCTCTGAGTGGCGGTTTTGCCGGGGGCTATGTTGCTCTCGGAGCCGGGGGAATAGACCTCGACCTCGTCGAGATGAAAGTAGCTCCTTCCGGGCAGTTGAAGGCGGATGTAGCGGGCCTTGGCGCCATCGAGTTTAACGATCAGAGGCTTGTTGTCTTTGTGGCCGAAGAATGTTGTCCCGTCGTGCTGGTAGGCCTGCTTGAAATCCTTAGCGTTATCCGAGAGCAAGACGATTATCCGCGAATTTCGCTCGGCCAGTTCAGTGCGGTTGTACAGGATCAGGCGATCCAGTGATGTAGTCTCGCCCAGGTCAATTTGCCACCATGGCTTGTCTTCGTTCTCGGTGTGAAATCCCCATTGGCCGTTCTTGACGCCGTCGAACGCCCCGACGGCATCCTGTTCGGGCGTGACTTTCTTGCCCTGAGCAGCCGCTTCGCTGTTTCGCACCGCATCCTGCCGCAGCCAGTCGGCCTCGATTTGCGCGGGGGTAATTGCCGGTGCGGCAGCTTCCGCGGGATCCGTCGAAATCGCGGCGATCAGCGCCAGGAGCGTCAGAACCGTCTTATAACGAAGCTTGCCCATCTTGCCGCCTCTTATTGTTGATACTGAAAAAAGGCTTCTGCAATTTTGCAGAACTCGTTAACACCAAGAATCATTCATAGACAACTGGTCGCTACTATTTTATCAAGCGAGCGTGCGATTGGCAAGCATATTGCGTCGGCGGGGCGAGTCTGGTATGATTGTCGGTCAGGCCCTGTTGCGTCGTCGGGGGTCTGCGGGCATATCAGCGGCGGCGCGGCTAAGCTTATGGAGGTTTTGTTATGGGTAAGGGCGGCAAGACAAGTTCAAGACGCGATTTCCTGCGAGCCGGGCTGGGGGCGGCTGCGGCGTTTACGATTGTGCCGCGTCATGTATTAGGCGCGGGCCGGACGGCGCCGAGCGACAAGCTGAATATCGCGTGCATCGGCGTTGGGGGGCGAGGAGGAGCGAGCATCGGCGGGTGTCGGGGCGAGAATATCGTGGCGCTGTGCGATGTGGATGACAGACGCGCAGGCGGACAGTTCGACAAATTCCCCAAAGCGAAAAAGTACAGCGATTTCCGCAAGATGCTCGATGAGATGGACAAGCAAATCGACGCGGTAACGGTGGCGACGCCGGACCATACGCATGCGGTGGCGTGCATCGATGCAATCAGGCGCGGAAAGCACGTGTTTTGTGAAAAGCCGCTGGCCCATTCGGTCTATGAGATTCGCGAATTGATGAAGGCGGCCCGCAAGCACAAGGTGGTGACGCAATTGGGCAATCAGGGGCATTCATCCAATAGTATCCGGATGTTCTGCGAGTGGATATGGGACGGCGCGATCGGCAATGTTCACGAGGTTCACGCCGGCTGCACTGCGGACCACTGCAAGATCAGCCAACTGCATAAGCGCGACGAGAAGCACGAGATTCCGCCTACTCTGGATTGGGATTTATGGCTGGGCCCGGCCAAGTATCGGCAATACAATCCGATGTATCTGCCGGGGCGATGGCGAGGCTGGCTGCCGTTCGGCTCGGGGACTATTGGCGACTGGGTGTGCCACGTTGTCGATCCGGTCTTCTGGGCGCTGGATCTCGGGGCGCCTAAGACGATCCAAGCAGAAGCCGACGGTTACGATCCGAAGAAGCACGCCGACACATTCCCGCACGGCTCTGTGATTACGTTCGAATTTGCGGCGCGCGGCAAGCACGGCCCCGTCAAATTGCTCTGGCACAGCGGCAGGAAAACTATCCCGCGACCGGCCGAGCTGGACGAGGGCAGACCATTGCAGAAAACCGGAGCCATCGTTATCGGCGATAAGGGTAAGATTGTGTACGGCTCGCACGGCGCCGGCGGCGTGAGGATCATCCCGGAAGCAAAGATGCAGGCCTACAAACGGCCCGATCAGACGCTCCGGCGAGTTCGAGGCCATCACAACGACTGGCTCGATTCGATAAAGAACGGCAAACAGGCCGGCTCGAATTTCGACTACGGCGGACCGCTGACGGAGATAGCCAGGCTCGGCATTATCGCCATGCAGTTGCTCGGCCAAAAGCTCGAGTGGGACGGCGAGAATATGCGATTCACCAACAGCGCCGAGGCGAACCGGCTCGTCAATCCGCCGTCGCGAAAAGGCTGGGAATTGTAATTGTGAAGGCGATGGTGTTTGTTTTCGGGTTGGTTCTTTTTTTGGCCCGGCCGGCCAATGCTATACTAACAGTCTTGGCCAACGGAGAAACCACGCTGCCCGAGAGCGAGATATGGCTTAATCGCGGCGATGAGGTCGTACTCGAAGTCACAGGCGACGGCACGACGCCGGAGCCGCTGGAGGGCTCTTTTTTCGTTGAAGGCCCCGGCTCGATCGCCGGGGGCACCTTAATCTATCCCGGCACCGCCTCGGAGTACCTCGACCTCGAACAAATCGCCGAGGCGATGGAGATGACGGTCGAAGAGGCGCTGGCGGCCTTTAGTGACTCGACCGGGAGAGACCTTAGCGATCTTAGCAAGTGGGTGCTGGCGGATGCCGGACCCGCACACAAACAGCTTGCCGGACTCTTGATCGGCGATATCGTGTTCAGGTGTGAGGGCGACGGCGACGTCCTGCTGACTCTGGAGACAGATGATGAGTCCTCCACAACGTATCCGGACTACACCATCGTGATTCATCAAACAGCCGAAACTCGAACTTACTACGTCGACGCGAACACCGGCAGCGACAACAATACGGGCCTGTCGCCCGATGAAGCCTTTGCAACCATCCAGAAGGCCGTCGATTCGGCATACGACGGAGAGACGGTCGTAGTCCAGCCGGGTCTTTATCCGGGCGATATAAACTTCTTGGGCAAGAATATCATACTGCAAAGCACCGACCCGAACGACTCTTCGATAGCAGAGCAAACCATTCTTGGCTCAGACTCCGGAGCCGGCGAACTTGAGGCAGTTATTACTTTTCGGGGCGCCGAAGATTCGACTTGCAGGCTCCGAGGACTCAATATCAACGGGTGCATTCGAGGCTGCGACCCGTTGGTCGATCCCAACCTTGAGAACCACACGCACGCAACAATCGGCAATTGCATACTTAGCGGCAACACCGGCGATTACGGAACCGTCATCCTATGGTGCGACGGGCTGATTTCCAACTGCACTCTGGCCGACAACAACAATCATCCCCTCATCGGGGTCCACCCGACAATCAGCCAATGCTACGGAACAATAAGGAACTGCACCTTCGCCAACAATAGCGCCGGCATTGGAATTGGAGTATTAGACGGCGGGACAACTGTGATCGAAAACTGCATCTTGCACAACGATGCGGTCGCCATCTACACCGGAGGCGCCGCGCATATTTCATATAGCAATCTGGCAGAAGTCATCTCTGAAGATCCGTCTCAGACCGATTTGGCGTGGGGCCCCGGCAACACAAATACAGACCCCTGTTTTGTCCGCGCAGGCGACTACTCCGAGGGAATCGTGGGCGATTACCGTTTGAAATCACAGGCCGGGCGATGGGACTCGCAAAGCGGCGCGTGGTTGGTCGATGCCGTTAGCAGCCGGTGCATTGACGCGGGAAGTCCGGGCAGCCCTCTATGCGATGAGCCGAGGAACCCGCGTAACAGGCGCATAAATATGGGTGCATACGGCGGAACCGCCGAGGCGAGCAAAACGCCTATGGACTGGAGTCTGTTAGCCGATTTGACCAACGACGGGGTTGTTGACGGACAAGATTTTGCGCATCAGGCCAAAGGCCACGGGATCCCTGGCGAAGAAAGACCCGGCGATTTGAACAGAAGCGGCGCCGTCGATATGAACGACGTTGCAACGCTAATCGGCGCCTGGCTGAGAACAACGATCTGGCACTGATTCGGCATGCAATTCGATGCCACAGATTAGCGGTTCGCTTCCTTCTGTTTTGGGTTTCAATGATATGCTCATCGTATCCGAAGCCCGGACTGCGGAAAACTCTTTTACGATTCCGATATTGGGGCCCCCGGCCTCCTTTACAATATCAAAATCCTCCATGAGAGTTTCGCCCTGGATGGCAATGTCGAAGATACGCTGTCCCTCGTTCATTCCATCAGGCTCGGCAAAATGCAGGCGAACGGTATAACGTTTCTCAGCAGCATTTTCGGCCGGCTCATCCTCATCCTTCTTGTCGGAACGAGTCAGCTTGATGGTGAAATTTGTTATGCCTTTTGCCCCCGAGGCCTCGACCCATTTGAGAACGCCTTTGTGTATTCGGGATGAATGCCTGCTGAACCATTTCGGCTTTTTGGGCGTGGTGGTTATGCTCACAGACGGCGAAGACCCGCCGCGACTGGGGTAGTCCAGCCACAGTGTCCCGTTCTCGGCTTTTCTGTCGCCCGGTGCGCTGAAATTGATCCCCACGCGTCGAATATCGTCTCGGCTGCTCTTGATGGCATTGAATGTCCAGGTCTCGACCTCGGGCATGTGGATCATCGCCAGAGATGTCTGGTTCTGGTAGCTGCATGTGCAGGTCCTTGTGTATTCAGGTGCGTTGAGGACGCCGTTGGCCACGATAAGATTGCTTGTGCAGCCGGACTTGAAACCCCCGAAATTGCCCGTTCCGCCGTCGCCGGCTAGGTCAAAATAGCCCGCCGCCGCAGAGCGAAACGTCAGCAGGTTCCTGCTCGCAACAACGGTATTGCACCCGTAGTTGCGGGAATACTCCCACTTAACCGGCTCGCCTGTCAGCGGATGCTCGCGCATAATCCGCTCGCCCGTAAGCAGGTTGTAAGCCGTTTCCTGCGTGATTATAGTCCGGCCGTGAAGCATGCACGGCCCGCTGTAAGCGATGGCTTTATCCCACAGTTGTTTGCCCGTCTTGCCTCGATAAGTTGCCATCCTGTCGCCCGGCTCGGGCACCATATCGCGTGATTTGCGATGCCCCTGCAGGAGAATATCATTCTCCTCGGAATAGCCGAGCCAGCTTCCGAAAGCGATGTCGGTATTCTCCCAGATTACGCCGCCGTCGCGCACATCGAGCGACAGCAGCCTGCCCGGTGATTCTATCTTGATCTTTCGCTCGGTCATTACCTTCCTGATATAGGGCGGTAATCCGTCCAGGCAGAAGATCCGGTCGTTACCGGCCGCTATGCAGTTGTGAATGAAGCCGGTCTTCGCATCGAGGGTCCAGAGGACTTTTCCCGTGTGGCGATTCATAACCACCAGTCGCTTACTCGCATACTTGTCAAAGAACTTCGCCCACTTATCCAGTTTCTTATCTTTACCGGCGAGCAAATCCAGGTATGAGACGAAATCCGAGCCGGCGAGCAGATAGTCCCCGTAAGCACCGATATACGCCCAGCCCACCGGCGCGACGCCGTCTTGGGCGGGCAGCGAGAAGACGTCGAGTTCTCTACCCGCAGCCGCATCGAGAACACGGCACTTCGCTCCGTCGATTATATAAACCTTGTCCGCCAGAGCGATAAAATTGGTCCCGCGACTGTTGGCGCCGGGGATGTGGAGTTGATTGTAAGAGAGATCTCTATGATCGCTGTTGTACGATGCATCGTAGTATATCCCGAACGTGTTGGGATTTCTCAGTTCTGCTTTCCAGAGAACTCTGCCCGTATAGACATCGCGTGCGCTTATCGAGTCGATGCCCTCGATAAAGAGCCTTCCGGCGACGACCTGCTCCGGCGGGCCGTGACCGTGCCTCGGAAGAACGTCCGTGAAGCTCGAATCATCTCCGAACCAGAGCAAGCCCAGAGGCGTTTTGAGTTCGTCTTTCGAGACCACCGTGTTAGCCGCATCTGCATACTGCCCGATCCAGTCGCCCGAACCGGCCAATGCGCCGGTTCGCCTCAGCAGCATACCCGTTCCCTTCGTATCGATCTTGCTGCCGACGAGATCGCAACTCGATATGTCTCTCGCTACCGCCGAGCGTTTCTTCCTGCCTACGCCGAACCACGCCGTGCCGCCGTAAGGACGAAGCGAGTGATAAACGTTCTCGATAAAGAGCTTCGGCTTATCGAAACCGGCCTTCTCGATATCAGCCGCGACAATCAGATTCGCCAGATAAGGTGGCAACTGCAACGATGCAATATCGCCCACAAGGATCGAGATGCGCCTGCCGTAAAGGCCCGCTTCGTCCATCCGCCTGCGCATCGACGCAACCGCCTCGGCGTCACGCTCGATCGCTATGATGTCGAACTTGGATTCGGCAAGAATCGCCATCAGCAGGTTGCCGTCGCCTATGCCCAAGAGCAGGCAGTATCCTTCCTTTTCACCGGCTTTGGAGAGTATCCGCTTGGCCTTGCGACGATGCTTTCGCGACGCCTTGAGAGTCGGCTTGTCGTCCTGGTTGTGCCATTTGGCTTTGGTCTCTTCGCCGCCAAAGCAATAGAGCAACCCGTCTTCGGTAACTACGAACAGCTTATCGTCACCGGCCAGCATATTCCAGGCCTTGCCCTTGATTCGATAGCTCCAGGATATCTTGGCCTTATCGTTGCCATGAGGGAGGTCAACGGCCGCAATGCTCCCCTGGCTGTTACTGCCGTATAAACGCTTGCCGGCTTTGATGTGTATCTTCTCGATCGCCTGGCCGAATTCGGCCTTCCACAGACCTTTCGCTTTTATGGAAGGCTCGTCTTTCTTGCGCTCGGCCTTGGGAACCTCCCGGGGCACGTAACCGACCAGGTCTTCGTCCTTGTCAAACGCGATGATTGCATCTTCGGCGGCGACCTGCACGTCTGTCTTGACCATTCCCTCCCCATCGGCAAGCCGGTACATTATGCTGTTGTTGAAAAACAAGTCCTTCCAGAGTTGAACATCGTAGCCGCCGACGTGCTTTCCCATACCCCTGTTGGACATTCGGTAGTAGATGAATTTGCCCGTTTGCCTGTCGTAGCAGGCCGGAGTGGTTCTGCTCGGTATCAATAGGCGCTCTTGCGTTGCGGCGAAGTATCCCTGCGGCGCGACGCCGCCGAAGGCATCGCTGCCGTGCTGGTGCGTCATATATCTTGATCCGCTGGAACTGTCCTCCCAGACAATCTCGCCGGTTTCGGCGTCAATCGAGTATATGAATATGCCCATGAACGGCCAGATGCCTGCGGCACAGTATATCTTACCGTCAAACAGCACCGGAGCGCCCCGCGCGGGCCACATGGAAATCAGCCGACCGTTGCCTAATACCTTCTTGTCCGACGGTCCGAGGCGGAATTTGCGAATTAGCTTACCGTCCTCGGCGGCGAGGCAGTATAGGGATCCGTCGTCGCTGACGAAATATATCTTATTCTTCCAGCCAACCGGTGCGAACCTGACCGGGCCGTCGCAGTAAAAACGCCATATCTCCCGGCCTGTGTCGGTATCGTACGCTGTGACCTTGTCTCCGACCATAGAGGGAACAAAGATGCGCTTGCCCGTCACAATCGGCTCGTAGGACTTATCGAATTGAAGCTTGTACTGCTCCTCGGGCCAGGCCGGCACCGGGCGGGGCATCCGCCTTACCCATTGCAGATGCAGTTGCTCGACCAGGCCGTGGGCGGTTGACCCGCTGCGCGCGGCGTCATATCGCCACATAGGCCAGTCGACGCCGCGGCATTCGCCGCCAAAAAAGAATTGCAGAGCCGTTAGAAAAACCACTAAGTGCAGTACACGCCGGGGCTGTCTATTCGTCATCCGAGATTTCCAAATTAAATTAACCGGGCTTCGCCCGGGACTTTTACAATAGCCTCACCCTGTCATCCCCGCGAAAGCGGGGATCCAAGGACAAAAGACTGGATTCCCGCTTTCGCGGGAATGACAAACACTCTATATTGCCCAGCCTTGCTATTATTACAAATTCCTATACGCTCGAGTTAGTTCAGTTACTTTTCAATGTGCCATTGTAGCAGATTATCTCTACGATTTCCACAGATCGCTCGCAGACTTGAATCTCAACACCGAACTCTTGAAGGCATTCGAAGTTCAGTAACTATTATAGATGCCACGGGCTGCGCATTGCTCGTGCGAGCATTTGGTTGGCCTGGTCGCTGTTCGTGAAGCGTTCGGTTTCCGGGTTCCAGTGCAACTTGCCCCCAGGGGGCTTGCGTTTGAGCGTCATAGCGATATTGCCCAAGTGACAGATGCTTGTGGATCGGTGCCCTACTTCGGCCGGGGCGGCCGTCTCGCGATTGGCCTTGATGCAATCGACAAAATTGCGATGGTGATCGTTGCTCTTATAGAGATGGATTTCGTTGGGCCCGATTACGGACGTCTCCAGCGATTTCGGCTGCGATGTCATTTTGCCGCCTCTAATCTCAATCCAGCCCTCGGTCCCCTCGAAACGCATAGGCCCGTTCGGGTCGGTCTCGCACGTCAGTTCCACGCCGTTGGCGTATCGCGCCCGGTAATGGACCTTCGTGGCCGTCGTGAACAGGCCGTCGGCGGGATACTCGGCGCCTAAGTCCTCGAATTCAATCGGCCCTGTGCGGTCGGTGTCGTTGGCCCATTGGGCCACGTCGATAAAGTGCGCCCCGAGATTCGTCGTCTGGCCGCCCGAATAGTCCAGCCCGAACCGAAATGTATAAAGGCATCGGTCCTTATGGTAGGGGACCCAGGGGGCCGGGCCGAGCCACATATCGTAATCCAGCCCGTCCGGCACGGGCATAGGCTTCCAATCTTTGGCCGGGGCTTCTTTATTGTTGGCCCCTATAGACGTAACGATTCTTTTGAGTCGGCCTATTCGCCCGTTGCGAACCAATTCGCAGACAAAGCGAAATCGCTCGTCCGAACGCCGCTGCGTCCCCGTTTGAAAGACCACGCCATAGCGTTCGACGGCCTTAACCATCGCCCGCCCTTCCGCCACGGTCAGGCTCAAGGGCTTCTCGCAGTAGATATGCTTGCCGCTCTTGGCCGCCATGATCACGGGTATCGCGTGCCAGTGGTCGGGCGTCGTGACGCAAACAGCGTCGATATCGTCACGCTCGATAATGTTACGAAAATCGATGTACGCATCGCAGCCCTTTTGGCTGTAGTGGTCGTCCACGATTTTGCGAGCAGGCTCGCGCCCGAACCATGCGCCGTCCCAGCCCTTCTTATACCAGTGCCCGTATTCGTCGCTCGCCTCTTCGACGTCGCAGACCGCGACAACTTGCACATCGTTCTGACTCAGGAACGCCCTCATATTGTTGGCGCCCATCCCGCCGACGCCGATAGAGGCAAAAGTGATGCGATTGCTCGGCGCGATGCTGCCGGCCTTACCCAAAGCCGAAGACGCAACTAAGTACGGCAAGCCTATCGACCCGGCGCCTGCAACAGCGCTTCTTTTTAGAAATCGACGCCTGCTAATCCTACTCGTATTCATAATCACCTCCAAACAGCTCAAACTTCGATTCAATTCGGCTACAGCTTCCAAGCAATATGCCCATAGTTTTCTCATGTTGCATTGTACCGGCTGAACCAACTGATGGGAACTGAAAAGTCCTTGCCTCTGTCGTCCGACAGGTTTATCCTGTTGCCTGAGATGAAGCCGTATTTGAAGGCGATGCATCGATTGTATCTGCAGGAGAAAGACGATGAGAATCATTACCATAGGATTAGCGGTTATTGTAGCCATCGCCGCGGCCCGAACAGCGAAGGCCGCCCCGCCGAAGCAAATCAAGGACAAAACGCTCGTCGTCTGGGCCGCACCGGCTGACCTGGACCAGCGCGGCGGAAGCGCACTGACCATCGACGATATGAAGACTCACTTCGACGGCATCATATTCGGCGAGCTTGTCCGGGGAAAATGGATGGCGGGCAGCAATTTCCACAGCAGAAGCCAAAAAGATCAGAAGGCCCGCTCCGCTGAGACCGCGGATAAGGACACGTTCGTGCAGGTCGCAATCGTATATAAGGGCACGAGCATCACAATCTATCGCAACGGCAAGGAGTATTCGTCGCACAAGACGGAGAAGGCGCAAAAGTTCGGCCCGGATAGCATCGTGATGTTCGGAAGACGCCACATCGACGCCGCCGATCAGTCCTGTTTTCGAGGCAGGATCGACGATGCGAGGGTCTATGACAAGGCGCTAACCGCCAAGCAGATTGCCGCCTTGAAGCCCAATAAAGCATCGGAGATCAAGCCTGTAGCCTGGTGGACGTTCGAGCCAGGCCGGGCCGGCGACCGGATGGAAAACTTCTCAGATACCTTCCTTACAGGAGGCGCAGAGATAGCGGACGGCCATTTAGTGCTCGCCGGCAAAGAACCCGTTATGATCGCTGCGGCAAGCGGATTCCTGAACCGCGCGCTCGCCAAGCCTGCATCCGGCGGCGGCAGCCTTGTCGCGTCGCAGCGGGAGTTGCGAGAGAAACTGCTGAGCGACCCGCATCGCCCGAGGTATCATTTCGTCAGTCCCGAAGGCAAATGTATGCCGTTTGACAGCAACGGAGCGATCTACTGGAACGGCAGGTATCATTTATGCTACATCTTCCAGGACCACCGCGGCCACTGCTGGGGCCATGCTTCGAGCAAAGACCTGCTCCATTGGACGTGGCATACCACGGCGCTGTTCCCCGCGCCCGGCGACGTGGACCGAGGCATATTCAGCGGTAATTGTTTCGTCAATAAAAATGGCGCCGCGACGATGCTCTACCACGGCGTCGGCGCAGGCAACTGCATCGCCACCAGCAGCGAGCCGGAACTGGACAACTGGACCAAGCTCGCCTCGAACCCGATAATCCCAATTCCAAAGAGGGGTAGCGAGGAGGAGAAACTATATAGGTCGTGGGACCCGCACGGCTGGCTCGAAGGCGATACATACTACGGCATTTTCGGCGGCGCCAACCCTACGCTGTTCAAGGCCGATACGCTCGACAAGTGGAAGTACGTCGGCCCGTTTTTGACAAAGAATATGCCAGGAGTCGATAGCTTCGAGGACGTCTCCTGCCCCGATTTTTTCAAAATAGGCGACAGGCACATGCTGCTGTGCATCAGCCATCCGCGAGGCTGCCGATACTATCTCGGACGGTGGGAAAATGAGCGGTTTACGCCCGAAATTCACGAGCGGATGAACTGGCCCGGCGGGACTTGTTTCGCCCCTGAGACCCTGCTCGACGACAAGGGCAGACGCATCATGTGGGCCTGGGTCCTGGATCGCCGACCGAGCAACGAGTACGACTGGAGCGGAACGATGACTCTGCCGAGAGTGTTCTCCTTGAACGAAGACGGCACGCTGCAAATCGAGCCGGCCGAAGAGCTCGAACAGTTGAGAACGAACGGCAGGAACCTGACGCGAATCAAGGTGGCCGAAGATGCGGAAGTCAAACTGGGGGATGTGCGCGGCGACTGCCTTGAGATAGATATGACAATCAAGCCGGGCGATGCCGAGAGCTTTGGAATTAAGGTCCGCTGCTCCGACGACGGCGCCGAGCAGACCGTGATCGAGTGTAATCCCGCCGCCGGGCATCTGAAGATCGATTTTAGCAAATCGAGCCTGGATGAGGTCAAGTATTACGAATTCTGTATGAAGGGCGGAAAGAATCCGCAGGTGACAGAGCAAGTCGCACCGCTGCGATTGAAGAAAGGCGAAAAGCTGCGTCTTCGCGTCTTTTTAGACCGCTCGATACTCGAGGTCTTCGCCAACTCCCAATGCGTTACCCAGCGCATCTATCCGACTCGAAACGACAGCACGGGCGTGGTGCTATTCAGCAAAGGCGGCGCGGTCGAAGTTGAGCGGCTCGACGCCTGGCAAATGGCGCCGACCAATCATTGGTAGATAGTGCAGTGGTGGAACCTGAGAAAAGACTTTTTTGGCTCTCTGAAATAATTTGTGGGTAACAACAGAAGGAATCGCCCCGCCGAGGCGCGTCTGCGACTTCGGCGAAGCTGTTTTAGTCTTTTCAAACACCCCCCAGCCGAAGCCAGATATGGTAAAACGAAAGTGCGGAA
>JAUVXL010000287.1 GCA_030603595.1 Sedimentisphaerales bacterium | reverse complement strand
CCGCGTTTTACGCGGGGTTTCGACCGATTTTATACGAATCCCGATACATCCGGGAACCAATTCTGCGTTTCCGCAACAGGAACTAATTAGAGCCTGCGCATCACATTTATATCGGATTACCACGCCGCTTTCCAGCCCAATGGCCATTTTTTCCCCCACTTTTTCCTTACCCCCTCACCCCCCCCCCCCCCCCCAACCCTCGGCCAACGCCTCGAATTCGACCCCGAAAAAGAAAAATTCACCGGCCGATTCAGCAAAAAAGCCAACAAACTAAGAAAACCAAAATACCGAAAACCCTACACCATCCCCCAAAATGTCTAATCCCAATTCATCACCGGCGCAAAGCAGGGTTACTTCAATTCTACCGACCAGTATGCGTGGTCGAGGAATTGTTTCCAGGAGTGGTATCTCTCGTGGCCGAGGTGAATGTGTACGAGCGGGTTGTGCTTGGGCCTGACGGGCTTTTGGATTAGCTTCATGCCGGCCTGTTTGGGCGTTCGCCCCCCCTTCCTGACGTTGCACTTGGCGCAGGCGCAGACAATATTTGTCCACGTCGCTGCTCCGCCCATACTCCGCGGGACAACGTGGTCGAGTGAAAGCTCGCTCGTAGGGAAGCGTTTGCCGCAATACTGGCAACTGTTCTTGTCGCGTGCGAAGATGTTCCGCCGATTGAACTTAACTTCCGTCCTCGGCAGCCGGTCGTAGAAGAGCAGCCGAATAATCCGCGGCACCGCGATATGAAAATTCACCGTCGATACCCAGTCGTGCCCGTCCGGCTCGAACTCTCGACGAAGCTGGCTGAGCTCGCACCAACTCTCGAAATCGTAATTCGAATAGCTGCCCTCTTCGAGCGAGACGACTTCGGCAAGCTCGCGGCAAAGCAGAGAAAAAGCACGTCTCGCTCCCACTATGCGGATTGCCATATAATGCCTGTTGAGAACAAGCACGTTGCAGTCAAGAGCGGATTGTAACCGACCGGCAATCATAAGCTCGTATTGCGTAAAGTGCCTGTTACGTTCTCAGCCCTCAGACCCTTCTCGCCCTCGACAATATCGAAAGTTACAGGATCGCCTTCTTCAAGAGCTTTATATCCGTCACCACTTGAAATATCTGAATAGTGGACGAATACATCGCGGCCGTCCGCCGTTGCGATGAATCCGAAACCTTTCCGTGAGTTGAACCACTTTACTGTGCCCTCAGACATATAACGCCCCTTTGAACTACTGCCTTTTCACCAAAACGAACATCAACTTCATATCACACAATAAGACTCGATACGCAGGTGCTTTGCACACTCGCCGGAAGCCCTATTGCACAATCCGTGTCCTCGTTCAATTCAGCTAACCGGCATCGGCTGACTCCACCGCGGAAACACGCAGATTCTCCCTCATCAGCCGGCCCATCTTAAACTTCACCGTCCGTTTTGCCGGAACCTCGACCTTCTCCATTGTTTTTGGATTCTGAGCCTGCCGAGCAGCCCGGATTCTTGTCTCGAAAACGCCGAAATCTCGGAATTCAAGACGGTTGTCTTCGCTTAACTCCTTAACGATCTCGTCGAGAAACGCCTGGATTATTTGCTTCACTGCGACTCGTTTGGCTTGAGTACATTCTGCAATTCGGTCGATTAGTTCTTTCTTTGTAACTGTCGCCATACACTACCTCGCTTGCACCAAAGAGCTATTGAGAATCTGTATTTTAGTCACAAAAAAGGCCGTTGTACAACAATGCACAACATTTTCTCGTCGTCGCAACAGCCCATCGTACATTTCTACAAACTTGCGGCCTCCTAACGCGACCACAGCAGCGAACGCCTGCAACAAATAGCACATCCGTTGTCAGCCGCAAAACCAACCGCAAAATGAACATCACAAAACGCTGCAACTTACTATACTACAAAGACTTCTATACAGCAAGCAATTTCTCTGCAAAATTCTTGAGATTCGAAAAAAATTAGCCGTTCATCCGGGATACACTCGTAATCGTTGGGACGGCTGCTGAGAAAATAGCCTATTGACCGATCAAGGGTTTCTCGGCATAATAGCTGTTTCTGCATTTGCTCGGCTGATTTGTGCCCCTTATGCAGGCCCTTGAGCGAAGAAAAGCCATTTTCGGGCAACGGTCGAGGGCAATGTATGATAGTCAATTTGGAATGAATGATAGAAGGCCGGCCTTCGGGCAGGAAAGGTATATATGCCTTCAAACAAGAACGAATCAACACCGGGCCATAATGAGACGCCCCAAAAGAAGAAAGACCGCGCCGCAGAAATCGCCGACACGTTTGAATGGCTGATAACCGCCTTTATTCTCGCTTTTGTCTTCAGGGCATTTGTTATGGAGGCCTTCCGAATACCCACCGGAAGTATGGCCGACACGCTAATGGGCGCGCATTTTCGGCTCCGCTGCCTCCAGTGCGGACATGAATACGAGCATGGCTTCATCCCCAGCGAGTACAGGGACCGTATGGGAAGACCTCTGCGAGAGGATACAGTACCAGGCACCGGCGTTACTCCCCCCCGAACATGCTGCCCGAGTTGCGGCAATTACCTTTCAACAAACGACAAAGTGCCCGTCGCAAACGGCGACCGCATACTTGTCCTCAAGTGCATTTACCAGTTCTTCGAACCAAAACGATGGGATGTCATTGTCTTCAAGAATCCGAACGAACCATACATAAACTACATCAAACGCCTCGTTGCGCTGCCCGGCGATGAGATTGAGATCATCGACGGCGACGTCTATATCGACGGGAAAATCAGCAGGAAGCCGCCAAAAGTGCAAAATGAACTATGGATGACCGTATATAACAACGACTATCGGCCCGTCGATCCGAACAGACCTACTTTCAACTCCGCGCACACCAAACCATGGCGTCAGCCCTTCATAAACAAGCCCGGCTCAAAATGGCTGACCGCCGACAATGAGAATCCCACCCGATTCAGCCTGGACAGCCCGACAGACCAAATCAACACGATTGCCTACGACACATCCCTGGGCAACGACTTCAAGACGACCTATGCATACAACAGAGTGGACAGTTACAGAAACATGCCGACTTGCAGCGACCTAATGGTCCGTTTCTACGCCAGGCCCGCCGAGAAGCCGGGCCACATCGGCGCAAGTCTCAGCAAATACCGGACAACCTACACCGCATTGATCGACCAGACCGGGCAAATGACCATCGCCAAAATGTACGAAGGCGAAGAAACAGTCCTTAGTAACTATCAGACCCACCCGCCGACGCTGGATAAATGGACACTACTGGAATTCGCCAACGTTGACCATCAACTGGTTTTCGAGTTTGGTGAAGAGAAAATGACTTACGATCTTGGACTCGAATCCGATGCCGCAGGCCCGCGAAGAACGGATATTGAGCCTCAGGTCGAAATCTTCGGCGCCGGCCGACTTGCCCTCTCGCATGTGGCCATATTCAGGGATATACACTACACATCAGGCCAAGGCGGAAGGGCGACCAACGGCGAACCATTTGAACTCCACGACGATGAGTTCTTCGTTCTGGGCGACAACAGTCCCAACAGCCTGGACGCCAGATACTGGCAAAACCCGGGAAGGGCCAACAACGGAATCTATTACCGCCCCGGAGTCGTCCCGCGGGACTACCTCGTCGGCAAGGCCCTGTTTGTCTATTGGCCCAGCGGGTTCAAACCCTTCGCCAAATTCCCCATAGCAGCCGTCCCAAACGTCGGAAAAATGCGCCTAATCTACGGCGGCAAAGACTGAAGAAGCTTATAGGCCTTTTCCTCTCGCCAGGCTGCGTTTAAGTTAAGTAACGGCCCGATTGAGTTGCCTTCGATCTGGGGCCGATTGTTGCATAAGAATATAGGCCGCCCGGAGCTTGACCGTATTGAAAACAGCATAAAACGAGAAACTCCGTTAGGCGAGAACCGCTGGAAAGAACTCACCGCAGAAAAACTCAAACTCCGAATCAACGTTGAGACCAAAGGGAAGACCAAAAAAATCCACCGCACACCTTCCTATTCAGGTTTCAAAGAACTGCTCTCAAGCCTGCAAAACACACTGTTGCGTTTGCTCAGATCGATAGCTAAAATAGTTTTCATGGCCAGATGCTCCTTAAATAAGTTGGCTCTCTGAAATAATTTGTGGGTAACAACAGAAGGAATCGCCCCGCCGAGGCGCGTCTGCGACTTCGGCGAAGCTGTTTTAGTCTTTTCAAACAC
>JAUVXL010000354.1 GCA_030603595.1 Sedimentisphaerales bacterium | reverse complement strand
CATTCAGTAATAGTTGTATTTGACATAAACTCTATATCGGCCAAATCAAACTGTTAACTGCAATAAATTCGGCAAGTTATTGTTTTACGCCTCCTTAAGTCAAGATGCCCCCCGAAATGAAAAGCGGCGTAGTCCTTGCCCCTACTTAATAATCTGCGTTAATCTGGGAAAATTTGACAAGCTTGTGCCCGCGAAGCTTGTCCTCGACCCCGATCGGGGAGCGGGTAGCAGGATGACGACGACGGCTCGACGCCGCTGCTGACTTGTCCTCGACCCCGATCGGGGAGCGGGTAGCAGGGGTCCAGAGCGAAAAAGCTGGATTCCCGCTTCCGCGGGAATGACAAACACTGTTTCCGCAACAGAAACTAAATAACAAATTCCTACACCATTGAATTAACCGCCTTCGGCGGAACTTCATTAAGGCAACCGCTCACCGTCACTCCGAGCGCAGTCGAAGGGTCTATTAAGAGCGCCTAACAAAATGAAAACTTCCCCTCTGTCATTCCCGCGAAAGCGGGAATCCAGAGAACCAAATGCGATTGAGACCTCATTTTGTTACACGCTCTAAAACAGATTTCTCGACTTCACTCGAAATGGCAATTTGCGCATATTGCCTATTTTCGCTATTATTACAAATTCCTATACCACCAAGGTAATCCGTGTCAAAAAAACACGGCGTAAATCCGTATAGAAACCAAGCCCCCCCCGAATTCTTTCTTATTGGCGTCTTCTCGCATCGTTGCCCACAGGTCTCCTGCCGGGCGAACGTCGCCTGCCTCCACCGCCGCCGGAGTTCTCCTGCGCATACCCCTCGAACTTTCCGAATATCATCTTCCCCGCCGACGTCTGAAGCGAACTGGTGATGCTTATAAGCAGTTCCCGCCCGATCTTGTTGCGACCATCCTCTACAACGACCATCGTCCCGTCCTCGAGATAACCGATCCCCTGGTCCGCTTCCTCGCCCGGCTTGATAATCTTGACCTGCATCGCCTCGCCCGGCAGAGCTACGACCTTCAGAACGCTCGCAAGATCGTTGATATTTACAACGTCAACCTCACGAACCTGCGCAACCTTGCTAAGGTTATAGTCCGTCGTCGCAAGCCGACCGTTGTATGCCCTCGTGAAAACCACAAGTTTCTGGTCCACACCCTTGGCATCCTCGATCCCCTCGACCACAGTATCGTCGATCTCGACATCGATGCCGGATTCAGACTGCATCTCGTTAAGTATATCCAGTCCGCGCCGGCCCCGCTGACGCTTGAGCTTGTCCGCAGAATCGGCTATGAATTGCAACTCGTTCAGTACAAAACGAGGAACGACAAGTGCCGCATCGAACAGCTTGTTCCGGCACAAACCCACAATTCGCCCGTCGATAATCGCCGATGTGTCCAGAACCAACGGACGAGCGCCTTTGGTCTGCTTGGCGAACTCAACGTAAGGAATCACAAAGCGAACGTCATCCTTCGTCCGCATAACAACACTGATCGTAAGATAGCACATACATACGCCAAGCACCCACTTGATCGCCCTCTTGGTCTGCGGGAGCATCTCGATCTTGTACGAATCACTGACCATATCCACCACAACCGCAAGCACTAAGCTGATGAGCAACCCAACCAACAGACCGAAGAAAACACCGGCCACGGCCGACAGTTTCCGCTTCGGAGTCAGCACATCGAGCAGGAACACAAATATCGCCATCCCGAGCCCGCTGACCAGCACCGCCGCGAAATTAGCCGAACCGGCCTCGCCCGATATCTCCGTCGAACTCACATTTACAAACAACAACGCTATCACGATAACCCAGAATAGGGCCCTGAAAACCCATAGTAGCATCGCTATGACCTCCAAATTATGACATTTATAAGGCTTCTGCAAAATTGCAGGGTAGGCCTACTTAACAAAAGAAAAAACCGTTTCTTGGTTTTTTCT
>JAUVXL010000101.1 GCA_030603595.1 Sedimentisphaerales bacterium | reverse complement strand
TCCCGCTTGCGCGGGAATGACAAAGGGGGCGGGAATGACAAAGGGGGCGGGGGGATGAAATAGTCTTGAGGTTTTAGTGTTTAGTTGTTAGGTGGGCCGCTTGGGGTGGGCCGTAGGTTCTATGCGCAAAGACGAGGCGGTCGAAATCGACCTGGCAGGGTAAAAAATTCCGACAGAAAGGGACCGCATCTTTGAAGTTAGTTGGTATCTTCCCTCCCGGACCAGCTTTTCTATTTCACCTTTATGGCTTGGTGGTTGACAATAGAAAAGAGTTCGGCACCGCTAATTCAACTTACGGACAAAGCAAACAAAATATGATGTAAAAAGGTCCTGCTACTGAGCAGGACCTTCCGATTCTTCGATTCTTGTTTTCTCTTTAGCCGGGGATTACGTTGGTCGCACAGGGGCCCTTTTTGCCCTGTCCCACCTCGTACTGGACGCTCTGACCTTCATCGAGCGATGCGTAACCGTCCGTCTTGATTTCCGAGTGGTGGACAAACAAATCGTCGCCGCCATCGTCCGGGGCGATAAAACCAAACCCCTTGCTTGAGTTGAACCATTTTACAATACCTGTACTCACTGATACTTCTCCTTGGCCCAATTATGGACCGCTTAACAAATGCCTCTCACTTCTGTTATTGAAGGCATACTCTTGAGAGACCAAAGAATAGACCTAAATGAACAACCGACTATACAAGCGAGGTTTGAGAAAATCAATAAAAATGAACAAAAACAGCCAAAAAAGTTGGCCTTGGCGAGCGAATCGTGGTTTTTGGCCCAATAATGCGAGTTGGGGGCACTTAAATAGTATTATTCTGTCGGATGTTCGAGTCAATAGTGCCGGCCCGATAGAGAAATGCCCACGTCTTCTGCGCATTATGTGCGGGCGATATTAGCGAGATGTTTTGCGGGCCTGTCGTCGGCGGTCGGTCTCTTTTAGGAGCCTTTTGCGGATTCGAATCGAATTTGGACAAATCTCAACCAACTCGTCCTCCTGGATATACTCGAGCGCGACCTCCAGGCTCATTTTCCTCGCGGCCCTAACCTTTGCGGCATCGTCTTTTCCTGAGGCGCGAACGTTGGTTAGCTGTTTGCTCCTGGCCACGTTGACGGGTATATCCTTCTCTTTGCAGTGCTCGCCGGCGACCTGGCCTTCATAGACCTTTTCGCCGGGCTCGACGAAGAATATTCCGCGGTCGTATAGCGCATCGAGGGCATAGGCGGTTACCTGCCCCGTATTTGTTGCAATCATAACGCCGGCTTTTCTCTGCGGTATTGCGCCTCGCATAAGCTCATATCTTTCAAATGTGTGATGGAGGACTGCTCTTCCCGCCGTGGCGTTCATGGCCCTTGCGTGCAGGCCAAAAAGCCCCCTCGATGGTACGAGGAATTCCATGTGGATAAAATCGCTTGCGCCGCTCTTGGCGTCCATCTTTACTATCTCGCTGCGCCTGTCGCCCATAAGGCTCATTATCACATTTTGACAATCCAGCGGGCAATCCACGGCCAGCAATTCTATCGGCTCATGTCTCCTGCCCTCGACGGTCCTGAGAATTACGCTGGGCTTTCCGACGCAAAGTTCATACCCTTCTCGTCGCATATTCTCGAGCAAGACTCCAAGGTGCATCAGCCCTCTGCCTGATACGCTGAACTCTTCGGGGGTTTGTCCGGGTTCGACTCTCAGGGCGACGTTCTTATGAAGCTCTTTTTCGAGCCTTTCTCCAATCTGCCTGCTGGTGAGGTATCTACCGTCCCTACCGGCAAAAGGCCCGTCGTTAACCCTGAACATCATTGTCATTGTCGGCTCGTCAACCGGGATCACGGCAAGTCTCGAAGGCTTATCGGCGCAGGCTATCGTGTCGCCGATTTCAACGGGGTCGAGGCCCGAAATTGCACATATATCGCCCGCGGGCACGCCGGCAACCTGCTTGCGTCCCAGGCCGTAGAACTGATGAATCTGCATAACCTTCTGCTGCGTATGGAGTCCGTCTTTGTCGATTACTGTTACCCTCTGGCCCTGGTCAATCCGGCCGGCGAAGACTTTCCCTATCGCTATTCGCCCGACGTAATCCGAATACTCCTGGTTTGTAACGAGCATCTGCAGCGGCTCGTTCGGGCTGACCTTCGGCGGCGGAACTTTGTTTATAATGGCGTCGAATATTACGTCCATATTGTCGGTTTTATTGTCGAGATCGGTTGTGGCCCAGCCGTCCTTGGCCGATGCATAAACAAGAGGGAAATCGAGCGCCTCGGATTCGGCGTCGAGTTGAACGAGCAAATCGAACACCTCGTTGACGACATCATCGGGCCTGCTGTTTTCCCGGTCCACCTTGTTGACGACAACAATAGGACAAAGCTTGTGCTCGAGGGCCTTGGTCAGCACAAATCTTGTCTGTGGCATGGGGCCTTCGAAAGCATCGACGAGGAGCAGGGCGCCGTCGGCCATTTTCAAGACGCGTTCGACCTCTCCGCCGAAGTCGGCATGGCCCGGCGTGTCGATTATGTTGATCTTATAATCATTGCCTTGCGAATCCGTGTGGTGAATTGCGCAGTTTTTGCTGACAATAGTAATGCCTCGCTCTCGTTCGAGCGGGTTGGAATCCATAATCAACCCGTGCTCACCGCCAGCCAGCTTGTCGAGGTCCTCCTGTCGAAACATCCCGGACTGGTAGAGGAGTTGGTCAACCAGGGTCGTCTTGCCGTGGTCAACATGGGCGATTATCGCAACATTACGAATATAATCCGAATACATAACGAACTTTCAATTCATTCAACATCAATTCACCTTCTGCAGGTAATTCCAATTAGCCCTCACACGCCCAAACCCCTCCGCCGCAAATCCGCCTGATTATATCTCAAAGCGGCCCGAATGCAAGCGATAGTTTGTCAAACAAGCTGAGTTTCAGTGCAAACGCCTTTAGCCCAACAACCGTATCGTTCTGACTGGACTAAAGATCATTGCTGCTGCTTGATGCCGCGGATTAGCATTCCTTTTAGATCTCTGCCGATGGAGAAGATGTAGTAGCGACCATCTTGCCTTGATTCGATTATTGTCGGGTCCGGGACGCCCTTTGTAAGGCCCTGCCCCGCCTGGACACAGAGGCCGGATGTCAAGATGAGCAATAGAGCGACAAATCAGGCTCTATCAGAATTTGTTCGTAGATTGCTTTTGCTATCCATTGAAGGCTCCTTGTCGTTAAGGCATAGGCGGCTTAGCAGCAGTGCTGAGCTTATTATAATGATTTCAGTAAGAAAGAGCCGATGCCCCGATCGTCAGGCTAAACAATGAATCTTCTGGATTCCCGCTCCCCGATCGGGGTCGAGGACAAGCTTCGCGGGAATGACACTAATGGTCAATCGGCTCGTATTAACTGCATTTGATATTACTCATAGAATACCGAATCTTGCCTGAAAGTTCAAACTTTCAATCTGCCCTCCTGCAATCACGGGTGCATACTGCGCTTGCTTCTCTTGGCGGAATGGCCTAATATGGCGGGGTTGAAGCTGTGAATCGTATTTGACCGAATCAGATTAGTATGGAGGCACGAATGGATCGTCGAGATTTTTCGAAACAGAGTTTGTTAGTCGGGCTGGGCGTTTTGGCGGGCAGCGCGGAAGGCAACAGAGTGAAAGCTGCGAATCAGCGAGGAAACTACTACGCCGAGCCGTCGAAGAATTTGCCTGTTCGGAAATTCGATGTCGTAGTTGCCGGGGCGGGGACAGCGGGTGTTGTCGCTGCTTTGGCTGCGGCGCGCCAAGGCGCCAAAACGATTTTGATCGAGTGGAAGGGTTACCCCGGCGGCACGGCCACCGAAGGCGGAACTGCCCTTCATAGCTTCTATAACCTCTGGAAGGCCTTCCCCGGAGTCAAGAAGCGCCAGGTCGTCAAAGGGATTGCCCAGGAGATCATCGATCGGCTGATTAAGGTCGGCGGCACATCGGGGCACGCGGAGATGTCTATGGGTTTCAATTACGATTCGGTTTGCACGGCGATTGATGTCGAGATGTACAAGCTCGTGACGTTCGAGATGCTCGTTGAGGCGGGGGTCAATGTGTGCGTTAATACGATTGTGGCCGGGGCGATTATGGATGGCTCGCGAATCAGGGGCGTTATCGCCGAGAGCCGGTCGGGCAGGGAAGCGATTTACGCCAAGTCGTTTGTCGATTGCACGGCTTACGGAGACCTTGCCGCCTTCGCCGGGGCGAAGTACACCGAGCCCAATGATTACGCTGTCTGCAACAGCATCGGCATCGGTAATGTTGACGTCGAGAAGCTGCACGACTACCTGAAGAAGCACGACGCCTTAGTCCAGCGCGCCGAGGGGATGCGCAGCGGCAAAGACGGGCAAATCGTCCGACTGCAGGGCAAAACGGCCAGGCTGCCCGACGGCTTCGGGCGCGAAGCGGGCAAGATCGGGATGTCGATGACGACCACGACGGTGCACGACAACTACTTTATGTTTATCAAGCTGAATTTGAAGATGTCGGTCAGCCCGACGAGCAGAGACGCTGTAGCCAAAGCGGAATTGGAGCTTCGCAAACGCCAGCGAAAGGCCGTCGAGCTTTTCCGTAAGTACGTGCCGGGCTGCGAGAAGGCTTTTATCGCCAGGACCAGCCCGCGACTGAATATCAGGCGGGGCAGGCTAATTGAATGCGACTACGACATATCGCATGAGGACGTTATCGAGGGCAGGCATTTCGACGACGATGTCTTCGCGTATGGCTTCCACGACTCAGCCCCGCGCTTCCAAATCAAGAACGGCGGCACTTACGGAATACCATACAAATCGCTAAGGGTAGCCGGAATAGAGAACCTCCTGGCCGCCGGGATGATGATAACAAAGGACCGCAGGGCGCACATGTCCACGAGAAACACCGTATGCTGCATGGGCCAGGGCCAAGCCACAGGTACGGCGGCGGCCCTGTGCGCAAAGAACAACTGCGGCACACGCGAGTTGCGATATGCCGATCTGAGAGAGAGCCTCGAAAAAAATAAGGTCTATTTCGAAAGCTGAGATACCGGCGGCTCGGCCAACGAGAGCGCAGGCCAGACTTTCGTCTATTTCCAAGGACAAATGTACACGGACAGCGCGATCGCTAACGCCCAAGTATGAGAGCGCTTTGCTGAAATATAACGGATGACTACGGAGCCAGACGCCATGAAAATCACTATGCACCCTATAGGTCTGATACACTCTCCTTACAAGGAGCCAAGAGACATCCCTATCCAGGGGATATTCAAACCGGATGTAGAGGCCTGGGTCGAATTGAAAAAGGAATACTGTATCGCCTTGAAAGACCTCGAGGAGTTCAGCCACGCGATTCTTCTGTACTACTTTCATAGGTCAGGCACAGAGCAGCTTCAGGGCAGGCCTTTCCTCGAAAACGATGAGCACGGCATATTTGCCATAAGGAGTCCGCACCGCCCCAATCACATTGGGCTTTCTGTCGTCAAGGTCCGCTCGATTGAGGACAACAAACTGCATTTCAGCGAGGTCGATATCCTGGACGGCACTCCCGTATTAGATATAAAACCGTATGTGAATTACTTCGATGTGCGGGACAATGTCGTCTCCGGCTGGTTGGACAAACATTTTGAAGGCGGGCAAGCCCCGGATAGGACGATTCTGAGATAGGCTAAGGAATAAGGAACAATGAAAGAAACAACAAAAAGACAGAAGTGGATGGCTCAAGTGTGTGCGAATTGTACGCTGTGTAAATACGCCCGGAAAAAACAAAAGGGCCTGGTGTATAGAGTGGTGAGGCTTGAATCCAGGATTTGCCCTTTCTGCAGGGCCTATGAGAAGGTCTATGGCAGGAAAGCATACGAACCTCACGACGCCTGAACCAAACGCCATGAAAATCATAATGCACCCTATAGGTCTGATATGCCCTCCTTCCGAGGAGCCAAGATGATATGCCGGTGTCTTGCTGAATGTTTCTAATCTATATCATCACAGTCTTTGCGGTTATTGTTTCTCTGATCGCTGATCGCGGCAAAACAATCAAATCGCTTCAAGTGGCATGCAGGAAGATGCTCAAAATCGCTCCTGCCTTTCTAACGATGACTATTCTTGTGTCCATCGCTCTGTACCTTGTGCCGGATGAAACCATTTCGCGCTATCTGGGCCGGGAAAATAAAATGCTGGGCCTTCTGATCGCCTATGCTCTGGGCTCGATCAGCCTGATGCCCGGCTTCATTGCATTTCCGCTATGTGGGATGCTCCTGGAAAAAGGCGTGCTGTATATGATCCTCTCCGGTTTTTCGACGACGCTGATGATGGTCGGCACATTGACTTTCCCAGTAGAAAGAGCCTATCTGGGCGCCAGAGTTGCTGTACTGCGAAATCTGATCTGTCTGGTGATCGCTGTTGTTGTGACCATCATTACAGGCTTGTGTTTTGGGGAGTTGTCGAGATGAACAAGCGATTATGGATAGCACTCGCCGCGTTAGTTGGCTACCTTGCATTTATTACGATATCCGGGGTGATTGGGTTTTCGCCGGGACGAAAGATCGGCTCTAATTTCATCTATTTTTGGGCCGATCTGATCGAGGTTCTTCCTTTTGCGTTTGTGCTGATCGGTCTGTTTGAAGTATGGATTAGTCGCGAAACAGTTGAAAGACATCTTGGCGCCGAATCCGGAGCCGGAGGATATCTGTGGGCACTCGTGCTTTCGGGCATTATGGTCGGCGGCGTGCTCGTGGCATTCCCAGTAGCATATTCGCTGCACAAAAAGGGAGCGGCTCTCGCGGTAATCTTCACTTATATCGGCGCCTCAGCAGTATGCCGAATCCCAATGAATCTGTTTGAATTGTCGTTTATGGGCCTTAGATTCACTGCAATACGATTGGCAGTGTCCTTGCCGCTGGTAATTCTATCCTCCGTTTTGTTAGGCCGATATCTGAAAAAACAGAACTATGAAATTCGAAATGGATAAATTTCTATTGCATGGAGCTTGATGTACGGGAGAATCCGGCCTCCGGCCGGCTATATAAGCACTTCGAAGATGGGAATAATCCGGAGCGGGCAATTGTGAGATGGGGCAATGGGCAGCGTGGGCGTGCAAGGCCAGACCGAGAAAAATGACAACAAAGCCAAAATGCCGTCCTGTTTGTGCGCAAAATCCTAACATATTTCGTAACCGTTCACGGAGGTGGCAAGCTCAAGCGCAGCGTCCCGCCTGAGCTTGAGGCTGCCACCCAGAATTGAACCATAGCGGATTTTCCCAAAAATACACGTGTGAGGATTGTCGGCTTACCGCGTTTTCTTCAAAATAACCCCATTTTTCCTGGGGTCAGCGGCCAATTCGTCCGAAAAAAGGCTTTTTTTGCAAAACCACGTAGTTACCACAATAGACTTGGCGGAAGCCTTTAGTATAATAAAGGAGTCATATCGAAGTGCTGTGGACTTTTTGTCGGTGGAAAGTAGTTGCTTTCTAAGAAGCTGAAACCGAGTATAGACCAGGAGTTAGCCTTGTAGAACGAGGGATAACCGGCGAGGCAGCCGGGTAATGTACATTCCCCTTGAGGCTGACCTCTACTCCAACGACTCACTATATCGAGAAAGGACATGATCATGAAATCTGCCATAACAATCATTGCTGCAACCGTAATAACATTGTGTACATGTGGTAATGTCCAGGCGGAGCCACCGGATGTGACGTATTCCTGGCCGACTCCCGATGACGGGGCAACTGTCACGGAACCGACTGTACAGGTAGAGGCGCTAATAGCCGAGATAGACTTGCCAGAGTTGCCAGATTTGACCGAAGCCACGTTCCAGTGGGGTGGGGTGGACTACGCGTTGTACGATAGTTCGCTGGTCCTGATGTTCAATTTCAACAATGTGTACGAATTGGGCGAAGATTATTTGTCCCAGCCGGAGCTTGGCGTAAGGGATATATCGCTGTGCGGCAACGATGGGCACTTAGGGATATTAGGCAGCGGCCCGCCTGTCACAGGTATTCCGACCTGGACGGAATCTGCAAAATTTGGGGGGGCCTTTGACTTTAGTGCCAGCACCAGCGAGAGCATATTGGTCCCGCACGACCCTTCTCTCAATCCCGGTGCGGGAGATTTTACAATCGCCTTCTGGATACTCCCCCGGGAAAACATCGATTCTGATATTATGCGGAAGGGCTCCACGTTAACGAGCAACGACATGTGGTACAAGCTGGAGCATTCGACGAACAGTGACAACAAGATATCGCTGAATTTCAATACGAATGGAACAAATGCGACCATTTATTCCACAGACTCATACGCGGATTACAGTTGGCATTTCGTGGTGGCGCAGAGGAAGGGGGACCAGGCCGAGCTATGGATAGACGGCGTGCTGGATGGAACCGCTGCGGTAACAGGGGAGATCTATAACGACGCAAACCTGACGCTTGGGAGCAAGGATACGCAAGACGATGACTTCTTCAATGGGATGCTGGATGAGGTGCGGATATACATGAAGTCATTCAGTGCGGATGGGGTCCAGTTGCTCTACGATTCAATGCTGGGCATATATCCCGCAGAGCCAACCAAGTGGGCTCTGGATGTAACACGGAGCGGGCTGGAAAATGGTGATTACACGTATGCGGTGTCGGCGACAAACGCCTTATCCGAGACGACGACCAATCAGAGAACGGTTACGGTTGCTCTGCCTGCTCCGCCGGATGTGACTTTGGCAGCACCTCCAAACGGCAGCGTCCTGAACAATCCAACCGTTACGTTTAGGGTTGACGCAGCAGATCCAGTTGGGCTGATTGAAGCCACGCTTTACATTGGGACCCCGGAGCAGGTTGCCACGTTCAGCGGCCCTGCCGAGACCGATGATGCCCAGATATCCGCCACCAACCCGGACACCACCTACGGCAGCGCGACTTCGATTAACGTTGACGGTGAAAATCCGCATGCTCACGCAGTCATCAAGTTCCCGAACTTGATCGGAAGCGGACCCGAGCAGGTGCCTTCGGGTGCCATTGTTGTCTCGGCGACTTTGCAGGTAAACTGCACGAATCTCGGTGCGATGATGCAGGTATATCGTCTGACGAGCGACTGGGCGGAGGGCACGGTCACTTGGAACAGCCCCTGGGACAACCCAGGCGGTGATTATGACCCTGGGACCGTGATTGACGGCGATTGCACGGCAACGGGCCTGCGAACGATTGATATAACGGAATTTGTTCAGGCGTGGGGCGACGGGACGGCAAACTACGGAATACTCCTGGCCGATAGTGGGGGCACAGACGGGGTGGACTTCGATTCGAGTGAAGGCGCGATTCCGCCTGTACTGACGGTGGTCTATGCAGGTGACTGGCAGGCTGTGGATACTCAGGAAATGTCGGGCACGAGCGGCACTGCGACGTTTGCCAATGTAGTGCTGCAGGACATGACGGACTACGTCTGGAACTGCCTCGTGACGAACGCAGCGGATCCACCCATGTCGAGTTGGGCGGCGGAAAACTTCAATCTGAGCATTGACGGCCAGACGCCGGATGAGCCGGTGCTGGTTGGACCGGCCGATGGAGCAACAGACGTAACGATACCAGCAACCTTGGAGGTGACCGCGAGCGATCCGCAGGCCCAAGATGTGCTTGATGTGACATTCTACGGCCGCAAGAAGGTTTCAGGGGCGGGCGATTTTACGATTGTGGTTCTGCCTGATACACAAAAATATGCCGAATCTTATCCGGATATATTCACCTCACAGACTCAATGGATTGTAGATAACAAAGATGCGCTAAACATCGTCTTTGTTACTCATGAAGGTGACATTGTTCAGACCTGGAACAGCACAACCCAGTGGGACCGTGCGAACACCAGTATGAGTCTGCTGGATGGTGTCGTCCCCTATAGCGTGGTTCCAGGAGACCATGACCATTATGGCGAAGACCCGCCGGGTTCAACTGAATATTATGAACAATACTTTCCAGCTTCAAGATTTAGCGATTATCCGTGGTGGGGCGAAAGCTATGCCGGGAATTATGGCGGGAGTTACGATGAGACTTATCCGCATACAAATAACAATAATTATCAATTACTTACAATAGGAGGACAAGATTATATATTCTTGAGTTTGGATTTCTGCCCTTCGCAGGATGAAATGGATTGGGCAAATGGAATTTTAACGACGTATTCGGAAAGAAAGGGCATATTAACCACACATGGCTTGTTAGATACGAACGCTAATTATTATGGATCGGGTGATTTCTGGCTGTATCCGGACGGCAGCGACAATCCGAGCGGTGATACAAGTCTTATATGGTATGACCTAATTAGGAATCATGAGAATTTACAGTTGGTTCTTTGTGGCCACATGCATGGAGAAGCAAGAAGAACAGATGATAACTTATTCGGAAAGCCTGTCCATCAGCTTTTAGCTAATTACCAAGGCCGGACCAATGGCGGAAACGGGTGGCTGCGAATAATGCGCTTCGTGCCGGCCGAGAACAAGATCTACGTCCAGACATACTCGCCATGGCTCAATGAGTACGAAACGGACGCGGGCAGCCAATTCGAGTTGGATGTGCCACTGAACTGGTATGCAGAGATCGGGACGAATCTTGATGTAGCGAGCGGCTCGAACACTTCGGTCGATTGGACCGACCTTGGGGAAGGGGACGAGTGTGAATGGTACGTCACGGTTACCGATTCCACAGACAGGACAAGTTTCGGGCCGGTTTGGAGCTTCAATACCGTCACAAGAAAGGCGACCAATCCCAGCCCGGCAGACGGTGCAACAGATGTTGTTTTGGATGCGGATCTCAGTTGGACTGCCGGAGTTGACGCGGTCAGCCACGATGTCTATTTCGGGACCGACGTGGAAAATCTGACTTTAGTTTCTGCTGGGCAAACCACAACCACTTACGACCCTGGTGCGCTTCAACAAGGCATGACCTATTACTGGACCGTAGATGAGCACGATTCCGAAGGCGTAACGGCCGGCGACACCTGGAGCTTTACAACCATTACTATGAAGGCGACCAATCCCGACCCGGCGAACGGTGCAACGAACGTTCGTGTTAATCCGGACCTGAGTTGGACCGCCGGCGCTGATGCGGTCAGCCACGATGTCTATTTCGGGACGGATGCGGCCGATCTGCCTCTGGTCTCTGCTGAGCAACCTGGAACCATTTACGACCCGGGCACGCTCGCCCAGGACACAACCTATTATTGGGCGATAGATGAGCGTGATTCCGGACCCGGGGTTACGGCCGGCGATATCTGGAGCTTTACCACCGCACCGCCGTCGCTGCCGTACAGCGAAGATTTCGAATCGTTTACACTCGGCGAAACAGTTGGTTTCCATTCGGATTGGTACGATGGCGGCGCAGGTCCCGTAGTGACCAGCGGTATTGGAGTCGGAGGTTCGGTCGGGCTTGGACAGTCAGGCACCATGTTCACATGGACGGCACAGCCTTTCGTGTGGACTGAAGTTAACAAGGTCATCATCGGGATGGACTTCCAGACAGACGGCAGCGGCCACTTAGACGACGACCGTATCGGCTGGATGATTTCCAATGCAAGCACGAGTTCATCAGATATCTTCGGCATACAATTGGATCCGGGCGGCAGCGGCTACAACATCGAAGGCTATTGGGACGGTAGCACGGCGGACAGACGACCCACCATCGTCGATCTGCCGGACCTGTCCGCCAATGCCTGGTATCGCTTGAGAGCCGAATTCACCAGGCTGGCTAATACGTCCGCTGGTATTGATGTCGAACTCTGGTCGCTCGACGCCGGCGGCAACCCCGTCGCCCTTATCGTCGAAGGATCCATCGCGGACACCAGCTTACTCGGCGCAGATGCTCCGCACTCAAAGTATTTCCCCGGAACGAGTCTATGGCCGGGCTACAAGAATCACACCGCCGTTGCCGGCGCCGTGGACAACGCATACTTCGAGGAAGTGCCCGTAGGAGGTGTCCCACCGGTCATATCGAACGTCCAGACTTCAGACATAACCGACGTGAGCGCAACGATCACCTGGACGACAAACAAACCGAGCGATAGTGTAGTCAGGTATGGCGAAACAACATCGCTGGGTAGCGAACTCTCCGATGCCGCACTCGTAACCAGCCACTCGCTGACACTCACAGGACTTTCGTCGGATACGCTCTATTACTACGAAGTCGAATCGACGGATGCCGAGGCAGGCACTGCAATTGATAACAACGGCGGAGCATATTACAGCTTCACTGCCGTAGCCGATCTGGAGGATCCCATTATCACGAGTCCTACGGGGAATACCGTGGGCACAACCAGCGACTCTGTCGCAATACAGGCGACTATAACCGACAATGACGATGTCGCCGGCGCAACAGTGTACTATACGCCGATCGGCGGGGTTGAAACGAGCGTTCCGATGACAGAAGGCGCCAGCGACGTTTGGAGCGCGCTTGTTCCCGTCGCTATTGATAAGGTCGGCGATATAACCTACTACATCACTGCTCAGGATCCTGTGCCTAACTCTTCTAGAGCCCCCTCGCCAACCGGAACGTACACTATAGCCGTAACCGACAACGATGCCCCGACGATAAGCGGTGCAACCGGTAACGTTTCTGCCGACACTCAGGATACTGTCCCAATATCGGCCACGATTACAGACAACATAGACGTCGTCGGCGCTACGCTGCATTATACACCGGTCGGCGGGAGTGAAACTACCATCCCGATGGCTGAAGGGGCCGACGACCTGTGGAGCGGTTCGATACCGACCGGTTCATTGGAAGGCGCAATTCCTTACTACATAACCGCAGAGGATGCGGCTCCTAATACGGCAACAAATCCGCCAACCGGATCATATACCATCACTGTCACTGCGCCCGGGCCGACGACGCTATTCAGCGATGGTTTTGAAAGCGGCAATCTGACAACGGGCGGCTGGCAAACGAGCGGCGATGCGAGCATAACAACAACCTCAGCCTATACGGGGATCTATGGCGTGCAACTCAGGTACAATGCGACTATCGAGAAAGCAGTCAGCACGGTTGGGTACGGGGCGATTCACGTCAAGTATGCGCGAGTCACCGAGCGGATGGACTCCGGCGAATTTCTATACGTTGAATGGTTTGACGGTACGCAGTGGAAGCCGCTCGAGCAAACACAAGATACATCCTGGTCTGTGACAGATCTTGGGACAGCAGCCGACAATAACGCCGCCTTCAAGTTGAGATTCCGCATGAGTGCGGACAAGGTGAATGAGTACGGGCGTGTTGACAGCGTGGAGATCACCGGCACTACTGCAGGACCGGTCAATAATCCGCCGGTGGCGAACGACGACACCGATTCGACGAATGAAGATACCGATGTTACAATCCTCGTGCTTGCCAATGACACCGATGCGGATCCGGGCGATACGCTCAGCGTGCAGTCGGCCACAAACGGGTCGAACGGTAGCGTCGTCAACAATGGCGATTCGGTCACTTATACACCCAACGCCAACTTCAACGGGACGGATGTGTTCACATACACCGTCAGCGACGGCAAGGACGGAACGGATACGGGCAACGTAACGGTTACGGTTCTCGCAGTGAACGATCCGCCTTCGGCCGGCGACGACAGCGCGGCCACCAATGAGGATACGGCGGTCGTGGTCGATGTTCTTGCCAACGACAGCGATATCGACGGCGATACGCTCAGCGTGGAGTCGGTGGGAGCGGCATCCAGCGGAAACGTAGCCAATAACGGCAATTCGGTTACATACACGCCGAATCCGGGCTTTGTGGGTTCGGACTCGTTCACATATACGGTTGCGGACGGTAAGGGCGGAACGGATACGGCGACGGTGTCGATCACGGTGACGGAATTCAATAATCCGCCGGTGGCGAACGACGACACCGATTCGACGAATGAAGATACCGATGTTACAATCCTCGTGCTTGCCAATGACACCGATGCGGATCCGGGCGATACGCTCAGCGTGCAG
>JAUVXL010000119.1 GCA_030603595.1 Sedimentisphaerales bacterium | reverse complement strand
CTGCGGATGACATTCTCGCGGCCAGGACAGCGCTGGCTTTGGGCGTAAATTCAGCGGGGGATGTTTACGAACATATATGGTCAGGGGGCGCTACGTACTACGTCTATGGCGGCGAAGTTCTTCAGGCCATTCCCGAGCCGGTCTCACTGCTATTGCTGGGAACGGGAACGCTGGTGCTGCTCAGGCGAAAACATAACAAGTTAGTTTAACAGTTCTACACTTAAGCTGTCTAAGTTTCAAACTTGGATTCTATAGCTAATAACCGGCTCAGAGGTGAGAGCGGTTAAGTATAGGGTTGATTATTATGTATGATTACTTACTGGAACAACGGTAAACAAGGAGACGATATGAAGAACCTATTGGCAACAAACGAAAAATGCAAATCTACCATAGTATCTAAAATACTGATAGGAGCATTGATTTTGGCGGTTGTCGTAGGGCTTGGTGCCGTAGCACACGCAGACGCAGCCTCAGACAGCACAAACAATGAGTTGGTATTGGGCTATTTGAGCTTGTTTAACCCCTTCACACTGCAAAGCACAAGTGTATCGACAACCGAAAGTGGAGGGGGAACTGAAGGCGATTCGGGCCCGATACTACTATTAGGTATTGGTACGACATCGCGTCCTCCGATACGGATACCGTATAGACCATCGTTGCGCAGTCCTTTTCGGCCGCCTCTCTAATGCAGTCGCTGAGTTACACTTTCCCTGAATGCGTGGATATGGTGGATATGGATACTACTGTCGGATTCTGAAAAAGGCCATTATTCGTTGGTTTGGCTTGGCGTCCTTGGATCAAATATGAACTCTGGAACTACATGGAACCGAATTTGGTTCAAACCAAATGGGCGATTCTGGCACAAATACGTACTTTCCACAATAGTTTTAACAGAAGTGGACTGTTAAGATATATCTTGTAGAAGCGTTTTGGATGATGGAGCATCTGTTGCATGTCCGTATTGTCTGGTTGATAAGCGACGGTGTGCGGTTTATTCCCAAAGGGTGAACGGGAAATCTTCTTGTGTTCCAGGCTGGAATTGCGTTGCCGGGAATGAGTTTCGTAAAAAAGAGATTGAAATGAATCAATTTGATTTTGAATAGATGAATAAGGCTTAAGCGAATGAAGCTATTCCACCCAATCGCAGGGACACAACCGGTGGATGAAAAGTAGTGTGACATAGTGGCTCAGCCCGCGTGAGGATACTAAGGCTCGCCACAATTAGTACAGTAGGAGGTATCACCAGGTGAACTTCGTGACTTCTGTTTTGCGTACATTACGTGCGCCGAGGATGCGGATCATTAGCGATTCGTTGTTAATCTTGTTATTATCAATCGGCTTGGCCGGATGCGGCGACCGAGTCCAGCTTCCTTCCCAAGACCAATTACTCGAATTCGAGAATGCGGGGCCACCTCGCCCGGTCGTAGATGTTGACCGTCTTATGAGGGCTAAGGTAGGCGGCGGTCCTTATCGTATTGTACCGGACGATGTGCTTGAATTGACGATGCCGACCATACTAACAGTCGTAACGGCGGAAGAGTCGGACGTTTCCGGGCAAACCGTTCCTTATATATGCAGGGTTGGCAATGAGGGAAGAATTACTTTGCCGGCGGCCGACGAAATTGAGGCCGGCGGAAAGACTCTGGCTGAAATAGAAGCAACTGTTATTGAGGCATACTATCCGAAATATACTGTAACTCGGCCTTCGGTATTTGCTCGGGTATTGGAGTATAAAACGGCCAAAGTCTCTATTACCGGCGCCGTTCAGAAGCCGGGTATATACCCGTTGCGCAGCGACGAGATGTCTCTTGTGGCGCTTATTATGCAAGCCGAGGGCATAATTGATGAAGGAGCGGCCCTTATACGTATAGCCCGCGCCGCCGAGACAACGCAGAGCGAGGGCAGACCGGTTCAGTCAGCGCCTGCGCCCGCAATCGATGAGGCGCCTCGAGCAGAGGACCGAAACAGCACGACTGTCCGAGCGGCGGAAGAACTGCTCAAGTCAAATGCTCGAAAGCGACTACTGCTCGGGCCGCGTTCTGTCAGCTCCGAACAGATTAAGGTCCAACTGCTATTTCAAAGGTCGGATTCCAAGAGTACAAATGGTGCGCTGCTGGTACGTTATGACGGCAAGACCCTGAGATTCAAGAACTTTGACGTTGAGAGTGATCTGCACAAGCAGGCGCTGTTGAAACACCTGGCCAATAGGGACCGACGTTTTTCAACTGTAGCTCTCGAACCCGAACTCATTGGCCTGGCAGAGGAACTGCGAACCATTATTAGTCTCGAATCCGAACTTGCCGAGTTGGTAAAAGATCTGCGCAGCAATCCCGCTCCCGATGATGCCATCGACAGGCAATCCATCGAATCGCTCGGCTCTGCGGCAGACACAGGAAACGGGCACACTGCGAAAAGCCCCACAGGCGAACCAGAGCCTCTGATCCTGCCTGTCAAGGGGCTTAATATCCCCTTCGCTGATGTCGCACTGCAGGATGGTGACGCTGTTATAGTTGAGCGATTTGAGCCGCCTCTCGTTACGGTTATGGGGCTTGTTCAAAAGCCGGGTAATTTCCCGTATCCACCCGATGCGAGGTACAACCTCATGCAGGCGATAGGTTTTGCCGGCGGATTTAATCAGGCTGCCGACCCTCGCTATGTCACAGTCTATCGAATGAAGCCGGATCGCACAATTGTCCACGCAATCTTCTCGCTGGTGGAAGGCTCAAGGATGACCGAAGCGTTAGGCATCCTCATAAAACCCGGCGATATCGTTGCCGTGGAGCATACCCCCAGAACACGTAAGAATGTGTTCCTGGATAAGGTCTTTAGGATCAACATGGGCACGTACGTACGTTTGGATGATTTGTGGGGTAGTAGTGATTAGAGAAGGGTGATAAGAAAAACGTGAGGAAAAGATGAGAACCGATATGATAAACAGCAATGCAAACCTAAATAACTCTGAACAGAATGGCTCGTTTGAGGGGGCGCCGCCGACTTCAGGCGCTATGTCTGAGAGCCTGATCCAGATAATGTGGCGAAGCCGCTGGATTCTGCTTATTACTACGCTTGCAGCGCTGATAGGCGCTTTTGCATATCTTCAGAAGGCTACACCTATCTATACCAGTACATCCAGGATCTATGTGGAGCAGAGTGGTCCTAGAATCATGAGCGAGACGGAAGAGGGGGTTATGACCCGTTCGAAGAATTATCTCTATACTCAGGCTGAGCTGTTGAAATCCACTCCCATCATCAGCGCCGCCCTGAAAATGCCGGGTACGAACATAAAGCGGATGAAGATTCTTGAGAACATTGATAACCCTATTGGCTTCCTGAAGGGAAAATGCCTGCAGGTGTCAGTGGGTAAAAAAGACGACATTATCAGTATTTCATCGGATTCGCCCAAGCCGGCCGAGGCTGCCCAGTTGGTGAATACTATTGTGGACTCTTACATAACTTATCACGCAACAACTAAACGCAGCACCTCGGCAGAGGTTCTTAAAATACTTCAAAGTACAAAATCCCAACGCGGCATAGAGCTTAGTGAACGACTCAAGGCAATGATGGATTTCAGGAAGGAAAATGAGGGACTTGCACTTGAGAGCAGCCACGGCAATATCATACTCGTAAAGCTCGAAAGATTGTCAACAGCCTTGACAGAGGCCCAGCTTGCGACTGTCGAGAGCAAGGCTTATGTCGAATCCATCAAAAGAATGATCGCCAGCCCGGCCAATCTCAGGCAGTATGTAGAGGCGGAGAGAGCGAGAAGCTTCTATAGTCCTGCCAACAACGAAGAAGCGCGGCTCAAATCAAGGCTGGAGGAATTGCAGCGCCGGCGTGCGGACCGCCTGCGACAGCTTACTGCCGGCCATGCGGCTGTTGTGGCAATTGAGGCGGAAATAGCCCAAATAAACGAACAGATCTCCAAACTCGACGAAGATTTCGCACAGGCCCAGATTGTAATAGCAGAACAGCAGTACCTTGTCGCCAAGGAAAAAGAAGCTGAGCTGAACAAGCAGTATGAGGAGCAGCGTAAGGAGGCCCTTGTGCTCAATGAGCAGCTTGCTCAGTACACATTGCTTCAATCCGAGTGGGAGCAGACAAAGAAACTGTGCGACATTCTCGATGATCGGATCAAGGAGTTGAACGTCACAGAAGATGTTGGCGCTCTTAACATAAGCATACTCGAAGTGGCTCGGCCCGCCGATGGGCCGTCAAAACCACAGAAGGCGCGGATAATGGCTATGGCGCTGGTTCTGGGCCTGATGCTGGGTGGCGGTCTCGGTCTGGTTCGCGACTGGATGGATCAGCGTCTGCGGTCCGCCGATGAGGTCTCAGCGGTATTGGGCGTGCCGGTTCTCGGCGTGGTGCCGTCAATGCCGAAAAGGCAGGACATTGTTGCACGGGGCCAGAAAACCCGCCTGGATTCCGATTCTCGCGAGGCCGAGGCCTTCCGCACGATTCGCACGGCGGTGTTTTTCGGGGCCCCAAAGAGCGATACGAAGACCATCCTTATAACATCCCCTGCAGCCCAGGATGGTAAGACAACCACAGTCAGCAATCTCGCCATTGCCATGGCCCAGGCTGGGCAGAAAACCGTCATTCTCGACGCTGATTTTCGAAGACCTATGCAGCACAAAATCTTCGAAATCGGATCTCGAAAAAGAGGCCTTAGCAGTGTGCTTGCCGGCGTGACAAGCTTGCGGGAGGATATTCTGCCCACAAAAGTCAAGGGCTTGCACGTGATGACATGTGGTCCGGACGTGCCCAATCCGTCGGAGATACTCAACAGTAAAGCCTTTGCTGAGCTTCTTGAGAAGCTCTCGAAGGCTTATGACCGTGTCGTTATCGATTCGCCGCCGGTGATGCCCGTAACCGATGCAAAAATACTCGCTGCGCTTTGCGACGTGACTCTTATAGTGCTGAGGGCGGAGAAATCCACCCGGAAGGTCAGCCAACAGGCCCAGGAGGGTCTTCTCAGCGTCGGCGCCAATGTCCTCGGGGCGATTGTCAATGATGTATCAAGAAAAGGCGGTCGCTATGGTTATTACAGTTATTACGGATATTCCTATGACTCCTATTATGGCCGCAAGAAAGACAAGAGTCGCAAAAAAGTCTCCGCGGCAGTCATTTGATCTATGAAGTAAAGAATATGACCGATAGTTTCAATGACAATCTGAGCGATCCTTTGGTTCGGCTTTTCAAGGGCAGCAAAACCCGGGTATTTACCGACATTCATTGCCACTGCCTGCCCGGCCTTGACGATGGACCGGCAACTACGCACGAGTCTATCGATCTGTGCAACAAGCTGTCGGAAGAGGGCATCGCAGTTGTGGTGGCGACACCTCACCAACTCGGTCGATTTGACGGACGCAATGACGCCGCCGAGATCAGAGACGCCGCAGGTCGGCTGAATGAGGTCCTGCAAGATAGAAGAATACCGCTTGAGGTTGTTCCCGGAGCAGAGGTCAGGGCCGATGAAAGGATTTGCCAACTCTTGAAGGCCGACAAAATACTGACGCTTGCCGATGGCGGTAGGTATATGCTCCTTGAACTGCCTCATGGGATTTTCATAGATGTTACTCCTCTGCTTGAAGAACTTACCCTTATGGGTATCTCTGCTATCATATCACATCCGGAAAGGAACGATCTATTGGGCAAGCAGTCTGATATATTGGCAAGATGGTTGGAGTATGGAGCCGCTACGCAAGTGACGGCATCAAGCCTGACCGGCGCGCTTGGTCCCGAGGTCCGGAGGGCCGCAGTGCGTATGTTGGCCAAAGGATGGGTGGGCCTTGTCGCCACGGATGCACATGGCTCGACTTTGAGAAGGCCCCGGATGAGGGCTGCATTCGAGTTTGTCGCCGGTTTGTTCGGTGAAGGCCTTGCCAATCTGGTCTGTGTCGAAAACCCGGCAAGGGTCGTAAACGGCCAGGATTTGTTACCTGTTCCGTCCAGGAATATGCAGGAGATCAACTGGTGAGCGGAAGCCAGATTCATTCTGAACTCACAGAGGCGTCCGAAAGCCGCTTTGATGTGGCGATCGAGTGGCTGCTTATCGCACTCCTGGCGTTTATGCCGCTGGCCTTCGGTGCTGTCGAGGCTTGGAGCGAGCAGGTTGTGTTGACCCTTGCGGCGGCCATTTCACTCTGCTTCTTGCTCAAGTTGATCCGAGAAAAACATACCCATCTGATCCGGTCTTGGGCATATATCCCACTGGCTCTATTTGTTCTGGTAGTTGTATTTCAGCTTATCCCACTGCCAGCGGGTTTAGTCAGCGTCATTTCGCCCAATACGGCGGCAATAAAGAAGGACCTTTTGGGCGATTTACCCAATGCCGAGTCAGTACTTTCTTCCATGACGCTGAGTTTCTATCCTCATGCAACCAAACATGATCTGAGGTTAGTCCTTGCTGTTGTGGCTGTCTTTGTTGTTGTCCTTAATACGTACCGCCGAGGTGAGCAGATAAGGCGTCTTCTGGGGGCCATTGCCATAATCGGAGGGGTGATCGCACTACTGGCTCTGGCGCAAAACATCTTTGGAAACGGCAAGATATACTGGATTGTTCCCACCGGTCACGGAGGGGCCTATTCCGGGACGTTTATAAACCACAGCCACTATGGACAGTTTATGAACCTTTCGATGGGAGCCGCCGTTGGCCTGATCCTGCTTAAACTCCATGAGGCCTTCACCCGCAGGAAGATAACGCCTGTCTTAGTGTCTGACTACCTCAGTTCTCCTCAGGCCAAGGTTATGTGGCTCCTGGTCGCAATGGTCGTCCTCGGCGCCGCCACAGTATTTGTGTCTCTTACCCGTGGCGGGATGGTTGCCATGCTCATTGCCGGGGCGCTTACGACCTTGGCTCTCAGTGGAAGAAGATCACTGAAGAGCAGCGGATGGGTCATGGCTGCGATAGCACTCGGCGCGTTTGTCTGTGTGCTGTATATAGGTTTCGATGCCGTCTATGACCGATTAGCAACTCTCCGGGACTTGCAGGATGCCGAAAGTGGTCGTTGGCAGATAGTTAAAGATATATCAGTCGCCTGGACAAAATTCCCGATAGTAGGCACCGGCTTAGGGACGCATGAAGTGGTCTATCCGATGTTCGACCGCTCGACCATACCTGCACTGGCATCCCATGCCGAGAACGAATATGCCCAGATGGCGGAAGAGACTGGGTTTGCCGGCCTGGCGGCACTGGCTGTCTTTGGCATTGCCGTAGCGGCCTGCTACGCTCGTAACGTTAGGACTACCCGAGTCCCGATTCGGTCGGCAGCCTATGGCCTCGGTTTTGGCCTTCTGGCGATAATGATACACAGCTTCAGCGATTTCGGTCAACACCTGCCGTCAAACGCCTTCCTCTCGGCAGTTTCCTGTGCAATCTTGCTGGCCCTGGCCAAAATGGGGCATAAGGCCGAGTCAACGGCGAAAATCGGATTCCTGCCCAGAGTTCCCGGGTCAGTTTGCATTGCCTTGCTGGTCTGTACGGCCGGAGTCTGGGTATGGGTCCTGCTGGGCGCTAATAGCGCCCGGATCGCCGAAGCACACTGGAAGAAGGCTCTAAGCGCCGAGCAGCACCTAATGGCGAAAGGCTGGCTGGGCGGCGATCAGGAGTATGTGGATTTGATCTCAAACGCGGCTGATGCATCGAGTTATCAGCCAGACAATATCAAGTATGCCCACTGGCTAAACGTATATCGCTGGCATTCGATAAGTCGATTGATCGATCCCAATACAGGCGGAGTAATCATGGCCCCGAAGAGCCTGGAGTTCGTGCAAAGGATCGCTAATGAGCTGAACCGGGCGAGGGTGTTGTGCCCAACTTATGGCGCAACTTATTGCGTTCTCGGCCAGCTTGAGAAATTCGTGCTCGGAAATGAAGACGGCGCCGGTCGAATAGCCAAGGGCTATCGTTTGGCGCCATGTGACCCTACGGCCTGTTTTCAAGCAGGTCTTTTGGAGGCGGATAGTGGCGACGTCGATGCCGGATTCGGCAAGCTCCAAAGAGCAGTGCAACTCGATAGCAGGCTCTTTGGAGAAGTAGCGGCCCTTTGCACCAATCATTTAGGCCGACCCGACTTAGCAGTAACGCTCGCCGATGACAATACAGGCCAGCTGGGCCAGGTCGCCAATATCCTCGCAGAATCTGACGAACACAAAATCCTCGCCGAGAACGCCCTAACCCGGATTGTCGAACTGCTCGAGCAGAAATGCCGGGAGCCGGATGCTCCCGCTTCAGCTTTAGCCTCCTTGGCGAATATCTACAGAAGACAAGGAGATTCGGAAGCGGCTATAGAATGCTATCGCCGTGCCCTGGCACTGGATTATGGCCGGGTGAACTGGCGTTACAACTTGGCTAAATTGCTTGCAGATGCGGATTTCGCGATTGAGGCTATCCACGAGGCGAGGATTTGTCTTCGCCTTCGTCCGGGATTTGCACCTGCAGAGAGGCTTATTGCCGGACTTTCAGTGCACCCCAAGGTCCTGGGACAACAGAACCCAGCGCCTTAGTGCAACGGAACCAATAGACAAAGGGAATTCAGGTTCCACGGAAGAGCAAGACATGAGTATGGATTGCTGTGGAACACGGAAGCCAACATTGGTTGGGCGTGCACCGACGGGGACGGAGTATGCGCGTGCGACAGGCTTCCCTTGATAGCCGCCAACCTGCGGATTTCTTTGAAGCGCAACGTTTTATGAAAACCTATATAGCTGTATATCTCGGCTCCGCCTTTGTTGCACTGGTGGTCACTCCACTTGTAATCAGGCTTGCGCACTGGCTCAAGATAGTCAATATTCCCGGCGTCAGGGATGTGCATTCAAGGCCTGTCCCCCGTGTCGGCGGTGTGGCTATCTTCTTCTCGACCATGCTAACTTTGTTCCTTGTACTACTGCTGCAGAATACTATAGGAATCGCGTTCCGGGATATCTTGCCGCAGATAACCGCTTTATTGGTTGCTGCTGCGATGATTTTCTTAGTTGGATTGATTGACGACATCAGAGGTCTGAGGGCGCGCATAAGGTTGCTGGCCCAAGTGGTTGCCGCAATGTGTGTCTGTATCGCGGGTATTCGTATCGAATTAGTAGCTATCGCCGACTGGTTAACGCTGGATTTTGGCTGGTTCTCGTGGCCGCTAACAATCCTGTGGATCGTCGGGATCACTAATGCCGTCAACATGACCGACGGCCTCGACGGCCTCGCAGCAGGAATTTCAGCGGTGGCCTGCGGAGTCATTGCGGTCTTCGCTATTTATAGCGGCCAGGTTACCATGGCCGTATTGATGCTTGCATTGCTCGGTAGCCTGAGCGGTTTCTTATTCTTTAACTTCAATCCGGCGAAGGTCTTCATGGGGGACAGTGGGAGCTTTTTCTTGGGTTTTACAATAGCCTCTTCGAGCGTGATGTGTTCGACCAAGTCCTCTGCTTTGGTTGGCCTGGCCCTGCCGGCCCTTGCTCTGGGGATACCGATATTCGACACGCTCTTTTCCATGCTGCGGCGGTTCCTTGAGCGAAGGTCCATGTTCGCCTCTGACAAAAGTCACTTTCACCATCGGCTGCTCGATCTGGGCCTCAAGCATAGGCATGTCGTTATTGCAATATACGGCATTACCCTTTTTGTAACCGGCCTGGGGCTCTTTATGATGGTTGCCCACAATACAGAGTCCCTGATAATCTTCCTTTGCCTGTTATTATTGCTTCTCTTCATATTTCGTATTGTCGGCTCGGTTCAACTACGGGAGACAATAACACAACTTCGAGAGAAATATGCATTAAGGAATCGGGCAAGGGAGGAAATAGAGAACTTTGAAACCGCACAACTGCACTTTCGCCGGGCAAAGACGTTTGAGCAATGGTGGCGGGCGCTCTGCCTGGCTGCGGACAAGATGGATTTTATGAGCATAAAGCTGCCTTTGACGGAAAGCGATAAGACGCCTCGTGTACTAACCTGGCGGGGAAAAGGCGATGAAGCCGACCCGCCTGAAACGGTAAAGATGAAAATCCCGATTCGCGAGATAAAGGCGGGGTCGAGATGCAGTCTGGAGGTTGATGTGAATGTTAACGGCTCCCTCGAGTCTGTGGGCAGGAGAGCGGCGCTGTTCAGCCGATTGCTGGATGAGAACAGCATAGCCGCCCTGAAAGATAGCCTATAGCGGTCGGCTAATTCGTCATTCGTCGCTTGAATCACGACCAGTTCAATATCAACGGATGTAAGGAATATGGACTCGCCCCGCCTCGTCGGATTTTCAACTTTGGAGGCTGGGCTGATGAAAAGATCGAAATCCGCCTTCGGCGGACGAAGCGGCTCCACTATTGAGTCGGAAAAAGATTCAATCCACAACATTTGACAATATCTCTGAAGCCATTGAAAGCCGAATTACAGAGACACCTGATGAAAATTGCGGGGATACAGAATGACAAATTGTATAGTGCTCTCAGTTGAAATTTCCCATTCGTTCGCGGGCAAGTAACTTTGGAACAAGAACTTAAAATCTTACTCGCGGGAATTTATTACCCTGAAGGGTATAATTATTGACGATGTCACACGGGCGGACCTCTCAATCAAAAGCCTGCACCTTATGGATGAATTCCTAAAAGCGTTAAAGGGGTGATCTAAGACATCTGTCTTCTGTATTCTGTCTTCTGTATTCTGCCTTCGTGCCCTTCGTGGTGAAGTAAGTCGGACTAGATATTATTTACCCGCCTAAAGGCGGCGGTATGAAGCAAGGAACGAAAATGAGAATAATCAATATCGTAGGCGCCAGGCCGAATTTCATGAAAATCGCCCCGTTGATGGCGGAATATCAAAAGCACGATAAGATAGAACCATTATTGGTGCATACCGGCCAGCATTACGATGAAGAGATGAGCAATCTGTTTTTCCGCGAGCTCGAGATCCCGGAGCCCGACATAAATCTCGAAGTAGGCTCCGCCTCGCACGCTGTTCAAACCGCCGAGATTATGAGAGCTTTTGAACCTGTCGTATTGGATTATAAACCCGATATCGTCTTGGTGGTAGGCGATGTGAACAGCACTATCGCCTGCGGTCTGGTCGCGGTCAAGCTGGGTGTGAAGCTGGCGCACGTCGAAGCCGGATTGCGCAGCGGTGATCGTTCAATGCCGGAGGAAATCAATCGTATCCTTACGGACTCTATAAGCGATTTGCTTTTCTGCACGGAGCAAAGCGGTGTTGACAACCTCCTCAAGGAGGGCATCGCAAAAGATAAGATTCATCTCGTTGGCCATGTCATGATCGACACACTCCTCAAGAACAAGGCAAAGGCTGATAAGTCAACCATCATCGACGAACTGAAGGCCAAAGGTTGGCTTGATGGCGATGGCTTTGCCGTTCTCACCCTGCATCGTCCGTCAAACGTCGATAACCCGAAAGTCTTCGCCGGAATACTGGATGCCCTGGAAGTGATACAGGCGGATCTGCCGATTATCTTCCCGGTGCATCCGCGAACCAGGAAGAACCTTGCCGCCGGCGGCTTTGGCAAACGGGTGGAGGCAATGCCGAATCTGCACCTGATGGACCCTATTGGCTATCTTGATTTCCTCAAGCTTACCTCCAATGCCAGGCTCGTCCTGACGGATTCCGGCGGCATCCAGGAAGAAACAACTATCCTGAAGGTGCCCTGCATAACTCTGCGGGATAGCACGGAGCGCCCGGTGACTGCCGAATTAGGAACCAATCAAATCGCAGGCGCCCGGACCGATGGAATCTTGGCCGCCTACAAGAAAGCACTCGATACTCGGTGGGAAAAATCACAAATACCGCCTTTCTGGGATGGTAAGGCTGCCGGCAGAATAGTATCGCTATGCATTGCTCTCTGTCCGTAAAAAAAGAATTTATTAGACGGGATTTACAAGATTTACGGGATGTTTTACCACGAAGAACACGAAGGACCACGAAGAGAAACAATAGTCAATAGTAAATCGCAAATAGTCAATTACAATGGACACGGACCCACGGTCCCATGGGGATTCACACCGATTAACATGCCCTTGGCATGGCAAGGCCACTGTTTATAACTAACGTTCTTGTTTTTTTGCGAAGCTTTTGTCAACCGTTTTGTTTTTTAACTTCGCGTACTTCGTGCCCTTCGTGGTGAAGTAAGATATTTCCAGTCGAGAATGAGGCATTTTTACGGTATGACGGTGATACGGTGGTACGGTGATGCGGTGATACGGTGGTACGGTGGTACGGTGATGCGGTGATACGGTGGTACGGTCAAACGGTCACACTGTCAAACGGTCACACTGTCACACTGTCAAACGGAGCCAAAATGGCGCTCGTAAGGGATTTTGAAGAGTTAGATGTCTATCTGCTCGCGGTTGAGCTACAACAGGATATCTATGAACTCACGAGACGTTTCCCGAACGACGAAAGGTATTCCTTGACGGATCAGATTCGTCGAAGTTCCCGTTCAATAGGGGCAAATATTGCGGAGGCATGGGCGAAACGGCGTTATAAAGCTCATTTCATCAGCAAACTGTCGGACTCCGATGGCGAACAATTAGAAACGCGTCACTGGTTACGGACTTCTCTCGATTGTGGGTATGTAGCAGAGGCGAGGTATCAATCGCTTGAATTGAAGTGTAAGGAAATCGGACGGAAACTCGGCCGTATGATGACAGATGCCGATAAATGGTGCGCCCGGTTTTGAGCCGGTGTGATGGTGGTACGGTCACACAGTCAAACAGTAAAACGGTCATACAGTCAAACGGTCACACTGTCATACAGTCAAACGGTATCACGGTTTTTCTGGAAGATTGCATTTTTTAAGGCGATTTGTTACAATTGTTCCGGTAAGAATAGAATCAGAGCATTTTCGCTGATATGTAGCAGAGTGCAGAAAAGCTGAGGACAGTAATATGAAGGATGACTAAGGAGTATTATTTCATCATGAGCCCAAAAACAGAGAATATAATGAATAATGCCCTACAGCTACCGCGTGAAGCCCGTGCATTGGTTGCTGA
>JAUVXL010000343.1 GCA_030603595.1 Sedimentisphaerales bacterium | reverse complement strand
CATTCATCCTAATCCTTTCTCATGGATACACCCACTCATCAACTGCAAATACTCTCGTACAACTTCTAAAAACCCTGGTAAAACTCACCTGTAGTCGGCAGAATATAAACCAAGCCTCTTGAGGTTTCAATGATTTTCGGGCCCGCCGGCCCGGGGAATTTGCTGCAGATGATCATAAAACTGCAAACTCTGCGTTCTCGGCGGTAAGAAACGCTGGCATGGAGTACAATATGGCCAACTACATGATTGCGAAATTCGACGAAATCGACGCGATAAAGTGCCCCTGCGGCTTCTCACGCAGGGCCTTCGTAAGCGACGACAACCCCACAGCAACAATGCACATCGTCGATATCCGGGAAGACGCCAAAATCCACTATCACAAAAAGCTAACCGAGATATACCTCATCCTCGAAGGCTCCGGCGATATGGAACTCGACGGCGAAAAGATCCCCGTAGAGCCCTTCACCTCAATCCTGATAAAGCCCGGCTGCCGACACCGAGCAGTCGGAAAGATGCGAATAATAATCGCCTCAATCCCCGCATTCGACCCAGAAGACGAATGGTTCAATTAGCATAATGGGCATTACTGTGGTATAATAGACTTATGATTCGCAAGACCGTACGCAAGCAGCGTTTAGATAATTGCTCTCAGATCGAGCAGAACCTCCGGTATTGGCTCAGTCGGCCGCCCGAAGAGCGGCTGGCAGCGGTCGAAACCCTCAGGCGACAAATCCATGGAGATTCACAAAGACTTCAAAGAACTGCTCGAGTTATTCAACGCTCACAAGGTTGAATACCTGATTGTCGGCGGCTACGCACTGGCTTTCCATGGTGCGCCGCGTTTCACCGGCGATATCGACCTCCTCGTCAAACCCGAGCCGCAAAACGCCGAACAGATTCTCGCCGCTTTGGACGATTTCGGATTCGGTTCGCTGGACCTGTCCCAAAGCGATTTCTCAACTCCGAACAACGTCATCCAACTCGGTGTCCCGCCCGTTCGTATTGACATTATCACATCGGTTACAGGCGTTACGTGGGATAAGGCCGACGCCGGCAAGGTGCCGGGCAGCTACGCCGATTGCCCGGTCTTCTTCATAAGTCGTGAAGATTTCATAGCCAACAAGAAGGCTATCGGCAGGGCCAAAGATGCGGCCGACATCGAAGCCCTGGGAGATTGCTGATCACTCCCCCGAATGACGAATGGTTCGATCAGCTCGATACGATTGTATGAAAGGGACTGTTATGAAGCCGGATACGGTTGGTCTTCGCCAGCTTATTGTGACCGCAGCGCTGTGTTTGTCTCTTTCCGCTGCGTCCGCGGTCTCGGCCCAAGCCGTCAAAGCCTTTCCGACGGCCGAGGGATTTGGCGCCAATGCGCTTGGCGGTCGGGGCGGACGCGTCATTGAAGTGACTAATCTCAACGATTCGGGCAAGGGATCTCTGCGAAGCGCCATGGAAGCATCCGGGCCGCGCATCTGCGTGTTTCGCGTCAGCGGCACGATTACTCTGCACAGTGCGATCAGGGTAAGCTCGCCCTATCTCACCGTTGCAGGGCAGACTTCCCCCGGCGGCGTGCAAATAAAGGGCGACCAGAAGCCGCAGGGCGATTGGGGGGTTTGGTGCGTCAACGGCGCCCACGACATCATCCTTCGCCACCTGCGCGTCCGAATGGGCGGAAATATGCAACACGACGCCGGCAACAACATCCTCTTCTACGGAACCGCAGAACCCGGAGTTCACGACGTCATTGTCGATCACTGCTCGGTCTTCTGGGGCTCCGACACGCAGCTCGATTGGTATGGCTCAGACTTGGATCGAGCCACCTTCCAGTGGAACATCATCGCCGAAGCCGACATGGGCAGCCACATCGGCGGCAATATCGCTCCAAAGAATATCACCCTCCACCACAACCTCTACGCCAATCTCGGATCGAGAACTCCGCTGATGCAGCACGCCAGAATCTTCGATTTTAGAAATAACGTGATCTACAACTGGAATGGCAACAATGCCTCGGTATTCGGCCAATTCGCACTCAACACCTGCGCCTTTGGCAACGTAGTCAACAACCTCTGGCTCGCCGGCCCCAACGGCGGATACCCATATCTAAATGTCGGCAACGGAGGCCCCGTCCGAATCGACGGTTCGACCGCAAATGACGGTGGAACAAAGTTGTACATATCCGGCAACTGGGGACCTCGCTGCCCCCAAGGCTGCACCAACGACTGGACCGGACATGGCGTCAACACCTGGGACTATTACGAGCTCAATCACGATGGAAGCACTCACCTGGTGGATCAGGCCCAGTACGACGCCGGCAAGCCCTTCCCCGCGCCCCCGGTTGCCTTGGATCCTGTATCCCAACTGTCCGCCAAAGTCCTGGCCGCCGTTGGGGCCGGCGAGCCAGAGGTTGGTGACTACGTTGCCAAAGGCGCAGGTGTTGAGTGCGAATTGGCCGAATACCGAGGCATTGTTGCCATTCCAGTTGTAGATCACGTTATTTCTAAAATCGAAGATTCTGGCGTGCTGCATC
>JAUVXL010000246.1 GCA_030603595.1 Sedimentisphaerales bacterium | reverse complement strand
AGCAGGAGATTCGACAAAACCAAGCTCGTCCTGCCTGCCGCGCAAGCCGCTCAGGTCCTCTCGAATATCTCCCAGATTCGTGGCCGTCACCCGCCGGCTCGCCACCCTTGCCTCGCCGACCTTGGCAATCCACCTGGCCTGGGCGGCAGCGGCCGCACCGATCCGAGCACCCATATCCATATACAAAAGCGGGCGAAGAAGTTTCTGTGCTGCACCGCGCGAGACGCCAGCACAGCCGCCAAGCACGTACAATCGCTTGAAGCTCTCAGGTCTGAACACATCCAGATTGACCCACCTCACCCCCGGCCAGCGACCGGCCAGCCTCGCTTTTGTCCTTATCGGATCAGGCGGAACCTCGAAGGGAACCTCGGCTGCGTCAATCCGTCCCGAATGCCACGTCTTATCCCGCGCAACCTGCTCGGCCCGCGCGAACGACGCAAAAGAGCCGTCTGCCATTGGTATCGCAATCCGGTACTCATACGCCGCACGCTCGACGCCGCTTCCCGCCGAAAGCCCGGGCGACTTCTCAACCACATTCACCCCGGGGCCTTTCTGCATCTCCCCGCCGAGACCAACGTACCTGAACTCCCGTGTGCCGGACGGATATGGCGGGAAGGCCGCTCCGCCCATCCTTGCCACACTCGCCCGCGGCGTCGCATCGATTACTACCTTCGCCTTCACCGCCTGCCGACCCGACCGATTGGCCATTACGATACCTGCTACGTTTCCCTGTTCGTCGATGAGCACATCCGTAGCATAGCAGCCGTACAAGAAATCCACACCCGCATCAAGCAGCGCCTGGTCGAAGGTGCGTTTGACGTGCATCGGCGTCGGAGGCGTGCGAGGCGCTTGAGTAGCCTCCTCGGAGGCTTGCTTGCCCTCAATGATAATTTCCCCGAGCAGCACTCGATTGACATCTTCACTCTTCTTAACGAGAAATCGGATATATCGAGCCTCGGCGGTTACAGTCGCCGAAAGTTCAATCGGCCCCCACGGCTCACTAAGAGATTCGCCCGCGCGTTCGTTCTCGATCGTCGCGGCCTCTTTCCACTGCTCTTTGTCGTCGCTCAGAGAAACCGATACCCCCGCCACCTCGAAATCGTCGCCCGCGCCGGGGTTGCGACGCTGATAAGCCATTAAATGCACCTTGTCAAACTGCCGCACCCGTCCCAAATCCACCGTGACGCCAACATCCCCGTCGTACTGAACGCTCTGGGTGCTCGCACTGCCCCACTTGCCGTCGCTGAGGACCGAAGGCGCAGCGGTGTCTTTATGAATGGCCGCCGACGGCTTATCAGCCTTGTACGTATATGGAATGGCATTTCGCATTCGCTTAGCGGTGGACGGCTCGGCAAAGACCGCCCTGGCAAGCCGAGATTTCGGCGTCTCGTCGGCCGCAAGCCACAACCGGTATGTGCCGCAAAGGTCCGAACCGAGATAAGGCCGCTGAGCAGCGAGAAAGACTTTCGCGCCCTTCCGCGCAGCCCCAACAGCCGCCGCAACACCGCCCGACGCACCGCCGACAACCACAACATCGACATCGTAAGCAACAGGAATACGCCGCCCAGAGGCGCAGACTGTGCCCTTGACTATCGGCGGAGCAAAACGCACCCGGCGAACAGGCACCGCAACAACCTGCTCAGGTTCAGAGCAACCCGATTGTCCGAGAAGCCAGAACGAGAGCACCACAACCGCCGGACACCAAAAGAATGTCTTGATCATTCTGTCTCCTTTACTTCTTATGCCCCTGCTTCAGCCGCCGTCCTGCCAAAAGGCACGCTCCGGCATCAAATGCCTGCGCGAGTCCTCGTATTATCCTTACTATTCCCCCTTTTGCAACAGGAATCCGCAGCCCGGCCATCCCTTCGACTGCGCTCAGGACAGGCTTGGCCGTGCCTTCACATCCGCCGATGCCGATTACTGACGCTTGACCGCCACCCTTTTTCCCTCTAAAATCCTTACCTATGGTCGAGCAGACGCCAAAGAAGAAAAAGAAGAAACACAACCCCGTCAGGGATTACGCGATCTACCTCGCCGTGCGGATTCTTTGCGTCGTCGTCCACATGTTCAGCGTCGAGACGAATCTCAATACCGCCAGATTCTTCGGTCGGCTGCTGTGGAAACACTACCATCGAGGCCGAAAACGCGCCTTGGACAACCTTCACGCAAGCTTCCCGGAAAAGAGCGAAGAGTGGATACGGCGGACGGGCAAGGAGAGCTTCCAGCAGCTTGCGATGTTCGCGATGGATTTGGTCCTCGTCCCGCGTCTTGTCCGAAAGCAGAACTGGCGCGACTACTCGCGGTACAAGACCGTCGAACGGGCCAAGTGGCTCATGCAGGAGCGGTGCGGCCTGCTGATGGTCGCCGCACACTACGGCAATTTCGAGATCATGGGCTATCTCCTCGGCCTATTCGACTTCAACGTCTATAGTATAGCCCGCCCGCTAGACAACAAGTATCTAAGCAAATACCTCTACGGCCTGCGACAGCGGGTCGGGCAGAAGATAATCGACAAAAAAGGAGCCGCCCAATTGATGCCGAAAATCACATCTACCGGCGCGACCCTCTGCTTCATTGCCGACCAGGATGCCGGCAGAAAAGGAGTATTCGTCGAATTCATGGGCAGAAAGGCCAGCACATACAAGAGCATAGGCCTGCTCGCAATCACCAACAATATACCGATAGGAGTAGGCTACAGCAGGAGAATCGGCAATCGATTCTTCTTTGAAATCGGCGTCAACCGCATAATCATGCCCGAAGAATGGGCCGACAAGGACGACCCCCTGACATGGGTTACCCAGGAATACAGCAACGCGATTGAGCAGTTTGTCCGCGAAGACCCCAACCAATACTGGTGGCTCCATCGACGATGGAAGACCAGACCGAGAATCAAAGAGCCAAAATCTTAGCCGACTCGCCGCAATACGCCTTGGAAATGGCCAAAAAGTGCGTTTTCAGTAGTGGGATCGGCCCTCGCCGACGCGAAAATCGATGCCTTGGCAGCCATTGAGCAATTCTCCGGACCCCGCGTACAATCCCAGAAGTGAACAAATCGCGTATTCCCGCGGAAGGAAGCCGAAAAATTTCAGATCGACGGAAGAATTTTTGTTGAGATTATGACGTCCGACTTGCTATAATGAGTGTTGATAGGTGATGGTAATTCTGTTTCTGTAGCCTTTTGCCGTTTCACAATTGAGGAGCAGCGTGTATGCAAAGCGTATTACCGCGTCAGGAGATTATTCGCAGTAAGCCGGGCAATCTACATGCACCCCGCTCTAATTCCATGCAGCAGCAGACAGAATTCCTGTATTTTCAATAAGGGTTCTTTTTCTATAGCCTTTTAAGGAGGACTACAATGTGTAAGAAATTTATCTTTTTGTTATTGCTGCTGACTTTCGCTCTCAGCGTATCGACGCAGGCCGCCACAATTATCTGGGTCTCGGATGACAAGGGTGATGACGGCACAGACCAGGGCTGGATTGACTTGCTCGTTGACAACGGCTACACTGTTAATCTGGACTTTCGTACGCGGCAAGGGCGGACCCTTGACGCCGGGGAGATTGATGCTCTCAATGCGGCCGATTTAGTCATTTTCAGTCGCGATACCAGCAGCGGCCAGTACAACGGCGCAACCGAGATAGCTCAATGGAACGGAATCACGACGCCGCTTATTTGTTTAAGCGCTTATCAATACAGGAGCAGCCGTTGGAAATGGATGAACTCGACCAGCACAAACGCTACCACAGCGCCGCTGCTGGCGGTGATGCCCGATCACCCGATATTCGAGGGCGTTACTCTCGACGGCAGCGACCAGGTCGCTATCCTCACGGCACAGAGCAACGTTGGCGACGGCAATGTGGATGCGACGAATAACTACACTCTGATAGCCACGCGGTCTGACTCCGGCGCCGACGCTGTCTGGATCGCCACATGGGAGACCGGCGTGGAATTCTACCCCGGATCGGGCCAGTACGCCGGCGGGCCTCGTATGTACTTCGCCGGCGGCGGCTCCGAAGGAGACAACATCGATGGTCGCCATAATTTCACTGCCGAGGGCGATAAGCTCTTCCTTAACGCCGTCAAGTATTACACCGGCGTCAAGCACAATGCCACTAATCCGGATCCTAAGGACGGTGCTGACGTACCGCCGGAAGGTGAGGTCCCGGGCGGCCTATATATGCTGCTGACGTTCGACCCGGGAGACGATGCAATCGCCCACAGCGCCTATTTCAGCGATAATTATGACGATGTGGAAAGTCGCGTCGAAGACGTGAATCTGGGCGCCCCGCCCTTCCCGGTTTATATGCCGACAAGCTACTATGCCGGATTAGACGATACTAATCTCCCCGCTTTTGCCCAGGAGCCGCTCAATACAGGCATAACTTACTACTGGGTGGTTGACGAGTTCAACGGCGTTGAGACGTTTCCGGGCACAGTCTGGAGCTTTACGATCATACCTCAAGAGGCATGGGACCCCACTCCGGCCGACGACGCACAAAACGTAATTGCGGATCCGTGTGTTGACCTTAGCTGGCAGATGGGCTCGGTTGATACAGACGGCCACGCAGTAAGCTACGACATATTCTGGGGCACAGACGAAGCAACTGTGGCCACGGCCACGACTCCCGACGCCCACGAGACCTCTGAGATGCTCACTATCGGCCCCCTACTCGGAGAGACCGATTACTACTGGAGAGTCAATACGCTCCTAAGCGATATCGGCCCGCCGTTTGCGACCGATACTGTAGAAGGAGTTGTCTGGCATTTTAAGACGCTTCCTGTAGTCGAGATTGTGGAAGAGGATCTTGTAGCCTGGTGGAAGCTCGACGGAGATATCGCATCCGGAATAGCATTTGATTCATCAGGGTACGGCAACCACGGAACGCTGCAAGGAGATCCGGAGTATGTTGAAGGCTATGTCGATAATGCACTCGATTTCGACGGCGACGGCGATTACGCTGATTGCGGCAATAGCACCGTCCTTAACGAGATCACCGCCAATATTACCGTCGCTGCCTGGATTCAGGTCCGCACGTTCGACACGACCTGGCAGGCCATCTTAACAAAAGGCGACAATTCCTGGAGAATCCACAGAGGCGGCACCACGGACACTATCAACTGGGCGGTTAGTGGAGCCGGTGGCAGTATTTACGGGACCACTAACGTTAACAACGGCGAATGGCACCACGTCGCCGGAGTATATGACGGCGTTGGAAAAGCCCTGTATGTCAACGGCCAACTCGAGGCAAGCGATACAGAGGCAGGCGTCATACCCGTCAGTGGCCACAACGTGAACATCGGTGAGAACGCCCAAGCAGCCGGTCGCCACTGGTCCGGGCTCATCGACGATGTACGCATCTATAGAAGGGCGCTTTCGGCCAAAGAGATCCAGATACTATCGGGTCATTTAGGCGCCTCAAACCCCGACCCGGCCAACGGGGCGACCGATGTTCCCAGGACGCCGACTCTCAGTTGGTCGCCTGGAGCTTTTGTGGCCGCCGTGAACGGGAATATACTGTACTACGGTGAAAACCTCAGTGCTGTACTCGGTCGCACCGCCACTAATGTA
>JAUVXL010000130.1 GCA_030603595.1 Sedimentisphaerales bacterium | reverse complement strand
AGCAGGAGATTGCCACGGCCCCAAGGGGGCCTCGCAATGACGATAGCGGCTGTGTTGTGCCTTATGATCGAGTATTGACGAATATCCCAATCACCTGCCAGAAAATCTGGCCACACCTGGGCTTGGCCGCAGGATCTTTCTCAATTGACGGTCCGCTGCGGCGGTCTTATGATGGGGCCGACCATTTTTGAAAGGGAATACTATGGATTTCGAGCAGAATGATGATTTCTCAAGCCCTGTGCCGCCGCAGGAACCGCAGAGGCAACAAGCCCCTCCGCCGGGTTACTATCCGCCGCAAGGACCGCCGCCGAAAAAACGCAGCGGCTGGAGAGTCTTCCTTCGAATTGTGCTGGTGCTGTCGATTCTGGCAAATATCCTCTTGTTTCTAGCGCTGACCGGCTTTGCGGCCGTCTTCGCGACGGGCTATGGCGGCATCATGACCGAGCAGGTGATCAGGGACAGCGATGCCAAGGAAAAGATCGCCGTGGTCTCTATCGAAGGAATTATATACGGCCCTGTTGCCCGCGATGTGTACAGGCAATTGGATGTGGCTGCGAAAGACAGTAAGGTCAAGGCGGTGATCGTTCGCGTGAACTCGCCGGGCGGGACGGTCTCCGGCAGCGACCGAATCTACAATGGGATCCGCAAATTCAGGACGCAGAGCGGCAAGCCCGTTATCGCTTTCATGGAAGGCCTGGCTGCGTCCGGCGGTTACTATACTTCCGTTGCCTGCGAGAAGATCATAGCTGAACCGACCACCGTTACCGGATCTATCGGTGTTATAGCAAAGTATTTCGTGTTTGAGGAACTGCTTGAAAGCAAGCTCGGCATCGTGCCGATAACCGTCAAATCCGGCAAAAGGAAGGATTGGCCCAGCTCCACGAGAAAGCCGGATGCCGAAGAACTGAAATACATTGAGGAGAAGATTATTGCGCCGGCCTACGACAGGTTCCTCAGCGTTATAATTGAAGGCAGGCAGGGCTCGCTTACTGCCGACGAGATCAAACGGCTGGCCGACGGCAGCATTTTTGGCGCCGCCGAAGCGCGGAAGGAAAAGCTCATTGACGATATCGGATATCTGGATGACGCCATAGACCTTGTCAAATCGATGGCGTCAATAGCGGACGCCAAGGTTGTGGAATACCGCAAACCGCTCTCGCTGCTTGGTATCCTGGGCGTGCAAAAGTCCGATTCTCTGAAGATCGATAAGAATACGCTGTACGAGCTTGGCACCGTGCAGAGGATGTACCTTTGGGAAGCATACTGATACGCGACGGCAGAAGGATTCGAGGCGACTGAGCTTGTCGGGAAAACCGATGCGCCGGCTGCCATACTCGGCGCGCATCCCAATCAGATATTGACCGCAGGAGTTCGAATGGCCGATGAAAGGATGAATGGCCCTCTGTGGAAGCGGCCCTCATTTTTCGTGATAACCTATCTGCTGGCCCCAATTATGTTCGTAGCTGCCGGGGCTATCGCATCGGGCAGCGGCGGTGAAAGCAGGGTTATCGAGTTGATAATTGTTGCCGGCGACGGGCGGGGCTTCGTCGAACGCGACTCTGGGCGTCCCTTCATTCCCTTCGGGACGAACTACTACGACCCTCATACGGGCTGGGCTCCGAAGATATGGCGCCGGTTCGATGCAGCCAAGGTAAGGCGGCACTTTAGCATTATGAGGGAACTGGGCGTGAACTGTGCTCGCGTCTTTCTTACCGCTGCGACTTTCCAGCCCGACGCCAAAACCATCGACAATCAGGCGCTGGAGAAGCTCGATACGCTCGTCGGTATCGCTCGTGAGAGCGGGATTCGGCTTATGCTCACCGGCCCGGACCATTGGGAAGGCGTGCCGCCGTATTGGAGGCCGGACCGTTTCGCCGGCGAGCAGGCCCTCGAGGCGCTTGAGCATTTTTGGGCGGTTGTGGCCCGTCGCTATCGAGGCGAGCCGGCTATCTTCGCCTGGGACCTGCTGAACGAGCCGCACCTGCCTTGGTTTGACGAGCAATGGCGCGGGCGCTGGAACAAGTGGCTTGAGGACGCATACGGGAACTGGGAGGGCCTCAAGTCCGCCTGGGGCGCGGAAATCACCGAGTCCGACCAGTGGGGCAAGCTGAACGTGCCCGAGAATCATCCCCGGACCGGCAATCCTCGGCTGCGGGACTATCAGCGTTTCCGCGAGCATTTGGCCGATCAGTGGGTGCGCCGCCAAGTCGAGGCAATTCGTAGGGCCGACCCAGCTTGTCTTGTGACTGTGGGTTACATCCAGTGGTCCTATCCGTTGGTGCGTCCGGGCGATCCGAGTCGCTATGCCGCCTTCAATCCCCGGCGCCAGGCGCGGTGGCTGGATTTTGTGACGATTCACTTCTATCCGACGCTTGGCAGCCCGTTTCAATCCGAGGCTAATTGGCGTAAGAATCTCGATTACCTGCAGAGCGCCTTGGCCTATTGTCATACCGGCAAGCCGGTCGTCCTGGCTGAATTCGGGTGGTACGGTGGCGGCGCCCCGCAGCAGCATCCGTTTGTAAGCCAGGCCCGGCAGGCCGATTGGATAGCCGCCGAGATCGAGGCCTCACGGCGACTGGCCGACGGCTGGCTCTCCTGGCCCTTTGCCGACTCGCCGGAATCACGAGATATCAGCTTGTATGCAGGCCTCGTCAAGCCGGATATGAGCATCAAGGCCTGGGGCAGAAGATTTCAAACATACGCATCCGATCTGCCCCAATTAAAGAAGCCAACTCCCAAACTACCCCCCTTAGATTTCCGGAACATCCTGACGGCCGGCGCCGAAGAACTTGCTAAAATGCACGAGAGTTACGTTGAAGCCATTCGCACGAGGATAGGCCAAAAGCGTCCGAATGTGCCTGCCAAGGAAGAATGAAAAAAGCGCCGACTACCTGCAAAATGGCGCAAGGTCAGCCGAGTTTGAGCTTGAACTGGTGCATATTTCTGGTATCTATAGTTGACGGCAGATAGTGCATAATGAAGGGGGGCTCGTTTGCCCCCTGGTTTGCCATGGTTGGTCGTAAGCTTGGAGCAATCTCTGCGTTTTCCTGTAATGGACAATACCCCCCCAACCGACAAAGAAATGCTCTCGGTGGACAGTAAGATTGCACTTCTTGGGTCTAAGAAGGATATGGAAGGTATTGTGGAAGCCTTTGCAAAGGTGGCGAAGAATACGAACAAGCTTACGTGATAGCGGCGGGCGAACGCTTATCTTCATTCATTGACGGAGTTTGGGGCGGATATAGCGGTTTCCCAATTCACATTCGGCAATTCATCAATCCGCTGGGTCGCTACTCCTGTGGGCTCAATGGCACAGAAAGGTCCTTATTTTCTTCGAATTCCGGCCTGAAACGCGAAAAAAGTGCTAAGATGGGGGAAAAAGCGTTACATTTTGTGATTTCGGTGGTCTTTCTTATAGCTTAACAGCCCTGGTATGAAGAACGGTGAAAAGGAATATATTGAGTTGGTCAGACAAGCTCAGCTCGGCAATGAAGAGTCACGGAATCGCCTGGCTGAGATTACCAGGGGCCGCCTGCGCATGTATGTGTACCGACTCACTCTGGACAACGATTGGACGGAAGACATTTTACAGGAGAGTATGTTGGAGATGTTTAAGTTCTTGGACAAACTTCAAAGCCCCGAACGGCTCTGGGGCTGGCTTTTGCGTATCGCCTCGAACAATGTGAAGGATGACTATAATCGCCGGCGGCGAAGGAGCATGGCGGACGTCGAGCAGGGGAAGATCGGGCCCAGAGACAGACAGGAAGGCTTGGAGAATTTGGTCGGCGAGGAAGTCAAGCAGGTCGTCTCGGCGGCGATGCTGGCGCTGAAGCCTCGCCATCGGATGGTGCTGGTGCTTCGGTGCTATGAAGAGATGCCGTTCTCCAAGATTTGCGAAGTGATGGGATGTGGGCAGTTCGGAGCGAGGATGCTTTTTGGGCGGGCGAAGAAGGCTTTGGCCAGGCAGTTGTCTCGTCGTGGGCTTACCAGGGGATCGCTCCTGATGGCTCTGGCCTTGTTTGGGAAGATGACCGCAGTATTCCGGCGGACAACAACCGGGCCGAGCGTGAACTTCGTCCGCTTGTGATAGCCCTGAAGATCAGCTTCGGCTCTCAATCCGATGCCGGGGCCAGAACCCGCGAGATTCTTATGACGGTACTGCATACGCTCAAGAAAAAAACGTCCGATGTCACAATTGCCTTTAAGTGCGCCCTGGACAAACTCGCCGAGCAGCCCGCAATCGAGCCATATGATGCCATCTTCAGCCTCGACTCCTCATAATCACCCCTCTTCCACCCGTAACTGAGGCATTACTAAAAAAGCCCCCCTATTGGCTAAAGCACCGAAATGTTCACGCTCGATTGGCCAACTTCCTCTAATTAATTGGGGTGTTTGACAACTGGTACAATGGGGGCGCTTGGGGTTATCTTTCTTCTTCGGGGATGGGTGGTAGGGGGCTTATTGCTTGTGATAGTGTTGGTGTTGGTCGGAAGTTTGGGTGGTTTTTGAAGTCTATGTTCTTTCTGCCGTAGTATGTGCCGTAGAACTGGCAGGCAGCGTCTATCCATGTTGATATTTTCAGCAACTCTTCGGTGGAAAGCTTGACGTCGTTATGGCCTTTGCGGAGCATCTTTATCAGCGGGCTTGCGCCGGAGCTGATGGTCATTGCGGGCAGATATGGTGTGCTTCGGGGGCGTTCGGAGACTTCTGTTATCCGCGGGGACAGGCTGTTGCGTGAGAGGTTGTGAAAGGAGCGGGTGAACAGGTCTGTCATTTTGTCGGTCAGGTCGATGCCGTTTTTTGGTTCTTGGCCGGCGTGGCATTTTATGCAGTGCTTGTCGAGGATGGGCTGGATGTCTGTTGGGTAGTGCAATACGCGGGCTGCGGTTTTGTCGCCGGGCTGGGGCTGGGGCTTGGACGGCGGATGCAAGAGGGCAAGCGGGGTTCGGCTGCGGCGGCGGGGGGTATCGCTGGGCCTTTCGTGGCATCCGACGCATGAGCGTATCTCGCCGGGTCGATAGTTTATGTATGTCCGCTCGGTCTGGACGGCCAGGTAGTTTTCATCGAGGGCCTGGAGGTAGATGTTTTTGTCGGCGGGTACGAGGAATTGTGCCGAGCCGTCTTGGAATACGGGCACTATTCCGTGCATTATCTTGAGGCCGAGGACGCCGCCTCCTATCAGGGCGGTGTGGGAGCAGTATTCGTCATGCGGGTCCCAGAATCTTCTGCATCCCCAGGGGCGCGGGACCTGCTCCATTATTCGCAGATATTTGACCGTTCCGGGCTCGACCCCTTCGATGCCGTGAGTGATATTCTGGACGATGCAGACGGCGAGTTTCTTCTCGGCGAGGTTGGGTTCGCGAGACATCGCCACGACGGGGGGCCTTTTCCTGGGGCGCAAGGGAACGGGCTGCCAGCATGATATTTCGGGGTCGTCGTAGATTAACGTATGGTTGCCGAAGGTATCGAGCAGATAGAGGCCGTAGGCGTTTTTGTCGTCCCATTGATCTTTGGGATTGAATTTGCAGGCGACGAGGAATGTGTTTTCGTCGAGGGGGTATGGGTCCATATATAGCCGGCCGTTGCGTCCTTCCTCGTCTCGAACCCATTTTTGTCCGGTCCAGAAGTTCCATCCGGGCTCCTGGCGAATATCGACGGCTGGGGTGACGTAGGTCATCGGCTGGGTCGATCGGATGTTTTTGCTTGTATCGAGATGTATGACCGTTCCGATTCCGCTTTGGGGATAATGAGGGGTTCCGAGTGTTACGAACTGGTTTGGCCGGCCGGGAATCTGCCTGCCGTGAAGGAGGGACGGCGGAAAGGGGATATCGTTGCCGAAGATTTCTGCGGTCCCGCTGCCGTCCGGTCGCATTACCCAGAGGCACTTGGCGTATAGCTGGCCCTTATCGACATACTCCCAGCGAGTATAGAGGACTCTGCCGTCCTCGAGCATGGTCGGGGAGAATTCGCTTACGGCGCTGTTAGTCAGTTTCTCCATGTTCCGGCCGTCTGCGTCCATGCGATAGAGGATTGTCGATGCGAGGATGTCGGGCGCATCGCACAATGTTCCGTACTCGCAGCGTGAGGAGGTGAAGCATATCCCGCTATCGGGCAAATAGCATGGGTGCATGTCGTCTGTGTGGTGATTGTAGATTCTGGCGGTTCCGCCTCGGAAGGAATTGTCGTACTTTTTGATGCGTGCCTGTTCGTTTTGGGGCGGGAATGTTAATTGGGTTAGGCGCTTGCCGTCGATGGCGACTTCGTAGATTCGGAAGCCTTCGGGGATTGAGGGTTTCCAGTCGAAGACTATTTTTTTTGCGTCGAATGACAGGTCGAATCGTCCGAAGATTCCTCTTGCCCCCGATAAATCGGGATCTGCGTTTTGCTTCGACCGCGAATTGTCGGGACTTTCGCTTCGCTTCAGCGTTTTGGGGAGCAGGTTGGTGACTTCGCCTGTTTTCAATGAGAGGATGCAGAGATTGCCTCCGAGCCTGCCGCAGCCGTCTATGAAATCGGTGTAGAAATGGCTGGAATTGTAGGTGAAGCGTTTGATGAAGACGAGCTTTTCGAACTTCAACAGCGGATTGGCGAGGCGCAAGGCGTCTTGGCGGAGCTGGTCGGCGTCACGTTCGAGGCGGGCGACTGTTCGAGATGTTCTCGACGACCTTCTGAGCGAGCCGGCTCGTTTGTCGAGGTCATCGAGGCGTCGCAGATAGTCCGAGGCGCCGGCGTACTGGTCGCCGAAGCGTTTCTGTAGATATTCGATTCCTTTGCGCAGGCCGTCGAGGTTTAGGCGGCCTTGGAGGGTCAGGGGGGAATGTTTGGCGGGCGGAAATCCGCCCATCCAATCGTTTCCTCCATATCGTTTCTTGTCCCGCTGCCGCACTTGGCGGAGCTCGGTTAGCTCATCCTGCATTTCTCTGAGCTCTCGGTCGGCTGCTTCGAGCTCTTCGGCCAGTTCTTCTCTGTCTCGGCCTTGGGCGCGTTTTAATTCCTCTCGGCCTTCGGCGACTTCCTCTATCAGATGCGCGATTTCTTCTTGCAGCCCTTCGATCTCATCGGCGAGTTCGTCTTGCGAAGCGTGGGCCGGGCTAAGAGCGGCCAGGAGGAGAGCCAGCAAGACTATACTTTTCAAGAAGTGCTTATACACGGCCAAAGACTCCAATATGCGTGTTAGTCGCTGACGGTTTGAGTGCTGGTGAGTCTTTGTTGCTACTCGAAGATCAGGTTCTTGTCGGAATGGCGGACGCCTGCGTTGTCGTGGACGTTTGCGACCTCCGTAAGGATGGCTCCTTCGGGTCCTGCGAACTGCCAGTGTGGGGCCTCGACCTTTGTGAGAGGAGTGAACTGGCCGGGCTTTAGGATTAGTTCGTGGCTGACGGTTGCGGTGCCGTTCATGTGGCACTTTGGGATGACGGCCTTGATGTTTGGCGTCGGGTCGCCGGGGCCATAGACATAAGAGACGCCGTGCCGGACCAGCCAGCCCTCCATTTTGGCGGGGTTCTTATCCGTGGGCAGATGAAAATGCTCGGGCAGCATTTGGTTGGGTAGCAGGTAGATATCCAACATCATGTAGCGGTCTTCCTCGTTGTTGACGAACATGATCGCGCCGAGCCCGAGTTTTGCATACTGGCCGATCCCGTAGTCCGAGATCCAGAGGTTCTCTCGGACGTCGGGGAATACGGGATACCCGTGGTACTGCATCAGTGCGATTAACGCATCCTTGGCCGCTTCGGGTTTGAATTTAGCCTCGGCGTCGTAGAAATATGCGTTGTCGAAATTGATGTTGGGTTTTTTGGCCGTTGGCTTTTCCGCGGGCGAACATCCTGCAACGGAGAGTCCTGCGGCGACGCCGGCGGTTTGGAGCACTGTTCTTCTGGTTATCATTTTTTTGATGTCCATAATCGTCCTCATAACAACTTGAGACTTCAACCGATATTTCCCAGATTAAACTTCTTAGCTACATTGCCGAGCCATTTCTTGGTTATTTTAGTTTATACGTCGGGATGATGCAAGAATTCTCGACAGAATCTCCGTCTATGTACTGGGAAGTAACAATCATTTTAGCGTGCATCTTTATCAAGGCGTATAATCCTTGTTGTTCAGGCAGTATTCATTCTTTATACTCAAGGCACTGGTTGCCAGCATCGATTTTTGTTGACAAGGCATGTAGGCCAATCAAGCACAGGGTCAGTAGGGAGATGTTGGAGATGTGTTTGGAGAGGGGGGCGTAGATTTGCCCTGTTTGACAACATCACAATGTGTGGTAGAGTGCTTGCGGGTGATGTTTGCTCAAGGAGTCAGAATTGCAGTTAACATGGAAGTATGATCAGGAATGCCATGACTACAAGAAACCAAACCAGAACCGTATTGGCTCTCGCCGCTGTGGTAATGGCGATCCTCGTCCTTCCCGCCGCTGCCAGGGAGATGCCGGCTGAGTTACCCGATCCTGACGGGATAGCACCTGAGACCAGCAAGCCGGTCAAGGTTTACATTTTGGCAGGTCAATCCAATATGGTCGGGATAGGCCAGATAAGCGGAGGGTCTTCACGGTGGGGAAAACAATTTCTGGATCCGGTAGTTTCAATCTATCCAGGTGAATACTCACCGACAGCCGACTATGACAAAATGGCCCCGATAGAAACAAAGAAGCTGCCGGCATTCGGCGGAGTAAAACCTACTCCATTTCCCGGCGGCGGCACCGCGGTCGTCAGGGGTTTCATAAAGATGGAAACCACTGGTGTTTACAAATTCAACGCCGGCTACGCCAATTCGTCGTACAACATCATGGAAGTTGACGGTGTGGAAGTCTATAGAAAGGAAGTCGGCAAAGAAGCTGTGCATGCCGAATTTAAGTTTAGCGCCGGAAAAAAACACCCCTTCAAGATCACCTTCTTAACCAAAGCGGCCAATGGTTTAGGCTGGGTCTGGAGAACGGACATTCCCGGCACCCTGGATACGGTTGTAAAAACGGACAAGAAATTCCCCCACCTTGTCGATGACACGGGCAACTGGACCGTACGAAACGATGTTTGGTATAAGGGTGTGGTCACTGCGACGGCAAATAAGTGGTTAACTGTAGGTTGCGGTTCCGGCGCCGGCACAATAGGGCCGGAACTGCAGTTCGGCCACATCATGGGATATTACCATGACGAACCGGTCATCATTATCAAAGCCTCTCAGGGCAATCGAAGTTTGGGATGGGATATCCTGCCGCCGGGGAGCGAGAGATTTACATTCGATGGCAGGACGTATGCCGGTTACAAGGATACACCTTCTTCATGGATTGAAGGAGAGCCAAAAAGAGAGGTGAACTGGTATGCCGGCAAGCAGTACGATGATTTTGTTAAAGGAATTCATGATGTATTAGATAACTTCGACACCCATTTCCCGCAGTATAAGGACCAGGGTTATGAAATAGGCGGATTTGTCTGGTGGCAGGGACACAAGGACGGAAATCCGGCACATGCCAGTCGCTACGAGCAGAATCTGGTCCACCTGATCAAGACCCTGCGGAAGGAATTCAAGGTGCCGAAGGCCCCCTTTGTAATAGGCACCATCGGATTTGGTGGTTGGAAAATGGCAGGTCCTCACCTGACTGTTGCCAATGCTCAACTTGCCGTAAGTGGAGACAAGGGCAAATACCCTGAATTTGCCGGTAATGTTTTAACCGTTGAAACCCGGGATTTTTGGATAGACGAATCACTTTCTCCCAGAAATCAGGGTTTTCACTATAATGGAAATGCCGAGACGTACCTGCTCGTCGGTGATGCCCTTGGCCGGGGGATGGTCCAGTTGCTGGGCATCCTGGCTCCTGCTCTGAGCAAGGCGAGAAAGCAGGCCAAGCGGATAGTCGGGATCAGCAATCAGAGGTCGATTGTTCGTGCGGCCAACCTGTACGGAATGGATAACGATGCGCTGTACCCCGAATCGGTTGCGACGGTGGGGCCGGAGGGCTATTGGAACTGGCAGGAGCCGATGAAGCTGGTTGGCTATAGCACGCGAAGCCCGCGTGTGAACCGCTCGACGAGCGCTTATCTGCGGACTTATATCAAGAAAGGCAGCGTCATGTATTGCCCCGGGGCGCCTCGAAAATTCAGGTATCTCGAAAAGGCCTGGGCTGCAGGCGATGAGTGGGACAATCCCGAGACCCCATTGCCAAGCGACCCGCTCAGCGGAACATACTGCCTGTACTGGAATTACACCGGTTATCTCGAAGGCAAGGAATACCTTTTCCAGGGCCCCCGGACAAGTGCAGGCGGTGGAGGGCAGAGCAGGCTGCTCGTGAGCGACTACTTCGGCTACGACTATTATGAAAGCCCCAACGCCTACGGAAGCTGCGAGAAGTTCAAGGGAGCTTCCCCCGTGAAAGAAACAATGCTTATATCGGGCTACTGGGCCGGCACAGCCGTTTCGAGCTCGCCAAAGCCCGAAATCAAATTGAGCGCCGGCTTCGTTGACGGGCACGTGGAAAGCTACTCTTCGTCGGATACCGCTACCATGCGTGTAATCTGGAAGCCTGACATCGGAGAACCTTACCCACACGGGATAGGTCCCGGCGAATTCTACATCCCCCAATCCGCACTGCATTAAGAAGTGCTCATGCAATGTGGGTTTCGTGCTATTTCAAGCGCACTCCACCGGGGCCGACGAGGTCGGCTTTAATAGTGTCCGTCTTTAAGTCGTATTCGATTTCATCGGTAAGCATACCATCAACCATGCACGGGAAGGAGTCGCTGCCTATGACCTTCATCAATTGTTTTGTGTGGTCGTAGAAGAGTTGGCCGCCTATGAACTCATGATCCCCGGCCTGATATGTTACACCGCCGGAAGCCGTGAGCGTGGCCAGATCGGTGTCACCGAGGGCGGTCTCGATCAGGTTGGCCTCGACGTGATTGGCCGTGACTATGCGGACGTCTCCGAGTTTGCCGTCTTTAATGGGAATATATCTGACAACGAGGGGACCATCCGATGCGGCATCGGCGATAATTAGATTCCTGTTCTGGAAGTACTTGAGCATGTCAAAGTTTTGAATGCGCGCCCAACAGGGCTTCTTCAGGCTGAATGCGCCGGTTTGCTCGTTGGGGTCTTCGACGAGATGTGAATTGTCGAGCCATATTTCAGCAGGTCCGGTGACGGTAAACAACTCCTGGTTGGGGTCATAGTCGAATCTGCGGGATATCAACTCTATTCCGCTGAGTTGCTTTTCTCCGGCCATCTTTTTTGTTGCAAGTGTTACGACTCCGCCGGAGGCGGTAAGATGCTCAATTCCCATAGCTGATTTTGAAGGCCGCTCGTTGCTGTCGGTCGGCAAATCAACTGCTATTTTCTGGGATGAGAGAATGTAATGTTCAATGAAATTGGGGTCCTCTCGCACGACTACCGCCTTGGAATCGCCCTCGAACAGCACTTGATTGGCTGCGGGCAGGAAACGGGCGTGTTTTGTGGCTGTGATAGTGGCGGGAAGCGGAGCCGCGTTCGGCTCATTAGTGTCAAAGGCATCCACATACGCTCTGAGCTCCACCGGCCCGAGAGCGATAACATCCGGGGCCTTGGGGGCGGCTTTACCACGTTCTGCCGGCAAATTGGCAATGAGCCTGGGCGAAGTAAGGATGAAGTTCCGCTCGGAGGGCAAGGCGGTCGGCTGCATAGTACACACGCAATTGATGTCGAAGATGACCTGATTTGAATCCGGTATGAACCTTGCCTGCTGCTGCGCGGTAATGCTCACCGGCACGGGGGGCTCTTTTGTTACGGCGGCGTTGGAATCTTCGACATAGAAAATCAACTCGACCGGACCGGCTGCTATAATGTCGCCGGGGACTCGATCCTGGCCGGACGTATCCTCGGGTAGATTGACAGTAAACTTCGATGCCGTAAAGCTGATGTCTCGCTGCTGCAGCAAGCCTTCCTGTGGCATTGTCAGCAGGCAATCGCCCTGGAAGAGGGCCTGATTCGACTGCTTTATTAAACGGACGTTCTTGGTCGATGTGACTGTTACGGGGACACTGGTTTCGTTCGGTTCGAGAGCCATCATGCTGCCCGTGTAGAACACGAGCTCTGTGGGGCCTGCGGCAATGGCGTCTCCGCTGACGGAATTGAAGTCGATTCTTGGGGTGAGGAAGGTTGATCGGCCATTGGGATCGTCAAATGCTTCGGGGC
>JAUVXL010000356.1 GCA_030603595.1 Sedimentisphaerales bacterium | reverse complement strand
AAGCCAGCCCGGCCCTCGCCAAAAACCCACGACGACTAATCCGTCTCAATCGGTTCTCTTTCATACGTCAACTCCTTCACAATCCCAAACACCCCACTATTGCCATTCCGACCGTCCGCCAAAGGCGGAAGGAATCTATTCAAACAGTCCCGCGAAGCGGCTCCCAATTCTCCAAATCAAGTTTTCTTACCACCATCGAACATTCCCAAATAATAACCGATTCCCCACAACAAGACACTTCTTTATCCACACCCCACCATTCTCCCCCCCCCACAATACTCGATACGCAATACGAACCATTTCCGATTTGCTTGCATCCGCTGAGGCGGGTACTGCTTCGAATTTCGAGTTTCTTAACCGGGTGGCAGCCTCAAGCCTGTCCTGAGCATCACCGAAGTCGCAGACGCGCCGGGCTGAAAGCCCGCCGGTGGCGGGGGTCGAATGTATCAGCGATTCGGCCCCGGCCTCGCTGAATTCCCTTGTCATTCCTGCCGTTGGCTGTTCTAATGCACACAACAAGACGAACGAAATCCGAAATCCGAGATACGAAATCCGAAATACGACATACGACAATATCTCAATAATAGGTGACGGCGGCATGGGAACCGTTCTCGCCATCCTGCTATGCGAAAAGGCGGACGCCCTGATCGCCCAGGCCGAGTGCGCCCACGAGCCACGGCAGACCGGCCTCGAAGTGAAAATCTGGGGCTACGACGCCGACCAACTCGCCGAAACAGCTAAAGCCCGCGAAAACAAAAAATTTCTCCCCGGCTACAAAATCCCGCAGTCGCTAATCTTCGAGCCTGACGACGCCAAAATCATGGCCGAGGCCGATCTGATCGTCTCAGCCGCCCCCTGCCAATTCATGCGCAGCGTATGGACCCGCCTCGCCGCTCACGTGCCGGCTTCGGTCCCGATAGTCTCGGTCGCCAAGGGCATCGAGAACGATACTCTCCTTAGGCCAACTCGAATCCTTGCCGAAGTTCTGGGCAGAATACGTGCCCCTGCCGACGAGCCGCCTCGGACCATCAAGCTTGAGAACGCCGGCGGCGCCGGGGAGGACCTTCACTTTCTCCCGGCGATGCGCCTCGCCGTCCTCTCAGGCCCGACTATTGCAGACGAATTAGCCAGAAAACTGCCCGCCACCGCCTGCGTAGCCTCCGACGACCAGGCCCTCGCCGAAAACGTCCAGCACACCTTCTCCGACGGCGTCCCCTGGCTGCGAGTATATACCAACAGCGACATCCTCGGCGTAGAATTAGCCGGCGCGATGAAAAACGTAATCGCCCTCGCAGCAGGGCTGATAGACGGAACCGGCCTCGGTGACAACGCAAAGGCGGCCCTGCTGACTCGCGGCCTGGCCGAGATAACGCGCCTGGGCGTTGCTATGGGCGCCGCCCCGCTGACATTTGCAGGGCTGGCCGGCCTCGGAGACCTTGTAACAACTTGCATCTCGCCCACCGGCAGAAACCGCTCCTTCGGCGAAAGAGTCGGTAAAGGTATGTCCGTCAATGAGGCCCGCGACGCCACAGAGTCCGTAGTAGAAGGAATCGCAACCTGCGAATCGGTAGTGCAACTCGCCGCTCGACACAAAATCGAAATGCCCATCACGCAGGCAATCTACGAAATCATCTTCAAGAACAAACCCGTAAAACAAGCGGTGGCAGACCTAATGCGCCGCGAGTTGAAGGCGGAATAATTTTGCTCCATCCGGATAATGAGTAGGCAAACCTGACAGATCCAACTCTATGTAGGGCTTGCTGAACAAGTCATATAGAGTTCTTAACAGATTTTGGCGTCACCGGGACAGAGCCGTTGCTCCCATTGCAAGTCCGCCACGCTGCCCAACGCAAGGCCGTCCACACTGGCAAGCAAACGTTAAGAACAAACA
>JAUVXL010000291.1 GCA_030603595.1 Sedimentisphaerales bacterium | reverse complement strand
TGCAGGTCGCGGCAGGTCCGCTATCCGCTGCACGCTCTACGCTCTTCTTGCCCCGGCGCTTACGCTTTGGAAACTGCATATTGCCGTATATATGCACACGGAAACACGCCCAAACAAAGTTTGAGCGTGCCACCCGGTCCGTCGCAGGCGGACCCCGTGAACGGTTACAAAAAAACAAACCCAAACTTGTTGCGGCGCAGCCCCGAGCGAAGTCGCAGGACCTTTTCCGAGAAGTCAACTCTTCACGAACATACTTCCTGGCAGTTGTTTTATCAGGCCCTTGAGGCGCAGCGAAATCAGTCCCGCACTGACGCTGCCCGGCTGCAATTGGGTTCCGGCTATTATCTCTTCGAGATGCTTCGGATCTTTATCGAGGTGGTTGTGGATAGCTCTTTCATCGCCGCTCAACTTCAACTGGGCGGCATGGAACAACGGCATCTCGACCTCTTCGGTCGCTTTCGCCGCCGCTGCGCTAACATGCGATTCCAACTGCTTGCCAATATAGCCCATCGCCTCCATTATATCCTCGACAGAATCTATCAGCCTGGCCCCCTCCTTGAGCAGTTGGTGCGTGCCCTTGCTCAACGGGGAGTCGATTTTCCCCGGCACGGCCATTACCTCGCGATTATATTCGAGCGCCGCCTTGGCGGTTATCAGCGCTCCGGAGCGAAGCGCCGCCTCGATCACAATCGTCCCCAATGCCAGCCCCGCAATGATCCTGTTGCGAGGCGGGAAATTTTTCGACTGCGGCTCAAAATCCAACGGCAATTCGCTAATACAGGCGCCGGATTCGCTGATTTGCTCGCTGAGCTTTTTATTCTCCGGCGGGAACATATTAGCCAGGCCGCAACCCATTACCGCTATCGTTCGCCCCTGCGCTGCCAGCGCCCCCTGGTGGGCGGCGGTATCGATGCCGCGTGCCATTCCCGAGCATATTGTAAAGCCGGAGGAAGCAAGAACATGAGCGAAGCGCGAGGATTGCTCCCGGCCGTAGTGACTGCAACGCCGAGAACCGACTATCGAGATCGCAAGGTTATCGGCGCGAGTCAAGTCGCCCCTGATATAGAGCACCGGCGGCGGGTCGTAGATTCGTTTCAATACAGGAGGAAAGCGGTCGTCCTCGCAAGTCAGAAGCCATAGGCCGAGTTTCTCGGCGCGTCTCAGCTCGGCGGCGGCATCGAACTTATTGCGCGTTGCGGCGATTCGCTCGGCGGTCTTGAAGCCGACGCCGTCAACCTTAGCCAACTCGCTCACCGAAGCGCCCATTACTCGGTCGGCCGAGCCGAAATGCTCAAGCAACTTGGCAAAACCAACCGGCCCGACACCATCGGCCCGGATCAACTTGAGCCACTTTTCAACGTCCCCGGAATTAGGCTGCACCTGCGGCACAATGAATTCCCCTGAAACAAAGGCTGCACAACCGAGAATGCCCGAACCTGACTGAGCCGGCGCACACCCCGTACTCTGATATTAGAACACAAGGAGCACGAATCGGCAAAATAAATTAGGGGCGGACTCTTAATCTAATAGGCAAACAAGTGGAGAACGACCTTTGCGATTGATGTGTTGTCGAGATATGGGCCGCGGACGGGGTCGTTGTATCGGGCTTTTTGTAGGAATAATTGGGAGCCGGCTCCCTTGGCGTAAAGAGGAATCAGCGAGTTGGTATGGGCGTCACTATGGTATTTCATCTTGGGGGCCTTGCCCTTGCCTCTGTTTGTGATGGGATTCCATAGGGGTTTCTTGTCGATTGTGCCGGAGTCCGGAACAAAGGCTATGACCACGAGGAGATAAGTGGTTTTTCTCAGTTCGGCTATAGAACGTCTCATCGAGACTCCCTATGATTAGTGTTCAAGTATCTTGCTATCGTTAATTCGAGTCGGTCATTATTGCAAACCGGGCCGGCGATGAAATGGCAGCAAGAGTGTGCAGAGGGGGCGCTGAGTTCGCATTTGATTCGTTGGAAGGGTATTATGGTCCGAGCCAGTTGTCTACTAATGCGGCAAGGTCCAGGAAATCGACTTCCATGTTGCCGCCTTCCGGGGCAATGTCGGCGGAGGGGTCGGCGGAGCTTCCATGCCATTGGCCGCCAAGGATTGCAAGATCGCGGAAATTCACTCTGCCGTCACAGTTGAGGTCCTCTAACAGGCATCCAATCCGGCGGAGTTCCTGGAAGATTTCGAATGTCATCTCGATATCGATTGTGGTCTCGGTGTGTACGCCAACTGCGAAATTGTCATGCCCCCACAACCGGTATTTCAGATTGATCCAATCGTTGTACCCTGTGAGCACATCGTTCGGGGACGCAGGATCTGCGGCACGGATCCAATTAATATCGGCTGTTACTCCCAGGTCGTTTGCATCCCCATCATGGTTCCAATCAACCGGACCGTTCTCGTTGACCAAGCGCTCTGGAATTGGGCCGACTGATACAACGTGACCAACATGCCCTCCTATGCCATTCGGCTCACTCAGGTCGGATTCGCTCAGCGTCGGCAACTGTTCACGGGAATAATCCAGCACCCAACTGGCCTCAAACGCGGCGTTGCATGGATCTGGCATTTGCCAGGTGTAGTTCATTATACTGTGGTAGTTTGGCTTGTAGTTATATCTATAATCCATACCCGGACGCGAGTCGTACTGATCGCCGCCGTGGCGCAAACCGAGCGTGTGGCCTAACTCGTGCATAAAGGTCGCTTCCTGTTGAAGGTCGGTTCCTCCGACCAGAGTCCACGCGCCAAGCGTGACCATAAAGTCGTTTCCCGGCACTTCTGCGAAGCCCGACGAAGTGCCGCCGCTATGCGTGTCAGCGAAGATGCAGTAGCGATAAACGAGGGCCTTAGCGGTCTTTATATTTATCCAGTTTTCACTGGCTCGCTGCTCGACAGTTCCAAACCTGTCGGCCTTGACCGCATCGAAAGCGGCCCAGGGGTCAGCGTCCCAGACATTAGCGTCCCTGGGCGCCGGCAGCGGTATGTTCAACTCATCGAACTCGATGTGGAGCTTTATTCCGTCCCGCCGGTCCGGATTTTTTACCAGGGCGTTCGGCGCATCGGCAAAGGCGTCGACAACGCTGGTGAGATTCACGTCGTTGGGCGCGCGGCCGACCATCGCATCTATCTCCACAAACAGGTCTTTGTGGTTCGGGTCGGCGCCGGGCAGATTAAGGCCAATGATCCCATCGCCGTTGATATCGATGCCGTTTGTCTCCCAGACATCCCGCAGGCCGTCACCATCGCGGTCGAGAACTGTCGCCTCGCCGGGACCACCGAGGCGCGCAATCTCTTGGGGCGTCAGGGGCCGGTCCCAGATGGCTATGTTCGAAAAGTGCATCAGGGCGTCGTCTCCGTCGTTATCGCCGGCAAAGACGACGTAGGGGTTGTCAGCATCGGATGCATACAACGAGAAGCGACCGTCGAGAACGAGACTGTCCGTGTTGTGCTTGCCCTTGAGTTCGCCGTTGATGTACAGGTCGTGAAACGCCACGTCAGGGTTGGCGTCCAGATTAACCGTTAAGACCACCCGGTACCACGTTGAATGGCTGCTGTACCACTCGCCTACGGTCGCGTTATCCGTATATCCCAGATCACCTACTCCCCAGCTTTCATCTGCGGGCTGAATGAAATACTCGGAGTCGTTGTACGTGTCGTAGCCGGTCTGGTAGAAGGCACGCCATTTACCGGCGCTTTGTTCCGGATACATCACATCAAACAACAAGGTGAATTCATTGACCCAATTGCCGCCGCCATTGGCGGAGATGCCGTGGGCACACTGATAGAAGGTACCCTTTTCGACGGCAACTGCTCCGCCGGACCCATCAATCCCAGCCACGGCGGATTGGCCGGTACCATTGAGAATCAGGTCGCTACCCACGGTTGCCTTGGTCAGATTAGCCGCATCATCAAATTCCCATAGGCCAGCTAGGCCAGCCAATTGAGCCTTTGCTAAGGGGACGATGCAAAAAATGGCCTCTTCGAAATAATTTGTGGGTCATTAGATGGCCAAATATTACTTAGGGCTTGCTGAACAAGTCATATAGAGTTCTTAACAGATTTTGGCGTCACCGGGACAGAGCCGTTGCTCCCATTGCAAGTCCGCCACGCTGCCCAAC
>JAUVXL010000315.1 GCA_030603595.1 Sedimentisphaerales bacterium | reverse complement strand
GTCGGGTTGCCGGGAATGACCACGCCGGGTGCGGTTCCGACCGGATCCATCACGACGGCCCCGACCGGGACCATGGCTTGCTTGCGGTTGGCGGCGCGCACCGCCTCGAAGTCGCCATTCGAGGCGGCGGCGAAGCCTGCCTCGATGACATCGACGCGCATGCGCTCGAGCTGGCGTGCGATGCGCAGCTTCTCCTCGCGCGTCATCGAGGCGCCGGGGCTTTGCTCACCATCGCGCAAGGTCGTGTCGAAAATGATCAATTGGTCGTTCATGTCGGACTCCGGATCAGTTGGGGCGGCAATTGCTGGGTGTGCATGCGGACGCGCTCGCGCAGCAGCGCAGGCGGATCACGGGGCAACAGGGGAGGGGTGGGGTATTCAGCGCGCGAGGCGCAGCAGCGGACCGAGTGGAAGTCGGCCGGCCGGGATGTACAACGACAGGAGCGGTGTGGTGCTTACGAACTGCTCGTTTATCGGCAACACCACAATCTATGGTGGCGGGGGCGGGATGGAGAACGTGGACAACAGCGATTCTACCCTAACGCGCTGCAGGTTCGAGGGCAACCCGACCGGCGGGATGAACATCGAGCAGAGCAGCCCGACGCTTACAGACTGTACGTTTGTCGGGAATCAGCGAAGTGGCCTGAGCATCGGCAGCTACTCGAAGGCGGTACTGACCGGCTGCACGTTCATTGGGAACTCGACTCTGGACTACGGTGGCGGGGTCACTGTCTGGAGCAACGCCGAACCGACGCTGACAAATTGTTCATTTGTCGGGAATTCCGCCGGCTACGGCGGGGCGATATCCAATCACTTGAAGGGCGAGGCAACTGTGATTGGCTCTACGTTCTTTGGAAACTCTGCGTGGTATGGCGGAGCGGTGTACAATTCCGGCTCCGGTCCGACGATGGTGAATTGTGTTTTCAGCGGGAACCGGACAACAGGTACGCCGGACGTGGGCAGGGGCGGTGGGATGTTCAATGATGGAAGCGAGCCGGTGCTGATAAACTGTACATTTGCGGGGAACCGGGCGCCGAATGGCAATGCACTTGCCTGCTGGTCGTACTGGAAAAAGGAACCCAGCATTGTCCGAGCGACGAACTGTATCTTCCGGGACGGGGGCGATGAGGTTTGGAATGACGATGGTTCGGCGGTCGTGATAACGTACAGCAATGTTGAGGGGGGCTTCACGGGGGCGGGGAACATTGACGGCGATCCGTTGTTCGCGGATGCCGACGGAGTTGATGACGTTGTTGGGACCGAGGATGACGATTTGCAGCCGGTTGCCGGCTCGCCGTGCATTGATGCCGGCGACAACTCAGCGGTGCCTGCGTGGATAGAGACGGATATTGCCGGGAGGGTCCGCATTATGAGCGATACGGTGGATATGGGCGCGCACGAGTCGCAGGCTCATGTATATGTCGATACGGTCAAGGGCGATGACTTGAACGACGGCCTGACGCCGGGGACGGCTTTTGCGACCATACAGGAAGGCATCAACTCGGCGGCGGCCGGCTATAGCGTTCTGGTTTATCCGGGTGTCTATACTGAAAGCATAAATTTCCTTGGCAAAGCGATAACGGTTAGGGGCGCCGAGGACGCACCCGTGCTGGAGGCGCCGGGTGATTACGGGGCGTCGTTCTACAGTATCGAGGGGCCCAACAGCGTCCTGAAGAATTTTGTTATTCGGAACAGTTTTGTTGGGATATTCACTGCGGGCGCTTCGCCCACAATCAAGAATGTAACGGTAGCAGGCAATGAGTTCGGCGCTGCGGCGTACGCCGGGGTGCAGCCTGATATCGTCAACTGCATCTTCTGGGACAATATCGACGGCGATCTGTACGGATGCACTGCCCGGTATAGTTGGGTGCAGGAGGATATAGCGAGCCAGCCTACCGACGGTTTGATTTGTCACTGGGAGTTTGAGGAAGGCGGGGGGAACTACGCTTATGACTCGGCATACGAGAATGACCTTTGGTTAATGTGGCCGAAGTGGACAACCGGCGTAATTGGAGGCGCACTGGACTTTGACGGCACTGATTACGGCGAGGGCGAACATCACTCGATCCAGCTTATTCATACGAATCAAATCACCGTGAGTGTGTGGATAAAGCTGAATAAGGACGTTGGAAACGGTGAGGCGAGGATCATATCCAAGCAGCTTGACGAGGAGAACTCGTGGGCGCTTGCATTGTATGGCGAGGGATACTCGGGCAGCGAAGGGAATCAGATAGTGTTCCGCGACTCCGATGGGAGTAGTCTGTGGTATGACTGCATGAGTGCGACCAATTTGAGTCCCAATCAATGGCACCACGTTTGTGTTACCGACAGCGGTGGAAGCATCAGGATTTACGTTAACGGGGGTCTGGATTGGTCATCCGACGATGGTTATGGGATACCATCGGAGATTCTGTCACCCATACGGGTAGGCTGGATCAACTACGGGTCGCATTTTAACGGGCTGATGGATGACCTGCGGGTGTACAATCGTGCCTTGGGGGCCGAGGAAATCACTGATCTGCATCAGAACGGGCTTTGGGGTTATGGTTCTCTGGCGGACCCTCTGTTTGCGGATCCGGCCAATGGGGATTATCATCTACGGTCTGAAAGGGGCAGATACTGGCCTGAACACGATTTATGGGTGCTTGATAGCGTTACCAGTCCTTGTGTCGATAGCGGATATCCCAATGACGGTGCATGCTCGGAGCGAACGCCCAATGGGGGCAGGATTAACATTGGCGCGTTTGGGGGGACGGCTTACGCGAGCATGAGCGAGTGCTGGAGCCGGGCTGATTATAATTGTGACGGCGTGGTGAACATGTTAGATTTTGCAGATGTGGCTGATAAGTGGCTGCAGGCGGCAGAGTGGTTTGAATAGTCGAGGCAGTTTTAGCGCGAACTAAGAACATAATTGATAGCAGTGTAGTATTAAGGTTTGTTGGCAAAGCTTCAAACGGGATGTTCCCTGGGCATGCCCTTGCCGTGTGCGCGGCCGGGGCAAGACCGATGGAAGATTGAGAATATGATACTATAGGAACAGGTGCAGAACAGCAGAGACCGCGATATAGTGATTACCTGTGGAAGGATCGATTATCGCACGGAACGGTTACAAGTTTGTTGGAGGGGTGAGCAGGGCGGCAGGATTCACTCTGCTTGAGTTGCTCGTTGTTATGTCCATTCTCTCGATATTGACGGCGATTCTGGTGCCGGTATTGGGAAAAGCCAGGCTAAAGGCGCGGGCTCTGCTGGGGATGAGCAATCAGGGGC
>JAUVXL010000123.1 GCA_030603595.1 Sedimentisphaerales bacterium | reverse complement strand
CGAAGGTGCGCCAAAATCGCACAAAAGGTACACCTTTTCGAACATTTTCACCCACTTTTGGTCATAGCTCGCGCGAAAAAAACCAAAAAGTGCAAAAAAGCGGATATTGCATTTTTGCCACTTAACTCCTTACTGCCAAACAACTTAACGCCAAATGTCACCGTCTTTCCCAAAAACCAGGTGTCCAAACGCCCCCCCCCAAATCCCCATTTTTAGCCTAAAAATCGAGCTTTGCTCGACCCTGAGCGAAATCGAAGGGCCTTTTTCCCCAATCCCCCCCATTTTTAGCTCAAAAACGAACATCCCAAATCGAGCCAAACCTACCCAGCCCATGCAAACACCTCCAAACAAAGTTTGAAGGCGCCACCCGTCGCTCTGCTGCTATAAGGATGGAGAAGTCCCTTTCGTGCGAGGGGTATGAGATACCGAAGGCATAAATTGCCACGTCGGCCCCGCCAAGGCGCGTCTTCGACTTCGGCCTCCTCGCAATGACTATTCTTGAGACTCATTTTCTTCTGCATGCCTCCTGAGAATGCGGTGAGGTGCTCGGAATGACCAGAGCGGGTCGGTCGCGTATGGTTTTTTGGTTTTACTTGCGAGGGTCCGGTGTATCAGCCGAAGATTAGGTTTTTGTCGGAGTGGCGGACTCCGTCGTTGTCGTGTACGTTGGCGACTTCCGTGAGGATGGCTCCTTCGGGTCCGGCGAACTGCCAGTGTGGGGCCTCGACCTTTGTCAGGGGAGTGAACTGCCCGGGCTTTAGGATCACTTCGTGCGTAACCGTTGCGTTGCCATTCATGTGGCACTTGGGGATAACGGCCTTGATGTTTGGGGTGGGTTCGCCGGGGCCATAGACGTAGGCGAGGCCGTGGCGGAGCAGCCAGCCCTCCAACTTGGCGGGGTTTTTGTCCGTGGGCAAATGATAATGCTCGGGCAGCATTTGGTTCGGCAGCAGGTAGATATCCAACATCATGTAGCGGTCCTTCTCGTTGTTGACGAAGATTACGGCTCCGAGTCCCATTTTTGCGTATTGTCCCGCGCCGTAGTCGGAGACCCAGAGGTTCTCGCGTGCGTCGGGGAATACGGGATATCCGTGGTACTGCATTAGGGCGATTAATGCGTCTTTGGCCGCTTCGGGTTTGAATTTGCCCTCGGCGTCGTAGAAATATGCGTTGTCGAAATTGATGTTGGGCTTTTTGGCCGTTGCCTTTTCCGCGGGCGAACATCCTGCAACGGAGAGTCCTGCGGCGGCGCCGGCGGTGTGGAGCACTGTCCTTCTGGTTATCATTTTTTTGACGTCCATAATTATCCTCTTATCTCAAACTGACCGATTCTGTTTTGTGACACGGATGCCCAAGGCACAAGTCAACACGGATTTACACTGTTATTAGGTATTTGGATTCCCGCTTTCGCGGGAATGACACTAATGGTCAATCGGCTCGTATTAACTGCATTTGATATCGGCAACTTAAGGTTTTGTTTGTGATTAACCCCGGGAAAGTTGTTTCCATACAGGGTCCAGGGCCTCGATGACTTTATTATATCGCTGGTATTTGGCTTTGTAAAGGTCGATTCGGTCGCGCTTGGGGTGTACGGTTTTGGAGAAACGGACCATTTTTCCGACAGCTTGGGGGTAGTTTGCAAAGGAGCCGGCGGCGACTCCTGCAGCTATGGCTGCTCCCAATGCGCCGAGTTCGGTGCCGTCGGGGACCTGGACGGGCACGCCGAAGACGTCGGCAAAGATTTGTAGCCAGACTTCGCTTCTTGCTGCTCCTCCTGTTAGTCGGATTACATCGGGCATATCGCGGAATTTGAGGAGCCTTTCGACGTGTTTTTTGTGGCCGAATGCTACGCCTTCATATATTGCTCGGAGGATGTAGTCTTTGGCCATTAGCACCCAGCGTGATTTCTTCATTGTTTCGGGCTCGTTGTCTCGGAGCCAGGCGAGGAGGGCATTGGGTTGAGCGGGCCAGACGCTCTGCATTGTTTTTGGGCGGACTTTCTTATCGATTCCGTCTTCGAGCCATTTATCGACGTATTTTCGGGCGCGGGAGTCCATGGAGAGGACTGCGTTTCGCGTTGGCTCGCCCTTCTCGTCGATGAGGTATAGTCCGTTGCCGTGTCCCGTGCATGCTACGCAGGCGATTTGGTCGGGGGGGACCTTAGCCTTTGCGATAACCTGGTTTACGGCCTGGGCTGTTTTGTCCCACATTTCGTCCATGTCCCGTTCGGACCAACCGGTTTGGGAGGCGAGCAGTTCTGTCTTTGCGGAAGCTACAGCGATCTCGCGTCCATCCATTGTGAAAAGGGCTGCTTTTGATACTGTGCATCCGTTGTCGATTCCGAGAAGATACCGGCCCATAAGTCTATCGTTTCGGCGAAACAGGCCCGACGATTATGGCCGGGCCTGTTGAGATAATCATGATTTTGCGTAAAACTCGATTTACGATTTGTCTGTGGGCGGTGCTTCGGCGGCTCTTACATCATCCTTGAAGAATAATGCAAATGCAATAAGGAGGACCACGGAAGATATTGTGGTAATGATCCAGATTGGGCTCCAGTTTACGATCTCATCTGCACCGGTGTACTTTTCGATTAGCATGGCATTTATGAAGTTTCCAGCGAGCCATCCTATTCCGAAGCAAAGCAAGCCGATTAGCCCTTGAGCCTGGGCTCGAATCTCTGGCGGCGCCTTCTTGTCCACATAGACCTGTCCGCCGACGAAGAAACAGCCAAAAATAATTCCGTGGACCCATATCCCCAGAAAATAGAGCATCCTCTGATCGTACATTCCTCCAGCCCAATAGGCTGCGTATCGGATGATAAGTCCTACGATTCCTATCATCATCGTTTTCTTGATTCCAAGCTTGGCCAGAGACAGTGGGACCAATAGCATGAGGAACATCTCGACAAATTGTCCCATATTCATGGTTAGCGTAATTAACTTGAAACCCTTTGCTTCGAGAAAGACGGAATTGTATGAGAAGTAAATCACAAACGGTATCATGACAAGCGTTGAGAGCGCCATGAATACAGCAAAGTTGAAATCCTTTAGAAGCGTTAGCGCTCGAAGTCCGAGGGCATCAATAATAGACGCCTTCTTTCCCTTGGCAGGGGGCGGCGTATTTGGAAGGGTGAGATTCAGCAGGGCTGCAGCGAGGGCTGCTCCCGCTCCGCAATAGAGGGGTATTGCGGTGCCGTCAATTTGCTTGTTAAATATTTTCAATGCCACCAAGCTGAATAGAAGTGATGCGACCCAACCTATGGAGCCGAGCGCCCGAATTTGTGGGTATTTTTCACCGGGGCAGTTGGCCAGAGCAATTGCGTTTGTGAGGCTCCATGTCGGCATGTAACAGAACATGGCGAGAAGCAGCAAGATAAAGAGTATGAGCGGGGTCGCCACCTGTGCCGCGAGGAATAACAGGACTGCGCAAAGGATGTTCAGGACGATCAGGACCTTGTTGCTCGCAAAATGGCGATCCGCAATCATGCATATAACGGGCGATGCCAGACAGCCCAATGGCATCGAACTCATAATAGTCGCCATCTGCCATCCCTTTATCTGTAGTGTGTTGAGATATGTAGCCAGCGGGACAAAGAACACCGCAAAGTACATGTACTGCATGAACATCATTCCGCTTAGTCGGATTCTTGTGTTCATGGACATTTGATTCGATGTTTCGGTCATTTTACTGCTCCATTGCCTAATAGTATGTTACCGTTTTTCAAGCCTTCTTAGATTGTTGGCTTTCGGCTATTTTAGTTTTATTACGCTGATCGTGTGTGGCTGGTCGTACTTGTTTCCCGTTAGTGCCAGGTCGATATTTGAGACGTAGATTTTGTTGCCTCGGATGCAGACTTCCGATGGTCTGTCGAGGAGTCCTCCGATTCCGCCGGAATTGTCGTGGTTTCGCCATAAGGTCGTGACCTCGCCGGTTTTTGGGCAGACTTTGTGGACGGCGTTGCCGACGAAATCGGCGATGTATATATCGCCGGTCTTGGGATGAATCTTCAGGCCGTCGGTGCTTTTCATGCCGTTGTCCTTGGCGATGAGTTGGCGGGCTTTGACATTGCCTTTTTCGTCAAGGACAAAGCGAAACAGGCCTGCGTCTCCGAAGTTGCAGACGTAGAGATTGCCCTCGGCGTCGAATCCCATGCCGTTGGCCCCGACTCGCCAGTCCTTGCTATGCGTTAGGAATTTGACGAAGAGGTGTTCGTCCTTGGCATCGGGCTTGAGTGCGATGGGCCTGCCCTTGAACTCGGAGAATCGGAAGCGATAGACTCCGCTTGGCATAGGATCGGCTTCGGTATCCAGCGATGTTTCGGTTACATAGACACTGTCGCCATGGCATGAGACGGCGTTGGCCTGGATGAATCCTGTTACCAGGACATCGCAACCGAGAGCCTTGCCGTCCTTCATATTGACTCGCAGGAGCCGTGATTTGTAGTCGTTATGCCCATACATGCTTTGATTATCTGCGATGTAGAGATTGCCTTCGGGGCCGAGGTCAATCCCGAGCGGGCCGGCTTTCCCGGTTTCGGGGTGCTTTGGCAGGGTGAATACCTCGCTTATGCGGTCTCGCTTATCTATTTTGAGGACCTTGGCGGGGTAGTTGCTGTCGCTGAAGTTTGGGATGTTCAGATAGATGTTTCCATCCGGGCCGAGGACCATGCCATCGGGGGTATTATATTTTTCCGGAAGCAGGACGCCGATCTTGGGCTCAGCCGAGGTGCTGCACCCGGCGATTACGATTGCGCCAAGGATCGTGCAAACAGCCAACACCGCTTTTCTTGCCATGATGATTCCTTTCTATATATACATGTCCGTAACATTGCGCTGCGTTGAACCGGCATTATCGCCAAAAGGACTACGCTGTACCAGAAAAATCAGCCAAATCCGTTACAGGCAATTCAGTCCCTGTCCCGCTCTGAGAGGGGATTCTCATACCAGAACAGGCCCAATCCCTTCTTATTTTCCCGTTCTTCGCATGTTATGATGTCGAGGTCTCCGTCACGGTCGATGTCCAGCAGCTCCATACGGTCGTATTTTATTCCTTTCGGTCCGCTGATGTCATGCGCGCTCCAGTCGTCGAAGGGGCTCTTGTCGCGGGACAGCCACATTACGCCCGATTTGGGAGCATTAGCGCCTTCGCAGCTAAGCACAATATCTTTTTTCCCGTCTCGGTCGATGTCGCCGACGACAACGGCCTTGGCGGTTCCGGTCTGCTTGGGATAGGCAATGACGTACTCCTTCCACGCATCTCCGGCCACATCGAGGCGGCGCATTATTATAATCTGGCTTCCTTTGGATGATTTCGCCGCCACCAGGACATCCTGCAAGCCGTCCTCGTCGATATCGGCGACGGTCAGGAACATTACTTCTTTGTCTCGGCAGCCTATGAAATGATTTGTCCAGGGTCTCTTCTGCGCATCTCCGAGGCCCGGATTCTCGAGCCATCGGCATCCCCGCATTTCGCCTTTTCTGTCGGAGGCGAGGATGTCCATATCTCCATCGCCGTCCATATCCTCTGCTCGCAGTGACATTATCCAGCCTGCCTTGCTGATAGTGTGCCATTTGTAGGCTTTGAGGTTGCGGGGGTCTTTCGGCGTTTCGAACCATCCGATCTGTGCATTCGACGATTTGGAGCCGGCGATTAGATCGACTCCGTGCTTTTTATCCACTTGCATCGGGATGGAGAACATCCATCTTGTGAGGCCTTTGGAGATTGGGATAACCTCGGATTGCCACTTTGAATCGTCAAGATAGTCGGTTTTGTTTTTCGGGGCCCATTGGACGAACATGCTCTGGCTGGCGCCTTCGCAGCTTGAGACGACATCGACGGCTCCGTCTGCATCGAGATCGACAAACACGGCGTCCTCGGCGGAGGGTGTTTTTCCCGTTGTTACGAAGGGCCATTTTTCTTTTGCCTTTGCCGGTCCCGGATTGAGATAGACCCTGGTGACTCCTCCTTCCTCCCAGCCGGTCGTGATGTCCATCAGTCCGTCGCCGTTGACATCGGCGAGCTTCGCGCCGTCGGCCCCGCGCGAGGTGTCGTCTATGATGTGGCATTTCCAGGGCGTTTCTTCGCCGCGCTGTTGGGCCTTTTTAGTCTGCGTGTCGAGGTCTTTAGTGCGAACGGAGACGGCGCCGGAGTTGTCGTGGGGCAGGCAGATGTAGTCTGTCCGGTCGCCGATGCGGACCTGCAGGCACGTTACGGCGGAATCCTGATCGGCCTCGGCCTTCTCTACAGCAACGGCGGGGGCCTCGGCGCCTGTGTACGGATAGAGGACTGTATCGAACGTGGTCGGGGGCGGGTCCTGACGGCGGTATCTTGCCCCTTTTGATTTGGTGCTGCCGTCGGAACCGGCCATACGCCGGGTGGCTACGAAGAAATCAAAATCGGCAATGTCAAGATTCTCGGTATCGGCCGGGACTATCAGGAGGTTGCCGCCCTCGGGGTAATTTGTGCGAACGGTCTTGGCTTCGGCCTGGACTGTGATATTCGCATCAGGGGCAAAATGCCAATTCTGCTCGTATGTGTGGCGGCCGGCGCCTTGGATTTGGTCGTGGACGACCCAGTAGCGGGGCTTGACGAACAGAACGCTTCTTCGGTGGGTCAGTCCTTCGTACCCGGAGTATGTTCCGGATACGTAATCGAATGCGGCGTTGGATATCCATTTTTCGGTCTTGCCCGGGGTTCGGGGCTGATTTTGGCCGTCGATGCAGACGGTGTTGTGGTAGGCGGTGTGGGTGTATCGCTGGATGTCGGCGTGCTCGTAGCTGCGAATCCCGGGGTCGATGAGCAACTCGCGGCCGTAGGCGTAGGCGGTTATGTTCAGCACATCGTGATGGCCGTGCGAGCCGAAGCTTGACTTGAACACGAGATGCCGGGCGTTCTGGTATGGTTTCTCGTCGTACGCGCTGCGCATGATGCTCCATTGGCCTTGCGGAAAGTTCACCGAGGCTTGGAGCGGCGGTGTGCCCTCGGCGCCCTTTGTGAGTATGTAGCGTATGTCTTCTCTGCTGAAATACTTCACCGCTGCGTCGATCCCGAAAGGTGCTCCGCCCCAGTCTCCAATTGCGGGCATCAGTCCGTTGGGCTGGATTACCGCGCCGATGAAGCCGAGCGCCAGGTCCATGCGCTCTCGCACCGTTTTATCTATAGCTACGCCTTCGGCGTCGAGGGCCTGGAGGGTGTTGAACATTCCTTTGTAGGCCATGCAGATGTAGCCGGGGGCGTCTTCGGCCTCTTTGCCGTCGGGGTGGATATCTCGCAAGACGTTTCTCTCGAAGCCGGCCTTTCCAAAGGCCAGCCATTTTGGCCGATCGCTGAATTGCGGGAACTCTTGCGCAACGTGCATCACCGAAGCCGTGATCGTAGCGAGCCAATTGCCTCCGGAGAAATCGTCGTTCTTGAGGTAGTCTGCGTGCTCCCAGATTGAGTAGAGATAGTTGGCCCAGAGTTCGTCGGCGATGTCTTTGCCGGCGGTGACTTTTGCGAATCGTGATACGATCCATCCGAGCCTTGCGGCCGAATCGAGGGTGCGCCAGGTCGGGTAGTCGGCGCGGCTCATTACGGTCGGCTTGGGATTGGCGTCGATCCAGTCGTAGAAGATATTGCGGAAGAAGTCGGACCACTTGGTATCGGCGGTGTGGTAATAGGCATCGACCGGGACTCCGAGAGGGGAGCCCCTGTTGAGAAAGTTCTTATGCTCGTACCAGTCGGTCGTCTTCATATAAGTCCAGTCTATCGGGACGGTATCGGTCCTTGGCAGACCTGCGAAATTCAATTTCCCTTCGACGATGGTTTGCGCCCGGGTCAGATCGTAGTTGGCGGCAGGCGGGCCCTGCGGCTTCTTTACGGATGTGAAGTAAGCCCGCAATTCGCGGCAGGCTTTCGGCCAATCGGCTGCGTCGGCTGCTTTGTAGAATTTGTCCAGACCCGGCAGATTCGGCTTTATCCTTGCGTGCAGCAGCTTGGCGACTTCGACAAGGGCCGGGTGCTCGTAGCCCTTGTACAGCCGAACGCCGTGCACGATGCTTCCCTTGGCGGCCCTTCCAAAATCGAATCGCACGTAACGCGCTCTTGTCAGGGGAAACCGAAGCGTTTGCAAAAAGCCCGGCTCCTCCATCTCGCACACCGTTTTGTACGGCCCGGCCGGACCGGCACTTGCCACTGCGATTCTGATTCTACCCGGTTGGCCTCCGGTTCCGATCTCGATCCTGTCAAACTCTCGCTGGATGCCCAGGTCAGCCGTGAGGGAGCACTGCTGCTCGATGGCGGCAAATCTTATTCGCCCCTTACTGATAGGGCCGTCGCTGAGAATCGCGTTGGGGTCGGCGTTGGCCTGCAGTTTGGCCTGCGTCGTTACCCTTGCCCCCAATTTTGCGGAAAGGAAGTTGCGGGGATATGACATCGCTGAGTCGGCGCCCAACAGCACAACTGCAACGCATACAGTCAAATAGATCGCAGGTCTTCTCACAACCATGTCAACGCAACGCTGAGCTTCTTCATTCAGACGACCCCTTTCTCTTCTGAACAATCGCAAGTGTCTCGGCTATCCGACGAAGCTGCAAGGCCGAGGATGTGAACGATGTCAGGTTATCATTATTTCGTTTTGTCCGCAAGCGATTAGTCCGGCAGCACATGCTAAGAGGTGAGTGTACGACAAAAACATGGCATGTCGAGCGGTATCCGCTCTGTTTGCGGGGGCCGCGGTTGAGGTCTGCGGGCTTGAGGGGGGGTACGCGTTGGGTGAGTACCCCGGCGCCCCCAGGGGACAGGCTTACGCTTCGGGCTTGTTGTTTTGGGTGTCGGTTTGTGGGGATTTGCGAGGTGTGCTTGAGGGCGCGACGCTCGGATATGCGACAGCGTCGGCACAATCCTGTCGGGCACCCGAACTGGGGGTCGAGAAAGAAGATTCTTGATAGCTCAAAGTGGATTTAGTAAGATGTTGATGTTGTACGCAGAAAATTATGTTTTTTAAGGGTTTCGATGAGAGGTCTCATTAGGAAGGGAATCGCTATGAAGATATCTGGGAAATCCCGGATTAGAGGATTTGCTTTTGTTTTGCTGGTTGGGGCTGGCAACCGGATGGAAAATAGCAAATAATAAAGAGCCAATTCAATATGGCCGGTATTTTCGATCAAAATGCGGTTTTTCAGGTTCAGCAGGCGAACGATATCGTTGACGTGGTCTCGGAGCACGTGAGCCTGAAGCGCAAAGGTCGCGAGATGGTGGGGCTGTGTCCGTTTCACGACGACCATCGGCCGAGCATGAACGTTAATCCGCAGAAGCAGATTTTCAAATGCTTCTCTTGCGGGGCCGGGGGCGATGTATTCAAATTCGTCCAGATGCGCGAGAACTTGACGTTCCCTCAGGCCATAGAGCGATTGGCCGAGCGAGCTAACATAAAATTAGAACCGATTAAGCGCAGAAGGCCCGTTGAGTCGGAGACGGGCGAGGAGGTTCCGCACGTCGATCCTAACCGGCTGGCTAAGGCCAATGCGTGGGCGGCGGAGCATTTTGTTAAGAATCTGGAGGACGAGATCAAGGGCGAGAGTGTTCGCGAGTACCTGGCTGAAAGGAAGATATCGCCGGAGAGCATAAAGACTTGGCGAATCGGGCTGGCTTTGGGCGGCGGGGACGATCTTTTGAAGGTGGCTCGCGAGAAGAAGGCCCCTCTCGATCTTCTCCAGCAGGCGGGCCTTTTGACGCATAACAACCAGGACAAATTTGTGAACCGTTTGATGTTCGCCATTACGGACGTTACGGGCCGATTGATCGCCTTCGGCGGACGGACCCTCGACGAGACCGGCGCGAAGTATATTAATTCGCCTACAACGGTCCTCTTCGACAAGAGTAATTGCCTCTTCGGCCTGGAACAGTCGCGCCACACAATCGTCTCATCGGGCACCGTCGTCGTCGTCGAAGGCTACACGGACGTGATAATGGCCCATCAGCACGGTTGCACGAACGTGGTGGCGACGCTCGGGACCAGTTTTACCTCCGGTCACGGGCGAATCATGCGACGGTATGCAAAAAAGATCATCCTCGTTTTCGACAGTGACGTTGCCGGCGTCGAAGCGGCCAACCGGGCACTGGAAGTCTGCTTGTCCCAGCGGATAGATATAAAGATCGCTTCGGTGCCGGAAGGCAAGGACCCCTGCGATTTTATCCTCAATTGCGGCAAAGAGGCCTTCGAGCAGGTGCTCGCCGATGCGGTCGATGTCCTACAGTTCAAATGGGATCGATTGCTGGAGAAATTCGCCAAGGACGATACTCTGACCGGCAGGAAGGCCGCCCTTGAAGAATACCTCCAGGCGATAGCCATCGGTTTTTCCGCAGGCAACATCTCGCGGATGGACGCGGGCCTTCTGGCAAACCGCATATCCACAATCGTCGGCCTCACAAGCAAGCAGATAAACAAAGAACTCAGTACGCGTATAACCCGTGCGGAGAGATCCGCAAGCTACAATGTCCGAAGTCAACAGGACGTTCCTGCTATAGACCTCGGGCAAGGGCTTTTCGCTGTCGCACAAAGAGAACTGCTCGAAATTCTTCTAAACGAGCCGAGGTTCTACAAGACTATTAAGGGCAAAATCAAAGCGAAAGATTTTGACGTTCCCCTGCTAAGGCAAACGGCCCAAATACTCTTTGAAATGCTCAAGACCGCCACAGATGTCCCGCTCGACAAGTTGCTTGCATCCGTGGAATCCATAGAGTTGAGCAGATGCATCACGGAATTAGCTCAAGCCGGCGAGAAAAAGGCCAACCTCGAATCGAGTCTGAACGCTGTGGCGGATATTTTCGAGAGACATCTGGCCGAAAGACGCGCCGCGGAGTCGGCCGATGGCGGTGATGAACGAGAATTCCTGAAACGACGGCAGGAAAACACGCGAAAAGGCAACCTGCGCGCGCCTGGGATGACGTAAGGGGCATTTCTCACCGCCGAGGGCGATTCTTGGTGTCTGGACACACGGCCAAACGAGTTTGACCGTGCCACCCTTCGGCCAATGTCACCTCTGCGAAAGTAGGGGGCCACGCCGAGAACCTCAGCCTCCCCGATAGTCCCCTTATCGGGCCGCTGCCCTCCTTCGTCGGGATGGAACACCACCGGGTCGATAGTGACCCTGCAATCACCGATAGATGTAACCTCAACCTCAATCTCATAAACATCAGGATCTGTCCAATACAGCCGTTTCACCGAATCGCCCTTTAATAACTCACTATAACACAGTTCCGTAGATGGGCTTTAGCCCGTGCGGTTCAACTCAATCTATAACACAGTTCAGCCGCAAGAAACGCCCCATAGGTCCCAACCGCATACCCGATAAGCGCCATCAAAATACTCGCAGGCACAAGCTTCTCGTTGTGGTGAGAGGCGACCACAGGCGCGCTCGCCGCCCCGCCGATATTCGCAGCGCTCGCAATCGCAGTAGAATGAATATCTACTCTCAGCAGATACGCCCCAACCACGCAAAAGAGCCCATGCACAGCTATCCAGAGATAGCACGCCAGAAGAAACCAAGCCGCCGAACCCGCAAGCCCAGACACATCGGCCTTCGCCCCCATATTCGCAACAAAGATATACACAAGGGCCATCGCCAATTCATGGCTCGCAGGAATCCGCTTGGCCGGGGTCAAGGAAAGCAAAAGCCCCATCGTCGTAATCAGCAGGATCCTCCACGTCGAAGCGGTCAAAACCGGCTTGAACTCAGGAAGTTTCGTAGAAATAATCCCCGCAGCCCACGTACACGCAAACCCCAATACCAAAAGATACAGAAAGTGTCTCATCTTGACCTGCTCTTGACCCTCTTCACGCCTAATTTGAGCCGATTCGAGCATCGCAATTCGCTTCTCATCCACCCGCGTAAAACGATTGAACGCCCTGCTGAACTTCTTCGACCCTAACAGAATCGGCAGCCAGATCATATAAACAAGATTATCACCAAGCACCGCGAGCCCGAACCCCTTCCCGCTTGTATCAAGCCCTTCCGAGACAGCGGCCATATTCCCCGTCCCGCCGATCCAACTGCCCGCCAGGGTTCCGAACGCCTTCCAGGCGTCCAACGACTCGGGCAATTTGTCCCGGACAAGCCAAAAAGCTATAGGAGCACCAATCACCACGCCTGCCGTCCCGAACAGCATGACAAAGATCCCCCTGCCCATCATCCGAACAGTCGAAGCAATATCAACTTTCAGAAGCATGATAATCAGAAACATCGGCAGCACCGCCTCGCTCAACCAGCCATACACCGCCGAAGTATTGGTCAATATGCCCGTGTTTGACATTATCGCCGGTATTGCATAGATGAAAATCAATGGCGGGAAATAATTGAACAACCTCCACTTCGTCCGCTCCTCGAGCAAGAAGAAGAACGCCCCCACTCCGCAAAGAACCGTTAGCACCCCAACCGGGCTGCTGATATAGGATTCATCCGGAATTTCCAAGCCCAAAATTGCTGCCATCACGATAGAGTATTGACCATCCCCCCAAAAATCAAGGCTCTAAAGGATGAGTGTCTAAAATGAGCTAAAGTTGTATGGGAGGCTCAGCCCACGATGGGCGGCGAGGGGGGATTTATGAATTTGGAATTTAGATTGAGGGGGGGGAATGGTAGGATGTGGAAGAAAATTGCCAGCAAGGGGAAAAAACGCAAGTATGGGTCCGGTTGCGAAGGGATTTCCGGGGATTTTGGCCTTTGTTTTTGAGCTAAAAACGGGG
>JAUVXL010000276.1 GCA_030603595.1 Sedimentisphaerales bacterium | reverse complement strand
GACAATGCCAAGCCAAATCGGTGCTTTTGTTTTGAAAATTGGGATTTTGAACATTTGATATTGTTTCGGATTTCGGATTTCGTGCTTCGGGTTTTAACAATAAACCGGGTTTTGCAGTGCTAAGTTGCGCTGTAGTATTAGGATGTAGTGATTATGAGCGGTGGGATATTTATTTCGATAGTTGAGCCTGTCCTGATAACCCTCTGGCTTCGACCGGCCTGCTAAAACTCCGGGGTGGGAAGCAAGGGCCCGCCGGTAACGGGTTTTACGACGATGTTGCGGACCGCTCCGGCGGTCTGCCAGGTTGCTACGCCGAGGGGCTGGGAGAGATCGACCTCAGCTCTAATGTCGATGTGGCGGCCCTTGACATTGATATTAACGAGGACCTCGTCGTCGAGCCATGCCTCGATTTTGTCCGGGGTGATGCGGAGGCGGACGTGGCACCACTTGTTGTTCTCGAATGAGATCATTCGCGTGGTCTCGTTGTTTGCGGCGTCGTAGTAGTCGATATTGGAAAGTCCGCAGAGGCCTCCTCCCCATCCGCCGAGTATTAGCGAGCACGGCTTGTCGCCGAACGGGAATGTCAGCCCGCAGAAGAAATCGTTGCCCTTTGTGCGCATCGCATCGAGGGATATCTCATAGTCCATGCGAATGAGGGGACCGCTCCAGGTAATCCCGGTCATATCCTGGCCGATATCCATGTGGATCGCGCCGTCTTTGACGGCAACCTCTCCCTGGCCTCCGAAGTCGGTGACCTTCCACTTGCCGAGTGTCTTCCCGTCGAAAAGGCTGGTTTCGGCTGTTATTAGCTCGGGCGAGACATTCGGTTCATTTGTCGCTGTTGCGGGGGTGACCTTCGGCTCATTTGGCTCAGCCTGGGCCGAGGCGTCGGGCTCATTCGGCGCAGGCGGGGCCGGTGAATCCGATCGGCGACATCCGCCTAAGATTAAAAAGGCCGACAGCAAGATTATACATAGGACATTGCGGCGGGCCGAGCGAAGGGCGGTAGAAGTGTTTGTGGCGTCTCTGGCAGTCATAGTGTTTCTCCGAACTTAAGAAAATTACGTTGCATAGAATAACTTTAACGCTTACATTATTCAATAGCTATTTGTCTGGGAGAAAGAGATTTTCGGCAGTCTTATTTTGGCAAAAAAGAGGAAAGGTCAAGGGCTTGACGGACGATAAAGTTCTTGTGCAGCGATACTTACGGCGACACAGTATGCGTGGCGTGGCGTTTGGAGAATAAAGGTAATCGCAAGTATGAGCGAAAAAGAGCGTATGAACCGATGAAAAAGGCGATATTCGGAACAATTTGTGGTTTGCTTCTTTACTCTGGGACCTCGGCGAGCGGATATGAGGCGCTTGCGAATGAGGGCAAGAACGGGCTTTACGCAAAGTCGGTCGAACAAGTGCTTCGGCTGCGACCCGAAGAGGTGGACCTGGCGACGGCGGCGCTGATTGTCTCGGAACACTGGAGCGATCTGGTGCACGGGCGAAGACACTTGGAGACGCTCGACGAGATGGCGATAGAGATTCGGCGGAGGCTTGAGGAAAAGAGGCTGAAGGTCAACTATCGTGCGATCCCGGTGATAAACGAATACCTGTTCCAGGAGCTTGCGTACAAACCGCTCAAAGAAGCCGACGATCCGAACGATCTGTTTCTGCATACCGTGCTGGATAAGGGGAAGGGATACTGCCTGAGTCTTTCGGTTCTTTATCTTTCTCTTGGGGAACGATTGGGGCTTCCACTATACGGCGTGGTTGTGCCGGGTCATTTTTTTGTCCGGTACGACGACGGGCGGGTCCGCTTCAATATCGAGACGACCAGTAAAGGGGGGACGGCGTCCGACAAGCACTATATGGAGAAGTTCAAGGTGCCGGAGGGAAATCGCGACGGCATCTACATGAAGAATCTCAACAAGATTCAGACTTTAGGGTGCTTCTTCAGTAATCTGGGCTTGAGCTATAACAAAGTCGGCAATACCGAATCCGAGCTTCTTGCTCTTATGAGGGCCGCCGAGATTAATCCGACCCTTTCGGAAGCGCGGACCAACCTTGGAAACGTATTTGTCAGACAAGGCGAGTATGCCGCTGCGATACGTGAATACGAGGCTGCTCTTGCGATAAACCCGGAAAATCCCAAGACACACAACAACCTGGGCAATGCCTACAGCGGGCGTGAGTGGATGCTTTACGCGATTTCGGAATATCGTCGGGCCCTTGAATTGGATCCGAAGTTTACGGATGCTTACAGGAATCTGGCGATAGCATACGCAAAGCAGAAGAACTATGTGCAGGCGTTATCGCAGTTGAACGCTGCGGCTGCATTGGAGCCGAAGGATGCTGAGACTTACCTGCTTTTAGGCGACGTTTACGAGCAGATGGGCAAGTGCGAGAAGGCGATAGCCCAGTACAAGAAGTCGTTGAAATTCAGGCCGCGCTCGGCGGAGGCATACTATGGAATGGCAGTATGCTACGGCCAATTAGGGCAGGCCGACGATGAAATTGCGGCCTATAACAGCACCTTGTCCATAAAACCCAATATGCTCAATGCGCTGGTAAATCTGGGAAATGCTTATTTCGGCCAAGAGAAATACGACTCGGCGATCGGCCTGTTCGAGCGAGCTATAACGGTCGAGCCGGCTGAGGCTATGATTTACTTCAATCTCGGTGCGGCGTACTCCAACAAGGGCGACTATGCACAGGCGGTCGGAGCGTTCTTGAATGCCGTCGAACTTGACGACGGGATCGCCGATGTGCATTACCAGCTTGCGGTCGGATACTACTATTTGAAGGAATTCGACCTGGCCTGGAAGCATATCAAGATTGCACAGGACCTCGGCGCCAAGGTCACCGACGAGCAGATCGACGCAATCAAGACCAGAATGAACCAGCAGCCCCCAACAGAATGAGCACCTCCCCGTCATGCCGAGCGCCCGCCAAAGGCGGAAGGCATCTATTTGAACACCCGCCGCCTGTCCCTCAAGGGCCCGCTCAGCCTTTCCTCTCGTTGCGGCCGAAGCACCGTAGGGGCAAGCGCAGGAACCCACCAAAAAGACGCCGCCTCTCCGCACAAATAATCAATAATCAATAGTCAATAGTCAATTGAAGGCGCCCCCCCCTGTCATTCCGGACCTGATCCGGAATCCACCGGATATAGATCGTCTCTCGGGCATCGGCCCTTCCCCGCCGACTCGCAGCGTGTGCGCCGCCCGCCATTTCACTTCGATATTCAAAATTCCGTCTTCAATATTCGATATTCCCCCCCGTTCTTCGCCTAGACACCCCAAGAATATCTTCAGCCGCCGAAAAAGTTTTTGGCAATTCACCTTGCAAATACACCCAAAATTTGGTATTCTACTGTTCGCAACGATTGAGGCCGCACCTTTGATTATTTATAACGACCCGGGAGGGTAACCGACCGGATGACCATGTAGGGTGCGATGCTTCGCACCAATCTGACTTAAAAAAATGACAAGACCAAAAACCAAAATCTTCCGCCCAATAGCCCTGATCGCAGCATCCCTCTGCGCCCTCTGCCCAACCCAACAATCCCCCGGCGCCGCAATCCGCGGCTGGGGAATCATGGTCATAGACAGCACAGAACCTGGCCGAAAAGACTTTATCGCCGTCAGCGCAGGACACTACCATTCGCTTGCCCTGAGGGCCAATGGCACAGTTGTAGCTTGGGGCCTAAATAATTATGATCAGGCTGTCCCGCCGGATGGAAACGATTTCATCGCCGTCAGCGCAGGAGGATACCATTCGCTTGCCCTCAAGGCCGACGGCACGATGGTCGGTTGGGGCGATAATTACTATCTTCAGTCCACGCCTCCTGACGGAACTGACTTCATTGCCGTTGCCGGAGCCTTCGCCCTCAGGGCCGACGGCACAATTGTCGGCTGGGTTAACGATAACTATGCCGAGGCGATGCCGCCCGATGGAAACGATTTTGTCGCCCTCAGCGCAGGAGGAGGCCATAGCCTTGCCCTGAAGACCGATGGCTCCATCGTCGGTTGGGGCTCGAACTATGATCGCTTCGGAACCTGACTCGGTCAGGCGATAGCGCCGGACGGTAACGATTTTATTGCCGTCAGCGCGGGAGGATACCATTCCCTTGCTCTCAAGACCGACGGCAGTATCGTTGGCTGGGGAGGCAATGAATACGGTCAGGCAACACCACCGGATGGAACCCATTTTGCCGCTATCAGCGCTGGAGATTGTCACTCACTTGCCCTAAAGACCGACGGCAGTATTGTTGGGTGGGGCTCGAACCACCACGGGCAAGCTGCGCCGCCCGATGGAAATGACTTTGTCGCCATCAGCGCAGGGGGTCAGCATTTACTTGCTTTGAAGGCTGATGGGAGTCTCGTGGCCTGGGGTTACAATGATGAGGGCCAGGCGACACCCCCTGCGGGACACGATTATGTCGCCATCAGCGCCGGGGGCCTGCATTCCCTTACCCTCAAGGCCGATGGCACTATTGTCGGCTGGGGCTCGGATAGGTACAACGAGACGACAGTGCCTGCTGAAAACGGTTTCATCGCTATCTCTGCTGAAGCAGATTATAGCCTCGCTCTCGAGCGGGGCTG
>JAUVXL010000093.1 GCA_030603595.1 Sedimentisphaerales bacterium | reverse complement strand
TCTATTCCGAATCCGAGGATTGCGCCGCATCCTTTAGTGAGGTACTTCCTGGCCAGGGCGTGGTCGGGGTGTGATTCGAGGCCGGGGTAGTTGACCCAGGCGACTTCATTCTGTTTTTCGAGCCATTTTGCCAGGGCGAGTGCGTTTTCGCAGTGTCTTGGCATTCTGAGGTGGAGGGTTTCGAGGCCCTGGATGAACAGGAATGCGTTGAACGGGGACATGCAGGGGCCCATGTCGCGAAGGAACTGTGTTCTCGCTTTTATGATGTATGCGAGATTTCCGACCGCCTCGACGTATTTAACGCCGTGGTAGCTGGGGTCCGGCTCGGTCAGTTCGGGGTATCTGCCGTTTGTCCAATCGAATTTGCCGGAATCGACGATTGCTCCGCCGATGGATGTTCCGTGTCCGCCGATGAATTTTGTGCAGCTATATACTACTATGTCGATGCCGGAGTCGATGGGGCGAAATAGCATTGGGGTCATCACTGTGTTGTCGCAGATTACGGGCATGCCGTTTTTGTGGGCGATCTCTGCGATTTTTTCGTACTGGAGGACATCGTTCTTTGGATTTCCGAGTGTCTCGATGTATATCAGGCGGGTGTTGTCCTTTATGGCCTTTGCGAAGTTCTCGGGGTCCTTGGGATCGACGAGGGTCACTTCGATTCCGAGCTTGCCGAATGTCTGGCTGAAGAGAGTAACCGTTCCGCCGTAGAGGGAGTTTGACGAAACAATGTGCTGGCCTGCACCGCAGATGTTGAAGATGCTGGTGTATATGGCGGACTGGCCGGAACTGAATGCGAGGCCGCCGACGCCTCCGTCGAGTGCTGCGATTCGTTTTTCGAAGACATCTGTGGTTGGGTTCATCAACCGCGTGTAGATATTGCCGAATTCTTTCAATGCGAAGAGATTTGCGGCGTGGTCGGTGTCTTTGAAGACGTAGCTGGTCGTCTGGTAGATGGGGACGGCTCGACTGAGGGTGTCGGAATCGACTTCGTGGCCTGCGTGCAGGGCCAGTGTTCCCAGATGATGTTTATTCTTTTGGGTCATTTTTTGTTCCTATAAGAGACTGCGACAAAATCAATATCGCATGGTCAAACGTTTCTGGATTCCCGCTTTCGCGGGAATGACAAACGGTAAGTTTTCCTTTCACTGGACCGCATGAAGTTATTTTGCCGGCAAAACTTCTATCATTCTATCGAGTGATTTCTTTGCTTTTGCTCCGATGTCGTCGGGGACTGTGATTTCGTATCGCATGTCCTCGAGTGACGCGACGATTTTGTCCAAAGTAATCTTTTTCATGTTGGGGCAGATTGCCCTTTCCGAAGCCGGGATGAATTGGGCATCCGGGTTCTGCTTTTTTAGTGTGTGTATGATTCCTATCTCTGTTGCTATGATGAATTTGTCCGCCGAGCCTTTGGCGGCGAAGCTGAGCATTTGGGAGGTGCTGAGCAATTCGTCGGCGAGTTCTTTGACGGGCTCGTTGCACTCCGGGTGCGCCAAAACGAGGGCGTCGGGATGTTCTTGCTTTGTCTGTCTTATATCGTCGTCGGTTATGAGGACATGTGATGCGCAGTAGCCGGGCCAGAAGATGAGGTTGCGAGAAGTCTTGTCGGCGACGTGGCGGCCGAGGTGGTTGTCGGGTACGAAGATTATCTCGGCGTCGGGCGGCAGGGCCTGGACGAGCTCGACGGCGTTGGCGCTGGTGCAGCAGTAGTCGCTTTCGGCTTTTACTTCCGCGGTGCTGTTGACGTAACAGACGACGAGGGCGTCGGGGTGCTGCTGCTTTAGGTCCCGCAGTTGCTCGGCGTTTATCATATCGGCCATCGGGCAGCCGGCATATTTGTCGGGCAGGAGGACTGTTCTTTGCGGTGAGAGAATGGCGGCGGTTTCGGCCATAAACTTCACGCCGCAGAATACGATCACCTCGGCGTCGGTATTGGCGGCCTTTATGCTCAGGCCCAGAGAATCGCCGCAGAAATCAGCTAAGTCCTGTATCTCGCCGGGCTGATAGTTGTGAGCGAGAATGACGGCGTTTCGCTGTTCTTTTAGGCTTTCGATCTTGTCGAGCAGGCGTTGGTCCACAGGTCGCTCCTGAGTTACTTTGAAAATGGTCAATCGATTACGGTTTCTTGCCTTTATGCTTAGTGTACACGAGGTCCGGGTTGGCGGTTGTTACGGTGACACCCGGCGGGACGGGCTGCTTTACCCAGACATTGCCGCCTATTACGGCTCCTTTGCCGACGACGATATCGCCAAGTATTGTGGCCTCGGCATAGATGGTGACGTTGTCCTCTATAGTCGGGTGTCTTTTTCCCGACTTTATAATCCTGCCTCTTTCATCCTTCGGGAAGCTCATTGCGCCCAAGGTGACTCCCTGATAGATTTTGACTCTGTCGCCGATGACGGTTGTTTCTCCGATAACGACTCCGGTTCCGTGGTCGATGAAGAAGTTCCGGCCTATTTTTGCGCCGGGATGGATGTCGATTCCGGTTTTTGCGTGCGCGCATTCGGTCATAATTCGCGGGATTAGAGGAACCTGTTCGAGATACAACTCGTGCGCGATGCGATAGGTTGCTATTGCAATGATGCCGGGATAACTAATAACAATTTCTTCGTATGATTTCGCTGCGGGGTCTCCTTCGAATGCAGCGCGGACGTCGCCTTTGAGCAACTCTCTTATTATGGGCAGCCTGTTCAAGAGGTGCTGGGTGACATTTTCCGCCTTTGTTCGGCAATCACAATCGTCGCACTGCTTTATTCTGCACTGATACAGGTATGCCCGCTCTATTTGGCCGGCCAACTCGGTATAGATTTCATAGAGGATGTCGCCGAGGACAAATTCGATGTTTGCTCTTGTGACGGTCCTTCTGCCGGTATGCCCCGGGAAGAGGACTTCAAAGAGCAATTCGAGTATTTCGAGTATTTCGCCCCTGACAGGCAGATTGGAGGCGTCGATGAAGTTAATACCGGAATCGCCCTTGTAAGTCTCTACGATTTTTCCGACGAGTTTTGTGATTTTGCCGCCGGTGAGTTTTTTCTTTTTCATATTTGCGGTCCTCTGCATCAAAGGGGCAAGTGGTTGCTGCTACTGATACATTTCAGTCGAGATATACCTCTCGCCGGTGTCCGGCAGTATGGCGACAATGGTTTTCTTTTCGTTCTCGGTGCGTTTTGAAAGCTCAATAGCCGCCCACAATGCGGCTCCGGAACTGATTCCAGCCAAAATGCCCTCTTTGAGCGCCAACTGTCGCGCGATTGTTATAGCGTCGGCGTTTGTGACCTGGACGATTTGGTCGATGAGATCGACGTTTAGAACATCGGGGACGAAACCTGCTCCGATGCCCTGTATCTTATGAGAAGACGCCCGGCCTCCGGATAGTACGGGCGAATCTAAGGGCTCAACGGCAACGATTTGGATGTTTGAGTTGTGCTGCTTTAAGACTTCGCCGCATCCTGTCAATGTGCCCCCGGTGCCGACGCCTGAGACGAAGATATCGATCTTGCCGTCGGTATCGGCCCATATCTCTTCTGCGGTTGCTTCCCTGTGGGCCTGAGGGTTTGCAGGGTTCTTGAACTGCTGGGGCATGAATGAATTCTCGTTCTCGGCCACAAGTTGCTCTGCCCTTTCTACGGCTCCGACCATTCCACTGGCTGCAGGTGTGAGTACGAGTTTGGCGCCGAATAGTTCGAGCAGTTTTCTTCTCTCGATACTCATTGATTCGGGCATTGTCAGTACGAGTTTGTATCCCTTCGCGGCGCAGATGAAGGCGAGTCCGATGCCGGTGTTGCCGCTTGTGGGCTCTACAATGACGGTGTCGGGTTTGATCGCGCCTTCCTTTTCGGCTGCTTCTATCATCGACTTTGCGATCCTGTCCTTTATGCTTCCGCAGGGATTGTATGACTCAAGCTTGGCAAGAATGGTCGCGTTGGGCAAGCCGAGCTTGTTGATTCTGACTAAGGGTGTGAACCCGACAGCAGCGGTGATGTCTTCGAATATCGCGCTCATAGTTTTCTCCTTCTTCTGCTTATATATGATAGTTCGCGGCTCCGCATGCATTTGCCTTGTCGATCAGGTCCTGGAGAGTAATCGCTTCGAGCACCTTTTCTATTGCTTCGTGGACCTGTGTCCAGATGATCCTTGCGGCGCATCCAGCGGCCCGCTGACAGTACTTCTCGTCCTCCACACACTCTGCGGTAGTCACGGTTCCTTCAAGGCAGTAAAAGACTTCATCGAGCCTGATCTTGTCCGGCGGCTTTGCCAGGATGTAACCGCCTTTCGCGCCTCTAATACTTCTTACGAAGCCGGCAGACTTCAGGACGGCCATCAATTGCTCAAGATACTTTACAGATATACCCTGGCGACGGGCTATGATCCTTAGCTGCAAAGGGCCTTCTCCGGCGTTTTCAGCCAGTTCCAAAATGGCCCTGACTCCATATCTCGTTCTTGTAGATAGCTTCATCGGCAAACCCTGATATTCCTACTAATTTGGTAGTATATTATACGATCCCGGCATGATATGGTACTAAAAAAAATGAAAAATCCGCAATAATTTTGAAGAAAAAGGGGCTATTCGGCGTTTTTGAGTTTAGAGCAGGCGATATGCACAGGGATGGGCCTATATACGGCATCTTGGCGTCATTATGGCTACTCCAATTTGCTTGACAGACTGCAAAACAAGCCGTAGAATAAATACGCTCTTTTGCATGGGCCTTAGAAAGGAGGAAACTGTAGATGGCAAAACGTGCCAGGAAAAGAGTAGTTTTCATATCTTCGTTTCTGCCGAGAAAATGCGGCATAGCTACTTTCACGACCGACCTGATTGCAAATGTCTCGAAGGCTGCGAAAGGCGAGTTCGAGCCTTTGGTTGTGGCGATGCGCTCGGGGGACGATCTGAAGTACGCCGATCCGGTGAAGTTCGAGATTCGGCAGAACGTTAAGAGCGATTACATTTGTGCGGCGGACTATATCAATTTCAGCCATGTTGACATCGTGTCGGTACAGCATGAATTCGGGCTGTTCGGTGGCAAAGGCGGCGCGTATCTGAGCCTGCTGCTGGACCGGCTCAAAGCTCCGATTATAACAACTCTGCATACGGTGCTCGATGAGCCCGAAGAGCCCTACCGCAAGTCGATGATTGACTTATGCGAAGCGTCCTACAATGTTATTACGATGAACGAGCGCGGCGTGACCATGCTTGGGGATGTGTATGGAGTATCGGGCAAGAAAGTCCGGCTGATTGCGCACGGCATACCGGATTTGCCCTTCGTTGACAGCAACTACTACAAGCATAAATTCGGTATGGAGGGCCGGAAGACCATTTTGACCTTCGGGCTGCTTAGTGAGAATAAGGGCATTGAGATTATGCTCAAGGCGATGCCGAGTATAATCGAGGCTGAGCCGTCGGTGGTTTATCTTGTCTTGGGCATGACGCATCCGAACGTGCTCAAGCACGACGGCGAATCGTACAGATTCAGTCTTCAACGGTTAGTGAAGAGGCTCGGGCTTGAGGACCATGTGATCTTCTATAACAGGTTTGTGGACGATCAAGAGCTTCACAACTTTCTTTGCGCGGCGGACATCTATGTCACGCCCTATCTAAGCCGAAAACAGTTGACCAGCGGGACGTTATCCTTTGCGGTTGGCGCCGGCAAGGCGGTTGTTTCGACCCCTTATTGGGCGGCTGAGGAACTCCTGGCGGACGGTCGCGGAAAGCTCGTAGGATCGGGCGATTCCAAAGAGATCGCTGATGCGATAGTGAAATTGATCGAGAATGATAAGCTGTTCTATTCTTTGCGCAGGCGCGCTTACGATTACGGGCGGTCCCGCACCTGGCCCAAGATCGGTCAGGTTTACTGGAAGCTGTTCAGTGCGAAGCAGCTTCCGGTGCGAATAGCGGCTAAGAGCCCGCTTTCCGCGGCCGAGACGATATCGAGCATCGCGGCGCCTGAGCCATCGCTGGAGCACCTTAAGAGGCTTACGGACGATACAGGGCTTTTTCAGCATGCGAAGTTTACGATACCTAACAGGGATTTTGGGTACTGTACGGATGATAACGCCAGGGCGTTGATAGCCATGGCGGAATATTACGCTCAGCACCCGGAGCCCGAGGCGGTGCGGCTTTTCGAGTTGTATCTGTCGTTTGTTATGCACTCGCAGAGCAAGGACGGCTCCATCAGGAACTTTATGAACTTCGACCGGACGTGGTGGGAAAACGAGCCTGCGAACGATGCTTTCGGGCGAGTGCTGTGGGCCTTGGGCACGGCAATGGCCAAGTCGCCGTCGCCGGCGTATATGTCGATAATCAAGGACCGTTTCGATATCTCTGTGCGGCTGGTTGAGAAGCAGCATCCTCGAGGAATGGCTTACTCGATATTGGGCATGTCGGATTATCTCAAGCAGTTTCCCGGAGCAAGTGACATTAAACGTCAGTTGGAGGTGGCCGCGGGCGGGCTTGTGAGGCAATACGAAGAGAACAGTCTTCCCGATTGGCAGTGGTTCGAGGATACGCTGACGTACGATAATGCGGTCTTGTGTCACGCGCTGTTTGTGGCGGGTGCGACTTTGGAGAATGAGCGATACCTGACTGTTGCCGGGAATTCATGCGACTTTCTGCTGGAAGACTGCTTCAACGGAGAACACTTCAGCTTCGTGGGGTGTAACGGATGGTACGAGCGGGGGCAATCGCGTGCGTCGTTCGACCAGCAGCCGATCGAGGCTGCCGGCACTGTTATGATGCTGCGTGCGGCTTACGATGCAACGGAGGACAACAGGTTTCTGCGACTTCAGAGAAAGGCTTTCGATTGGTTTCTTGGAACGAACGACCTGGGTCTTGCGCTGTATGACTTCAAGACGAAAGGATGCAACGACGCCCTGATGCGAGGCGGGGTCAACATTAATCAGGGGGCTGAGAGCACCGTGAGTTTCCTCCAGAGCCTGCTCGCGATAATGGAGACCTATGCGATAATTCACAAAGTCCGGGATGGCGAGAACAAGTCGCCCGATCAAATCGATCTGCTGGGGCAGATAGCACAAAAGCCCATACCGATAAAGGGCATGCCGCCTGTCAAGGGCGGAAATCAAAAAATCGATCTCGAGGAACTCGCCTAAGACAGGAGCGGGCGAGCTTCTACTTGCCGTCGAACCCGGATCGGCGAAAAGGAAATTTGTGCCTCTGGGGCTCCGAACGATTTTCCCGGTTGTGCGAACCGCCGAATCTATCCAGTCCCCGGATGATTTTTTTTGATTTTTGCAGAAAAATAACTTGCACATTCTGTGTGGGTTCTGGTATTATACCAGTCGGTGGGCTGGGGATTTCCTCTCTCTCCTCTCTCCCTCCGCGCCTCAGCCCACCATTATTGTTGCTTTTTGCGCGGAAATCAGCGTTTTGGTCCCAAGCCAGCGGGCATATTGCGCGGAATCGGCGCTGCATGATCTGGGTTTAGACAGCCAGTTGTCGTACAAAAAATTGTACTTTCGTGCTCAGGGAGGGGCTTTTTATGCACAGAATCCCGGCATTTCGGGCCGTGAAAGACACGTGGTAACTACGGGATTTTAGGGTTTTCGGGATATTTGGGCATTTTTCGCTTGACAGAGTCTGGCATGATGGGGTATTATTAGGTGGTGTTAACATGGACGTGGGGCGGGAAGGCTCTTTGGAGCATTCCCCCCTAAGCAAGACAAGGTTGTCCCCAATTTTGGGGTCGGTCTTGTTGGCTGGCTTCGAAGACGGCGTAGTTTGTAGGCCGTATTAACAATAACGTAGTAATTTGAAGGAGGTAAAGTGATGAAGAAGTTGGTATTAATTGGTGCGGTGTTGGCTCTCTGTGCAGGGCCGGCACTGGCGGCGTACAATGTGGATGTAGGATCTGCCTCAGAGACCGCTTATCTTGGGCCGGATTGGAGCGCCATAAATCCGGACAGCATCGGCGGAGGCTGGGGCGGTTTCGGCAGCACAGGCGATAATTACACCGCGCCCACAACTGCGACCTGGGATTACAAATGCAGGACAATCTACGAACAGGGCGGCACAGCCACAGGGACGATCATATTCCCCACGCCCGTCTGGTCCATGGTGATTAGACACCTCGATGGATTGGCGCTGGATGCCGCCGGCGGCGGAGGCGATGATTTTGCGGTCTTTGTTGACGGTATGCCTTGGGGCTATTATGTCTCCGATCCGGCCACCAACGAATACTGGGTGGAGACCACGTTCGCCGGACCAGCCGGTAACGTCCTGACGCTTGTTGCCATCGATCAGGCATGGGCCTCCCAAAGTACCTGGGGCCAGGTGGCTATAGATCGTGTAGTTGCGATTCCGGAACCGGTTAGCATAATGCTGCTCGGCCTTGGCGGGCTGATGCTGCGCCGAAGGCGGAGTGCGTAGAGCATATTAACGACAATCAAATAAGTAACAGTTTCTGCGGTGCTCGTTTTTGGAGTTCGTGTAGGATCAGCACGCGTTGTTTGCGCGGCGGATACATAGGGCTACGTGGCGACCGACTGAGTCGAGGCGACTCCTATCCCTGCTCGCGGTGTGATCCTGCCGGGCAGTATTGACGTAGGTCTTGTCGGGTTGGCGGGAAGACGACAAGCATTGTAACGAGAAAAGAAGCTAAGATATTGACAGGGTTGCGTGAATGCCGATGAGATCGGGATTTACAGCCCTTCTTCACTTCAATAGTTGGAATAATTGGTTCGTAGTGAACTGAGATCGGCGGCCGAGAAGTCCCGTCGCCTATAGACATTACCAATGTCTTGCCATGCCAGGTGCTGCGGTGGAGGCAGAGGGCGCTTCTATGCCGGTCCAATAGGGCATCAATCTACTCATCTTGAAGAGCAGGTCGTTGTAGCCGGCGCCCTTCTTCAAGTACTCTGCAGCCCCCAATTCAAAACTAATCGCAACGTCCGCCGCCTCTGGCGAGGCCGTGAGCACGACGACCGGGATGTGCTTTAACGTACAGTCGGATTTTACAACCTTCAAAAACTCGGCGCCGTTCATTCCAGGCATGTAGAGATCCAATAGGATCAGACATGGTTTGGGATTGGCGGCGTCACAGAGATACTCCAAGGCCTTTTTGCCGTCGGCGACATGGACGAGCTTGTTTGGAACAAGGAGTTGCTTGAGAGCGCTTCGCGCCAACCTCGCATACACGCGGTCATCTTCGACCAAAAGTATCGGTTTGGGCATTGCCTATTCCCCTTTTCAGTGAGAATGAAAAAGCACACATCTCTATTTATAATAGCCGAATCAGATTCTGCAGAGTGAACTGTCGGAGCGTGTCGCTTCTGATAGCTCATTATGGCGGCGGAATCCGGCATTACTGCTCAACTAAATTATGGCACAGAAACCGGAAAGTCCAAATAGTATGCGCCTGGAAACGGCTCTTGCTTTCATGGGGGATCAGCCGCAGACAATTTGTGATTAGATCGCTCAGCTAATTTAGATATTCTCGGGCTTTGGGCGAAGCTCGGCCGGCTGCAGAGACACAAAATAATGCAGGCGCACAAGCGAACCGAAGGATTGACAAGGCCATAACTCTCTGTCTGATATGAAGTTGCGGTTTTTTTGTGCGATTATAGTCGCTCTGCGGCCTCGGATTAAGGGTGCGGGGGGTGGAGGACGCGAGGGACCGGTAAAAAAAAATGCGAATTTCGGAAAATTTTTGCAAATTACTTCTTGCAGGTGCGGTGGTTGTGTGGTATTATAAGCCTCTGGTGGGCTGGGGATATCCTCTCTCTCCTCTCTCCCTCCGCGTCCCAGTCCACCGCTTTTTTTGTTATTGCGCGGTTTTCAATGAATAGGTTTGCATCGCTGGTTTTGTGATTTGGCGTCCGCTCTGCCACAATCGCGGCAGGTATCCGGTGAATCAGGTTGTGATGCGGTTTAGAGTTTCGATCTGAAGACGTACAATACGATGTCGTGGTTGAAGGATGGGGATTGGAAGCGGGATTGGCCGGGGCCTTGGGTCTGTTTTGGCGGGGTGAGGAAGCGCCCGGACTTCGGGTCGTACCAGCGAGATGCGAAGGGGCCTTGCGTCAGACGCAGAGTAACATCACAGGGGCCGTCGCCGAGGATGTAGCAGATGTATTGCTCGGCGGGTTGGGCGAGGGTGAAGATATGAGATTCGCCCTTTGCCTTTACGGCAGCGAGTTCGTCGTGCGGGGCCATTTCCCAGAACTCGACTTTGTTCTCAGCAAGAAAGCTCAGGAGGTTCCCGGCGCCGCGGAGTATCTCGGACGGCGGCGAGCGCGAGGGCAGGCCGTTCTCAACGGTTCTGCCCGTGCCGCGCCAGAAAGCAAAGTCGAAAAAATTGGAATGTCCCCCCGCGGTGAAATCGGCCCACATCATTTTCCGCGGGAAGTTGACGTCGTCGGTGCTACCGTTGGCATAGAGGAAGTACTCGTTGTGAGTGACGGGTTTGCCGACGCGGAAAGACAGGAGGGATGCGTGATGATTGCAGACGTCGGCGTCGGTGGCGTATAGGCCGCCTTTGCCCCTATGCTTGACGACGATATCGTTGTCTCCGGTGCGAGGGTCGAAGGAGGAGGTCTGCTCGCCGGCTGAGACGAGGCGGCTGGGATGTGTTGGATGATTGTGTATATAATCAACGAGATTCGCCACCCAGCGTCTGCCGCCGGTTTCATTGGCTATCTCATATATGACGTTGCCGAAATGTGCCGTCTCAGCTAAAACTTTGTCAACGTAGCTGTGCTGAATAGCCACAAGGCGCGGATTGTCGAGGGCCGTATCGGATGTTACACCGCGCCGCTGCAGGCCGAGGCGATTGATGTTGTTCGCTTCGGCGCAGAGGCTTTCGGCGAAATCACTGCGGGCTCTGAGCCCTTCGAACAGCGTCAACTCAACGTAAATGCCGCGTTTGGCCGCCTCGCGCAGAAAGGGCTTGAGGCGCTTCTCGAAATAGGATTGGTCGAACTTTGTCAGGTCGAACTTGGGCTTGCCGTCTATTGCTTTGCCGGGCCCCGTGCGTGCGAAGGGCCAGGCGGGATTCGAGAGTTGGCCCGGGTATCCTTGCGGCGCGAGCAGCTTGCCCCAGTCGAAGACATCCTGACGCACATAGTTTATCCGATGTTCCGCCAGATCATCGAGGTATTTTCCCCAGGAGAATCCCTTATCGTTGCGCCAAATAGAGAATAACTGGCGGTCTGAGACGCCGACCAACACGATATGGCGGTCGCCGTCGCCGAAGTAATAAGGATGGTCGGGGCAGATTTCGAGGCGTCCGGCGGGGGCCGCCATAACCGAGCCGGCCGCCAAGAGCAGAATAAACCATGTTGTTTTCATCCAATCCATAGGTATCTTGCCGAACAGCAGTTTACTCGCGATTCTTTGATACGGACACGGTTAAATTCTATCGGCTCTGAAGACTATTCTGAATGTCTGGCCCTTTTTGAAATCGCCTCGGATTGGGATTTGGCCTCCTCGGTTGCCTTTCATCGGCGCCAGTTCATCCCGCATCTGGACGAGAACGAAATTATCCATGATGACGGGGTTGTACTCTTGGCCTTCTATTAACTTGATGTTCTTTATGCGGTGGGGCAGTAATTCGATAACGGGGCGATTGTCCCAGTCGGCGGTTTTGTTGGCGGTGATGGTGAAGGTGTAGAGGCCCTTGTTTTCGGTGAGCTTCTGGGTCCATGGGAGCTTGCGTCGAGCCATCCTCGCGTCCCATGCGGGGTCGCCGTAGAGTACGACGACGTCACGGTCGCCTCGCAGGCCGGGGCGTGTTGCTTTTTCGGTATTTTGGCCTCGTTTCTCAAGTTCGTACACGAGTGCGAGGTTGTTGACGTAGTGGGCCTGTGCGAGTGTGAATCGGCCCGCCTGGAGTTCGGAGAAGTAGTCCTTGACGCCCCAGCCGGCGTACCCGTAGCTTGTCGGGATTGTGTATCCGACCATCTGATAGACCCCGCCTGAGTGCATCAATGCCAGGGCCATGCAGTTGCGGTCGGGGATGTTCGCAATCAGGCAGTTGCCGACAGCGAGGTGGACTTTGGGATTAGGTGAGTTGATGTTGTGGCGAGCGCCTTTTGTGTCCTGGCCGTACAGTTGGCCGTCTTTGCAGCGAAGAAAGCCGTTGCGATAGCTGTAGCCTATCATCCAATCGCGTTCGGTGGCGTGGCCGGAGGTTATGAAAACGTGCGGCTGGTAGTTGTTGAAGGCGTTTGCGATCATTTTGGTGGTATCTGTGGGGCAGGGCTTTTTCGTGACCTCTCCGCCGGGCTCCTTTTGCCACATGACGCGGGCCTGCAATTCGTTGAACATCACCCCTTCATCGTACTGATCGAGGGGCGAACCGACTGTACCCGTCAGCAGTCTGCGGGCCGTTAGCGGCTCTTTATGGCGGGCGATTCGCAGGGCGTCGGCGGGATCGTAACCCGTGATAATGCCCCAGATTACGTCGGTGTAGGGGTCGGTGTCGAGCTTCCTGGCCAGCCGATGTGCATCGCCGACAAAATCTCTATTGGTTTCTTCAGGCTTCGCCACGAAACAAGTGTAGCGTGGGAATATCCGAGCGAGCTTTTCGAGGACCTCGCCGAGACTTTTGCTATATGTGACTACCTTCGCTTGATGCTTCTCGACGAGGGCGTCGATAACCAGTTTCCAGTCGGCCTCGGCGCCGGTTTTTTCACTTGCGACGACCACATAGCATGATGCTTTGACTTGTTTCGAGTTGTCTGTGGCGCGGACAGCACCTGCCAACACGCCAAGAACGCATAGATACAGGGCTACATTCATCCGGCAAGACGGTCTTTGCGATACGACTCTCATACAATTGCCCTAAATTGAGTTAGGATTTTTAATGACATAGGTCGCCTTCTAAGGGCTTTCCAACAGAAGTTTGTCCTGATAGTATTATACGACATTGGGCGATAGGCGACAAGTTCCCAATCGGCTGGAGCCGGCGAGTTGAAGAAACTGAAAGCTGCGAATTACGGCAGTATGGGCCGAAGAGACTGACAGAATGAAGATTGCGAGTTTTAATGTTAATTCGTTGCGAGTGCGGCTGGGAATTGTTGTCCAGTGGCTCAAGGAGCATCAGCCGGACGTCCTTGCGGTGCAGGAGACGAAGGTCCAGGATGCGGATTTCCCCGGCGATGCGTTCGATAAGATCGGGTATAAGTATGCGTTCAGGGGGCAGAAGAGTTATAACGGAGTGGCGATTTTCAGTAAGGGCGAAATCAAGGACGCCAGAGACGGCTTCGATAATGAGCCGAAGGACGAGGCCCGGCTGATCAGCGGCCGGGTCGGTGGGATAACGGTCGTCAATACTTATATTCCGCAAGGTTACTTGGCCGAGTCGCAGAAATTCGATTACAAGTTGAACTGGTTCGGTCGGCTGCTGAGCTTTTTCGAGGAGAATTTCCAGCCAAGCGACCCTGTTGTTTGGATAGGCGATTTGAACGTGGCGCCGTCGGCGATAGATGTTTACGACCCGGCCGGTCTGCTGGGGCATGTGTGCTACCATCCGGAAGTTCATAAGGCTCTGGACAAGATTATGGAGTGGGGATTTGTCGATGTCTTCCGGGTGCACTGCAAGGAGGCGGGGCAATATACGTTCTGGGACTATCGGGCGAGGAATCCGCTGAAGCGGAATCTGGGGTGGCGGCTGGACCATATTATGGCCACTCGCGGGCTTGCGGAAAAGAGCACGGCGTGCTATATAGATAGAGAGCCGCGAGTTGTCGAGCGGCCGAGCGACCATACGCCGATTGTGGCGGAATTCGATGTGGGCAAATGTTGAGCCGCTTCGCGGACTTGTTTGAACAGATTCCTCGACTGCGCTCGGAATGACACAGTGGGTATTGTCGGCGCGAGACTACAAGGCTTGAGGCGGATGTTATAGATAAAGAAAGGGATGCTGTTATGAATAAGGTATTGGTTATTGTTGGCGATGCTACTGAAACGGTTGATACGCTGTATCCTTACTACCGGCTGCAAGAGGATGGTTTCGAGCCCGTTGTGGCCGGGCCTGAGAAGCGGCGATATCACATGGTGATGCACGAGATTCCGCCGGACTGGGATGGAATGGTCACCCGCGAATGGGAAGGCTATACTATCCAAGCCGATATTGCATTCAAGGACATCAAGCCCGAAGACTACCTCGGCATATTCTTCTCAGGCGGCCGGGCGCCCGAATACACGCGATACAACCCTGATCTCGTGCGCATAACAAAGCATTTTTTCAAGGCCGACAAGCCGATCGCCAGTGTGTGCCACGGAGTGGAGATACCTGCTTACGCAGGATGCGTCAAGGGTCGGCGGATGGCGACCGTGCAAAAATGCAAGTTCGACTTAGAGGTCTGCGGCGGAACCTTTGTCGATGAGCCGTGCGTCGTGGACGGCAACCTCGTCAGCGGGCGCACATACCACGACCACGGACAATACGTCGCAGTCTGGATAAAGATGTTGATCGAGGCACGCGAGGCCGCAGAGCAATCGTAATGATTGCCGGATTCTTCGACCGAGGACAATTTCAAATGAACAACAATGAGCAGACAATTCGCCGGCGAGCATTTCTAAGCGGCGCCGTTGCGGCGATTGCCTCGCCCTACATCGTGCCGGCTTCGGTTCTGGGCAAAGCCGCGCCGAGCAGACGCCTGACGATGGGCCTTGTCGGGCTGGGAAGCATGGGCATGCGTCATGTTAAGGGATTTCTTCAGGAGGATGATTGCAGGATTGTTGCGGTGTGCGATGTTGACGCTTCCCGGCGGCGTGCGGCGATTGAAGAGATTAACAAGCACTACGGCAACGCGGACTGTGCGCAATACAACGATTTTCGCAAGTTAATCGGGCGCGGCGACATTGACACTCTTTGTATTGCGGTGCCGGACCACTGGCATGGGATTATCGCTCTGGAAGGTGTTCGGGCGGGCAAGGATATTTACGGTGAGAAGCCGTTGGCGCTGACGGTGCCCGAGGGGCGTATTCTTGTCGATGAGGTGAATCGATACGGCTGCGTTTGGCAAACCGGGAGTTGGCAGCGATCCACTGCG
>JAUVXL010000341.1 GCA_030603595.1 Sedimentisphaerales bacterium | reverse complement strand
TTTTCCGCACTTTCGTTTTACCATATCTGGCTTCGGCTGGGGGGTGTTTGAAAAGACTAAAACAGCTTCGCCGAAGTCGCAGACGCGCCTCGGCGGGGCGATTCCTTCTGTTGTTACCCACAAATTATTTCAGAGAGCCTTATTTTTTTCTCGCGAAGTCAGCGTTTTTCAGACAGATCCACAAGATCGTTGGGCCTATTGGCCCGCTCCTTCTCAGTATAGCGCAGCGAAATCAGAGACGTGACGCGGTTTTTCCATATCTCTGTATGTTTCGCGGGAATATGCGTTAGACATCGAGCCTCGCCGAGGTGTGATAAGTGCCTTCGATACGTTTGCATTGGGCGAGGGTTGACAGATTTGGCTTGATGTGCGAGAATTCCGAATCGGACTTTTTTGGGTGACTTGTTAATTTAGGTAATTCGGGATTCATACAATTATGCAAAATGTTGACTTTGAGATTGTTGTTGTTGGCGGTGGGATTGTGGGGCTTGCTTCGGCTTATAAGATTGCATCGGCTCATCCGGGGATTCGGATCGCGGTGCTGGAGAAGGAAGATTTTCTTGCGGCTCATCAGACGGGTCATAATTCGGGGGTAATCCATTCCGGTCTGTACTATAAGCCCGGCTCGGCGAAGGCCAAGACGTGCGCCAAGGGCCGGGAGGAACTTGTAAAGTTCGCAGCCGAGCATGGGATCGCCCACGATATCTGCGGCAAGATAATCGTTGCGACGGATGAGAAGGAGTTGGTGCGTCTCGACGAGCTTTTCGAGAAGGGCCAGGCTAATGAGATCGAGGGGATTGAAAGAATAGGGGCCGAGCGGATCGAGGAGATTGAACCTGCCTGCCGGGGAATCGCGGGCCTATGGGTGCCCTGCACGGGGATAATCGACTTCGTACAGGTTGCGCAGAAGCTGGCCGAATTGATAGAAGCCCAGGGGGATGGCAATAAGGTGCTGACCGGCCATGAGGTTATTGGATTCGAGAAGCATGATTTCTATACGAAGGTTGTGACGAACCGGGGGGGCTTTAGCACGAAGTACGTTATTAACTGCGCCGGTTTGCAGTGCGACAGGGTGGCGAAATTGGACGGCGTCAAACCGGGGGTGCGGATAATCCCGTTTCGAGGCGACTACTACGAGTTGACCGAGGCGGCGAGGGACAAGGTCAAGGGCCTGATATATCCGGTCCCGGACCCTGCGTTTCCGTTTTTGGGCGTGCATTTTACGCGCATGATCGACGGCTCGGTCGAGTGCGGGCCGAACGCGGTGTTTTCGTTCAAGCGGGAGGGGTACGGCAAGACGGATTTCAGCCTGAGGGATAGCTGGGATTCGCTGGCGTATTGGGGGACGTGGCGGATGTTTATGAAGAACTGGATGTACGGGCTGGGCGAATATAGAAGGGCGTTTTCCAAGAAGCTTTTTCTGCGGGGCCTGCAGCGGCTTATACCTTCGCTGGGGGCTGAGGATATTAAGCCGTGCAAGGCGGGCGTGCGGGCGCAGGCGCTGGGGCCCAAAGGCGAGCTGATTGACGACTTTTTCATCAAAAGAGAGCGTAACTTCATCCACGTGCTCAACGCGCCGTCGCCGGCGGCGGCTGCATCGCTGGCTATTGGCGATTGCATCAATGAGATGGCAACCGAATACTTCGGGCTTGAAGATAAGGTTAAAGAGAAAGAGCCGCAGAAAACGCAGAGAAAAAGAAAAGGAAAGAGTGAAGGCGGAGAGACGCCGGGCACGGGTAAACAGCCGAAGCGCAAGAAACGCAAGTCGGCCGGCAAGAAGCGTAAGCCGGGCAATGCTTCCAGGAAGAAAGATTAACAGCCGAACTGGGCGGCGAAGTTTGAAGAAAGGTCGGATAATGGTGCAATTATCTTCGTCTATAACGAAGGACAATTACCATTCGCCGCCGTGCCCACACCTTGATTATCTAAAGGGCGTGATAGGCAAGCTCGGCCTGGATGTGCGGGAGGATACGTGTCTAAACGAGACATCCGAGAAACACCGTGAAGAGGGAGTGTACTCCGCCGGGTGAATTGTGTCGTTGAGGGGGTAAAATGACAGCGATAAGGCCCGAATACTCAAGACGATTGACGAGAAACGTTTTTGGAATCTGATGGTGGATTTGCTGTAGAAATTGCTGGGGCAGGGGAGAACATTATTCGTTTGACGCGAAAGGTTGTTTTCGATACTGTGTGATCTGGAGTCTCGAGCGCGGACTTCAGGATAGGATGTCACAATTTGTGATATCCTTTATTACAGTTAATTGCCGGAGAGATCGGTTATGTCTAAGGGGACAAGTATAATCATTCCTGCTGAGCGAATACACAGGAGCATTTTGCTAATCAGAAGGAACAGGTGGTCAAAACTTGTGACCACCTTTCGTCGCTTGAATTATGACCTACTCTGCCATATTCATTTACTGGTTGATGTGAAGAGGCAAGCGAATTATGCCGGACCGTCTGAGAAATGAAGAAATGCAGGACTGAGAGTTTGTTTGGGGAGATGGATTCCCGCTTTCGCGGGAATGACAGTGTTGGCGGGGATGGCGGTGGGGTG
>JAUVXL010000308.1 GCA_030603595.1 Sedimentisphaerales bacterium | reverse complement strand
ATCGCCTGCACCGGGGGCGAAAAGCTGGAGATGTCGTAATCCTGGCGCAGTCGAAGCCGCTCTCCCATCCGCGGATAATCTTTATTCTTGTGAGGACTGGCGAAGTGCGTGGCCGGCGCCACGTAGGCCCTGCGGGTCTTGCGAACCGTGACCCGCATCGCATGCTCGACGATTCCTCGTTTCAGTTCGTCGTAGCGGACCACCGCGGGGAAGATCGGCAACCCGGCAGCATCGGCGGAAGTCCAGCCGTCAGGCCGGAGCTCATTCGTTTTTAGATCGAATACCGACGCCTGAGTCGCCTGCCATCCGTTATCAGTTTTGCGAGCAGCGTAGAACTCGTACAGCATTCGGTTTATGGGGTCGACAACAATACCGTGCCTGTCCCCGCCGAGGCCAAGCTTGTCGCGCTGCACGTCTTGGAGCGTAAGGCTGGGGCCTTTATAGTGTCTCTGGTAATAGACAGGCCAACCCTCGATGGGCATGTTATCCGGCACCGGGAAAGGCCCCTTGTCTGACTCGTCAGGATAACCTACGATTTTCATCTCCACTCTTTCTTGTTCTGGCGGCACCAAGATAAAACACATATCCGGGTTGTACCGAAGTGGCTTGTCGGTACCGACTGAGGCGATGATGTTCTTCGAGTTCGGGTGCAGCGGCCAATCCGAGACCATCTGGTTCCAGGGGTTATCCGGCGGAAACACCTCCAGTGCCGAAAGGATAGCATCGGCCTCCGGATTGTCGAGCATCACCGGCCTGGTGATGCGGGGCATCTTTGCGGCTCGGATCCGCGTCAATCGAGCTGGATCCGTCCTTACCGGCTTGGAAGAGGCTGCATCTGTTACGAAGAAACCGAACAGTACGAAGCCAATGGCTACTATAGTAACTCTATTCTTGTTCATTCCCAAAATCTCCAAGTAATCTCTTTACTATTCTCCCCAAGGACTGGGGGTGAGAATGATTTGTTTTTGTGCAGTCTGCGGTTCTTTCGTGGCCATCTGGCTCGTGGCTTGCAGAGTATAAATTCCGGGTTTGAGTTTGGCGCTTTCAAACTGGCCGCGCAGTGAGCCAGCGGCAGATTTGCGTGTCTGTTCTGCAACGAGTCGCTCGCCGGTGAGCAGCGAAATTCTTATATCGCCGCTCGTTGACGTGGCGCCAACCGTCCATGGAATGATTTCGCCCACGTAGTACTCGTCCAAGGGGGTGGCAATCGACAATGGCGATTCCTCTATTACTTGCAGTGAAAAATCGTCCATATAGAAGAAGCTGTCCTTAGCCAACTCGGCATCGGGGATGCTGCACCATGTATGGATATCCATGCTCTCTAAATCCGGGCTGAGACGGCCTTCGGTTTCGAAATGATTCCAGACCGAAGGGTCATCAACGCCGTCTCTGTAATAGAATCCCGGTCCCGCCCCTTCCTTAAGGTATTGACGCAGACCCAGCCCCGGGACCGTGGTTCCGCCGCCCAACCGCATCCAGTATCCGAATCTGACGCGCTTGCCGCGAAGACGCTTCACGGTCTCGCTTGAGAACCCTACGTTGACGGTGAGCCAGCGAGTATGCCGCCCTTTGTATTCCGGGTCCGCCACTTTGCTCAGGCCCCATTTCAATGAGAATCGCCCGGAACGAGCGACCTCATCGGTTACTTGCAAGGCTTCGATGAGCTTTTCCTTCATTGCCGGATAGCCCAGGTGGTAGCTGCCGGGAGGAGTACCGTCGGCTTTCGCAGGGGCCTCGAAAGAGGGATTGGCGAGAAGATTTGGCCCGAGTTTAATCGGGCTGGGGGGATTCTCCGCGACTGCCGCGAAAGACAGGGCATACTCGTGGTCTCCCTGCAAGGCCTGGATCTCTCTGGCAATGCGCCAGCGGTATCGGCTGAAGGCCAGCGGATTGCCGATCCTGGGTGCATCGGGTGCCAGGAGAGGATCTAACACTCGCTGAGCCCTTTGCGTTGCCTTGACCTCGCCTCGCTCTTTGGCTTTCCGGATTTCCTGCTGCAAGGTCGCCACATATCGGCAGTCATCTACGCCCTCGCGACAAAGCTCCCAATAGATCGTCGGGGTCGGCCTGTCAACGCCGGGGAAGATGACATTCCAATCCTTGTGGCCGCCGTCGAAATCGTTATGAGGATTGGCTTGCGTGGCGGCAAAACCCCAGGCTGTGGCCACCTCAGCTCCCGATCGAAGGAACTCAAAGCCGGTATGACCACGCGAGGCCAATGTGTTATGTCCGTAGAACATCCCATTTTCATAATACCAGAAAGGGTGGCCCTGTTTTACCTCTTTGAGAACCCTGTCGCGACTGTAATGGCCATAGGCATAGATGCGTGCATCGACTCTGTCGCTGAGACGCTGCACACACCCGGAGGTAACGGTAACGGCGGTTTGGCAGTCGGGGACTTCGTGGACGAAGTCCAGGACATTCTCGGCGAACTCATAACGGTTGGAGGTTTTGTTGTTGCCCGGTTCGTCGATCGGGAAGAAATATATCTTTGGCCAATTGCGGCGCTTAGCTTCGTCGCGGATATGCCGTACAAGTCCCACAATGGCCTTGCGGGCCTTGGGACTGAAAGTCCCCGGAACATGTTTCTTTTCCGGCTCGGCGAAGCCATACTCTATGTTTCGGCAAGTGTATTCGAAACAGATCACAACCGGAGCATCGGAGCCAAGTTGTTTGAGATATTCCATATCCTGTGGGAGCGTGGAGAGACTATAGGCAAAGCTACCGTCAGGTTTTTCGTTGACACCGAAGTAGTAATTGAGCAGTGCGAGGTCGAAGCCGTGATTACGATAGTCGGCCATATCGGCCTGAGCCAAACGCTCAACCTCGGCAGGGGTATTTCGTCCGCGTCGCTGCGGTCCCCATAGCCTTCCGACGGGCGGAAAGCCATCCAGCCAGGTGCCCCAGTGTTTGTCTGATGGGTGTTCCAACTTAAAGGGCATGACCAACAAGCGCCACTGCAAAACTGTCGGCGGCGCCTTTTCCGGGTGAATTGTCAGCGACATGTGATAGCGTCCGGCAGGTGTATCCGGCGGCACTTGGAGCGTAAGCCACCATTGCTTAGTCCGTTCCGCGTCCATGCGAGAGGTTCGTGCGGAAGGCTGCTCGATTATCTCAGGGACAACGTTATATTCGCCTGTGCCGCCCCAACCGGCAACGCGCTGAGGCCAGCACTTGACTATGCCAACCGTCACGTTCTCCTGCTTGATTGTCCGCCCGGCCTCGGCCGCAGCGAAATCTGACAGTTCTACCGTAACATTTCCAAGGTCTTTGGAGGAGTAGATGCAAAAGGTTGCCGGCTCGAATTCGCCCGGCGTGGCAAAAGTGGTTATGGGCCTTCCTATTGCCAAACGTGCGGGCACATATGCCGGTGCGACGGACTCGGTATAATCAACGGGGAAAACGACATAACCTTTT
>JAUVXL010000324.1 GCA_030603595.1 Sedimentisphaerales bacterium | reverse complement strand
GCGGAAAGCCGAAATCGCCAATGTCACCCCTGCGAAAGCAGGGGTCCACGTCGAAAAAAATGGATTCCTGCTCCCCGATCGGGGTCGAGGACAAGCTTCGCAGGAATGACAAACACTGTTTCCACAACAGGAACCAGTTAGAAAACCACCTTATTATAACATGCCGGCATCGGCGGGGAAAGAGATATTCGCCACTTATCAGCCCCGCAGTCCGGGCGAATGCGGGCATTGGCGCGTAAGCACGCGCCGGCCTGTATCGGTAACGAGGACGTCGTCCTCGATTCGCACGCCCAGCTTGCCGGGGATATAGACGCCCGGCTCGATTGTGATTACCTGCCCGGCCTTGAGAGCCCCTTTCGCATCGCCCTTGAGGAAGGGCAATTCGTGAATCTCCAGGCCAAGCCCGTGGCCCGTGCCGTGCCCGTAAACAGGCAAATCGGCTGCGCGAATCACGTCTCTGGCGGCTGAATCCACGGTTGTGAGCTTAACGCCGGGTCCTACAGCCTTGATAGCGGCGGCTTGTGCCTGCTCTACGACGTTGAAGACTTTGCGATAGAGAGCCATCGCCTCGCCAAGCACAAAACACCTCGTAATATCGCTGCAATAGCCCTTGAACTTCGCGCCGAAGTCTATCAGCACGGTATCCTTCTTCTTGAGCTTCCTCTTGCCGGGTTGATGATGGGGTCTGGAAGCGTTGGGCCCGAAGGCGACAATAGTATCGAAGCTGTTGGTCGCGCCCGCTTTGCGAATCTGGAAATCGAGCAGGCCGGCAAGCTCGATCTCGCTTATTCCGCCCTTGATGTGCGGCAAGGTCCGTTGCAGGGCCTTGGCCGCTATTGTCCCCGATGCCTTGATAGCGGCTATTTCACTGCTGTGCTTGGAGCCGCGTACTGCCTCGATAATGCCGCCAACCGATTTGGGACGCCGCTTGAACTGCTTTTCCAACGCCTCGAAGTCGGCCAGCGAGACGGATTTTTCGACGGTTATCGCCCGCACCGACTTTAACCTCGCAACCAGCCTGGCGACGGCCTGGGTCATCAAGCCGGTCCGCTCGACGATGCCGCTGCTCGGGCATTCCTTCCCGGCCTGCTCGGTATATCTGCTGTCGGTCAGCAGACAGGTACGCGCCGGCGTGATTGCCGCCCAGCTATCGTCGCCCATAAAACCGGTCGCGTAAGTCACATTGGCGGACTTGGTTACGATAAGGCAGCTAATCCTCTTGCGCTTAAGCTCACGGCGAATCGCAGTGGTGCGTTTTGCTATTATCTGCCGGTTCATTCGCATCGGTCTCCGGTTGAATCTGCTTCGATTAGCATTCTGACGCTACGATTGCCCGTTAAGGGCCGTAGATTCAACCGATAAACAGGAAAAGGGAAAAAAAGTAAAGGTTTTTCCGGCTGATCGTTTGGCACGGGCCGGTTTTGTACGTATATTTTTATTAGAAGAGATGGCTGGGGAGGAGACAGGCGGCTACGGACGGTACTGTCTTCAGTATGGGTGTTTTCCGCAAGGGAGGAAAATAGTCAGTAACATATTTTTCTGAATTGGGACGGTTTTGGCCGTCCTTTTTTTTATGCCTTGTAACAGCCGCCTATTGCCGCTACAATGGGCCGGATAGAGGTGCCGATGAGTTTTATAATGGTGGTTAGGCTATGCTGTTACCTGTTCGCACGAGCATTCGACCGAGACGAACGCCGTACGCAAACTACGCGCTGATTGCTGCCAACGTGGCAATATTCGTGCTCACATACCAGTTTAACACCGGAGCAGTCGAGATTCTCAGGCCGTGGGCCCAGCAATTCCAGTTGGTGCCGCAGCGGCCGCAGTTGTGGCAGTTTGTCAGTTATGCCTTTCTGCACGGCGGCTATATGCACATCATCGTGAATATGTTCTTCCTGTTCATCTTCGGCAACAACGTCAACGACAAGCTCGGGCATATTTCGTACCTTTGCTTTTACTTAGCCGGGGCGGTATTCAGCGGCGTAGGACATGCCGTTATCCATTCGGCATCGGGCATACCCACCCTGGGGGCCAGCGGGGCCGTCGCAGCCGTGACCGGGGCGTATCTCGTGCTGTATCCGCAAACGCTGATAACGGTTGTCTATTGGTTCTTTTTCATTGGGACTATCGACGTGCCCGCGATGTACTTCATTGGTCTTAAGATGATTCTGATAGACAATGTAATTGCAGCTAGAACGCCGCATGTGGCCTACGATGCGCACCTGGCCGGATACGCCTTCGGAATCGCGGCGATTCTGGGTGTCCTCGCGACAGGACTCGTTAAAAACAGCGATTATGATCTCTGGGCGATGGTAAGTCGCTGGAACCGTCGCCGGCGCTACCGCGACACTGTCTCAGGCGGCTATGACCCGTTTTCTCACCGAGTGCAGGCTAAGCCGGTAAAGGCCAAAGAGGTCAAAACGCCCGCCCAGAAACAGAATGATGAGAAGATAAGGAAGCTTCGCGACGAGGTTTTCAAGAACATGCTCGAACGCAGGCTGCCGGAAGCAACTGAACTCTACCTGGAGCTTATGATACTCGACCGCACCCAGGTATTGCCTCGTCAGCACCTGCTGGACATTGCCAACCAGCTTGCCAGCGACGGCAAATCGGGCGAATCGGCGCTCGCCTACGAGCAGTTTCTGGCCCATTACGGCAGCTATGAGTACGTTGAGGAGGTCGAGTTGATGCTCGGCCTGCTTTACTCACGGTATCTCAAAAAGCCCAAGGAGGCATTGAAGCATCTGCGCTCGGCCGCCAAGAGGCTCTCCGACCCGGGACAGACAAAAATGTGCCTGGACGAGCTTGCCCGGTTGGAGAAATAGCCCGCACAATTCCGGTCCCGCCAAGCACATTTTCGAGCCAATAAAATATTTGACAGTCCGCCCTATGGCTGCTAACTTGGCCTGTGCGATATATTATTATGGACTGATTAAGAAACAAAGTGAACTAACAAGCCCCGACCGTAAGGGAGG
>JAUVXL010000222.1 GCA_030603595.1 Sedimentisphaerales bacterium | reverse complement strand
GTTATATGCTGACAGCCAAAGGCCAAAAGTTCGCCTGCGCGTTAATGACTGCTTCAGCCGTTGATATAAAAGGACTTACGAACATCGCAGCATGAAAAACACGCATAAAAAACAAGGAGTTGAAAGATTGTATTACAGGATTGACACTGATAAATTGGGGCGGGCGGATGCCGTGGTATCGGGCTTCGCCAAAGGTTACGCCGCGACAAGCAGGCAGGAGGATGGAAATAGAAAAAGGGCAGAGGGGAATGAGCTGAAGTGAGCCAAAGTGCCTAAGAGTTGTCGCGGGGCTATTCTTGGTTACACCACTGCTGGGCTATTATGCACAGATCGAGGAAATTGACTGTTTTGTCCTTGTTGATATCTCCAGCAGGGACGGTTCTCAAGTAGGGATAGGTCTGATTTTCACCTATGTTCCAGATTTCGATGAAGTCCCAACCTGCGTGAGCAAAGATACTTTGAGTTTTCATTTCTGTGGTTGTCTTTGGAATACCCCCGTCACTTGTTGCCCAGCCGGATGTATGCACGTCCCAAAAGTTACTCCCGACAACACCGTCGTTCTTTCCCATCAGGCCCCCGACATAATTCACACCTGTTACCTCACCGACCGAATAGCACTTGCTGATACCACCGTAGTTGCGTCCCACCAGTCCTCCGATACATTTGCCAGTGCCTGCCACCGAACCGGTCGAATAGCAGTTTCTTATAGTCGCAAGGTTATGCCCAACCAGTCCACCAACATAATCCATACCGCTGACAAACCCACTCGAATAGGAGTTCGTCACACTGCTGTCGCGCGAGTTATACCCCACCAATCCGCCGACATTCTCTGTGCCACCCACCACTCCAGCCGAATGGGAGTCACTGAGATCGCCACCGATAGTCCATCCCACAAGCCCACCGACATTATCCGAGCCGCTGACACCCCCCCTTGAATAACAGTCACTAATAGTACCGTAGTAGTTGTATCCGACCAGGCCACCGACAATGCGTTCGCCCCTTACAGAAGTACCTTCAAGGCCAAGGTCTCTGACTTCGCTGGCACCAATCTGGGAGCCAAACAGCGCGAGGTACCGGTTGCCAGCCCCACCATCATTGATGGTCAGATGCATTATCTTATGGTCATTACCGTCAAAAACACCTGTAAAACCAATTCCATCATAGATCAGGTTGGTGCTGTCAACATCCGGAGCAATAACAGCAGTTGTGTAAATCCTCCCAGCCAGATTAACATCTGTCTCCAATCTCGTATAGTCGTCCCAGTAGTTAGCATCAGCAGCAAAATCATCAAAGTCAGCCAGTGAAGTAATTCTCCAAGGGTCTGCCTCTGTGCCTGAGCCGGATAGAGCCATAGCAGTTCCAGCGCACACCCCAAGGATAATCAAGAATACAGCAATTTTGCCCCATAGATTTGAATTCTTCATTCCAGCCATCGTTCTTTCTCCACCCCCAATTTCTATTCCCCTGCCTCCTATTCCCGATACAACAGCCGACCTCACCGACTCTGAGGAATCAGAGGTGGTTGCACAATGATGTTCAGGATTCAGCGTAGCAGATTTGGGCGGGATTGTCAAATGGAAATTGGCAGATTTGTGATGCAATCCGTGAATTTGCTGTTATTTTGCGCGTTTTGATGCGATGTGAGCCATCCCCGTGTAGAGAACCGAGTTCCATTTGTTGGTAAGTATATAGACGTAGAATTGCTTTGTCGGCATGAGGTTATTTTACTGCGAAGGTGAGGAGATTGCCATCCCGACCGGAAAGCATCGGGACTTTGCTCCTCCTAAGAAAATGGAGGGTTCTCTCAGTGCGAGAGGTAGGAGATTGCCACGGCCTTTCAGGCCTCGCAATGACTGGTGGGAGGCCAATTGGATTTGGGGGGTTGGAGATTGCCGCGTCGCTTCGCTCCTGCTAAGAAAATGAGGCGTTTTCATGGTGCGAGCGGTAGGAGATTGCCACGTCGCTGCGCTCCTCGCAATGACGATTCGTTGAGATTCATTTTCTTTTGGATGCCTCCTGAGAATCCGGTGAGGTGCTCGCAATGACGATTCGTTGAGATTCATTTTGTTTTGGCAGGCTGCTGAGAATCCGGTGAGGTGCTCGCAATGACAGGATGGGGGGATTGAATAACGAATTTCATCCCGATGGATCGGGATTTCGCTGCGCTCAAGATTGTGAAATTGCCTATTTCAGATTGTCTTGTCGGGGGCTGCCTTATAGGCAGGTAGGATCTCGCCACGGGCGGACTTGCAGCATTGGGTGGAGGCTAAATCACATTGGTTTGGGATGGTGGTATGTGTCCGGCCGACGGGCTAAGATTTTCGGAATACTGCTACTACATTTTCTACTTCGACTACGAATAGGCGGTTGTCGCCTTCGAAATCGACCGGTATTGCGCCTTTGGGATTGAAGAGGACCTTGTCGTATTGACGCAGGGGAAGGTCATCGCAGTTCTCGACCTCAGCCGAGATCGTCACAATTCGCCCGGTTATGGTGGGGATTTCTATATTGTCGGGCAGTTGTATGCCGCCCTTGGTCTGCTTTTTGTCCTCGTCCTTGCGAATCAGGACGCGATTGCCTATCGGCTCGACTATCTCGATCGACTGGGCCTCGACTCTTTTCTGTTTAGCCATTATACGTCCATTCCCGCTGGAACAATTCGTCTGAAAACTCGATTATTCTCGGCTGCTAATCCAAGATGGTGTAATTATACTCGTTGAGAAGCGCCTTTGCAAAGCCCAAATTCAATGGTATAGGAATTTGTAATAATAGCGAAAATAGGCAATATGCTCAAATTGTCATTTCGAGCGAACAGGCTGTGTCGCAATTGGGATTTTGCGTCTTTGACCCCTGATTTAGAGCAACAACTTAAAATCTCACTCGCGGGAATTTATTACCCTGAAGGGTATATTTGCGTCCTTGCCGGACAAGCCGGTAGTCGGTTATAATGGCTGCCGCATGATATTGTGTTGAAATCACCGGTTTAACAGAAAGGAGCCGACAATGAAAAGACGTTCTTTCTTGAAAACGGCGGGGACAGTTGCCGGGGGCTATGCTCTGGGCTTGGACAGGGCGCTTGGCGCCGAAGGCACAGGCGTTCAGGCCGGCGAAGAAAAGGTCAACGGGATGCCTCTGCGAGTGCTGGGGCGTACCGGCCGCAAGATTTCCATTGTCGGATTCCCGGGCCTCTCGCTCGTCCATTACGACCAGGAACGCGGTACGAAAGGGCTTCACGATGCCTTCGCCAGGGGCGTGAACTACTTCGATGTGGCGCCGGCTTACGGCAACGGTGAAGCGGAAACTAAGATGGGGATCGGTCTGCAGGGCATTGATCGCAGCAAGATATTCCTATCGTGCAAAACGAAGAAACGCGATAAGGCCGGTGCGCGCGAGGAACTCGAACGTTCGCTCAAAAGGCTCAAAACCGATTACTTCGACCTGTATCAGCTTCACCATCTCTGGAACGCCGAGCAGGTCAAGCAGGCCTTGGGGCCGGGCGGAGCGATGCTGACTCTGCTAAAAGCCAGAGACGAAGGGAAGATCAAGCACCTGGGCTTCTCGGCGCATACGAGAAGGGCCGCTTTGGATGCGCTGAAGGGGTTCCGGTTTGATACGGTTATGTTTCCGATCAATTTCGTCGAGGACTTCAAGATCGGCTTCAGCAAGCCGGTGCTTGATTTGGCGAAGCAGCGAGGCGCCGTAGCGATAGCGATAAAGCCGTTGTCGATGGGCGCATGGCCCGAAGGCGCCGAGAGGAAGCGCAAGTGGTGGTACAAGACAACCGAGACCCAGCAGGAGGTGGACCTGGCGATGCGATATACGCTGGCATTGGACGGGGTAGTAACGGGGATACCGCCTTCCTTTTTGGACTTGCTGGATAAGGCGATTGTCGCAGCCAAGTCGTACAAGCGGATCACTAATGGCGAGGTCGCAAAGCTCAAAACAAAAGCCGAGTCGTGCCTGTCGGTTTTCGAGAAAGAAGAGCAACGGGAGGCCCGCGGCGATTTGCACTCCGGACCCGTCTATGCCGACAGCCCGCACGAATGTTGTTGCAACTCCGCCTACGCCTGAACACTTTCAGCACAGTATTACCTGTGCCTGTGACCGTTCAGGCTGCATACAGTAAAAATCGCAAACACAGTGAACTACCGTTGCGTCAGTTCATCACGATTGATGCACCTAAGCAGATTTGATATAGTTGGGGGGGAATTCGGGTTATTATGAAGTAAGGAAGAAGATATGAAGACTTTATTACGGTTCGTTGTTGTTCTGGGTGTTCTGGTATGGAGTTCTGCAGGCGAAGCTGACAGTGCAGACAAAGTCAAGGCTGGGGTGGTTACCGGTCATTCTCGTGGTTTGCATGGTTATATTGGGTACAGCGCATCCCATCCGCCGGGGCGTTCTGATTATAGTGCTGGGATGGGGTTTTATTCTGCGGTGTGGCCGTTGATTGCCGAACCGATCGCCAACTTTCAGATCGGGCTGCCGAGCGCTTGGATTACGCCGAACAACTCCGATAATAAGGACAAGCCGCTGGCTCCGATTGGCACGCTTGCCAGGGACAACTGGCCGGAGCGCGGGCCTACGTGGGATAGCGTTTTTCAGACGGTTGAGGGCGGGCTGGGGTACTGGGCGCGCAATCGGTTCCGATACGGGCCGCCGAAGTTCAGTATGAATGCAACGCCGCAATGTTACGACTATGAAGTCGGGTCGCCCGGGTGGTCGTTCTTCTATAGCAGCGAGGCGCTGCCGGACAATCGATTAGGCATCGCCCAATTGAGCAATCGACTGCTCATTCCGCCGGATGCGCTGCCTTTCGAGGGAAATCCCAACGGCAAGTTCCTGGGCTATACCTACATGGCCCTGCCCTTTACCAGACCTACAACGGTGGACCCGCCCACCGGCGATCAGGCTTGGACCTGTTTTCTCAGCGCGGCCAACTTCAAAGGACCGATCGCCTATTATATCCCGGAGACCTGGAGCAAGATCGGCAAGCTGTTTAATTATCCTTTTATCTATGGTCGCGGACTGGACGCCCGGCCGGGGAATATGGGCGGCGGCGCTATGGAGATCAATACGGTGCCTCGTTTCGACGCCCAAGATGCGCAAGGTGTCGTCTATTCGAAGCTGCCTAAGCTGCAATTCCCTGTGGACGGTCAGGGACGGACTCTGCTGGTGCAGGACGTGACATACTATTCGAAGGGGGCCCTTTATGACGCCTTCAAGTCGTGGCGTGACGGCGGGCCTGCCTGCTCCGGACGGTTCGACGACAACATCGCGTGGAAGTCAACGCTGACGACGCGTACGACGCGCTTCGATCAGGCCAGCAAGAAAATCACCGGTGTTGAGAAAGTCTTTAACACTAAGGTCTTTGCATCGAATGTGTGGGGGCTGGAGTGGTATGACGGCACTGCCGGCGCCAACGGCTTTTTCCCGCAGTATTTCAAGCATGTCGGGGACGAGCGCGTAGCGGTATCCGCTGCGGATGTGCCCGCGGAGACGCAGTTGCTGACCAAGAAGTTCAGACTGGCCGGGCGCGGTAAGCCCTACACCTCGCCGACCACCGGCGCCTGGAGCAACCCCGGCCCGGCGCGGGGGCCGTTCAAGGTTACTCTCGCCGACGGATCTATGGTCACCTATTCCTGGTATCGTTTTGTCGATCAGCCGTCTTTCCAGCAATATAAATGGAGTGATGAAAAGAAGGCGAAATTGCAGTCCTTTGTCGAAAAGATCCATGCGGGTTGGCCCATCAATAGGGACTACATGGCGCCGCCCAGCAGAGGAACCCTGGCGACCCTCGACCCGGCCCTGCTCGTGACACCGCCGGCGGGCCTGGAAGTTGGTTACGTGCCGATCGTGACACATCAGGAAGATGCCGAGAAGTAATACGAGACGCGCCGAGGAATGACTTGATCATGAACTTGATCTTCAAGGTGGTTCCTATGGTCTTCTGTGGTTCGTAATGGACAGACCGCCCTCACCGAGGATATGAGAAGTGGGGTTTTGAAAGCCAACGGTCGGATTCGAACCGACAACCCCTGGTTTACAAAACCAGAGCTCTACCGTTGAGCTACGTTGGCGTAAAACACGTCCAGATTCGGCGTGTGCAAACAAGTTGCACACCCTACATGGCTACAATCGCCGAGTCTGTGTATCGGCATACGCGAGCATACACTGAAATCAGCTTCGGATTATATCCCAATACGCTGAGTATATCAAGCCGAAATATGCCGGATCAAACCTATTAGTCTGTCAAGATTGAAACTGTGGGCGTCATTGTAGTAAGGCTCCCCGGGGGCGATTGCCCTGGATTCTTCGAGGGGTAGGAGATTGCCACGTCGGCCCCGCCACAGGCGCGTCTTCGACTTCGGCCTCCTCGCAATGACTATTCTTGAGACTCATTTTCTTCTGCATGCCTCCTTAGAATGCGGTGAGGTGCTCCTAAGAAAATGAACAGTTCTCTTAGCTCGAGGGGTTGGAGATTGCCACGTCGCTGCGCTCCTCGCAAT
>JAUVXL010000186.1 GCA_030603595.1 Sedimentisphaerales bacterium | reverse complement strand
CAAAGACGCCCTGCTCGATTCGCTCTCGAATACTAATCCTCGCCATACGCTAACTCCATTACTCTTGTCATTCACTCAAACCGATTGTTCTTGAAAGGGTCGCCACGTTAAGTCGTTATCCAATAGGAGCATAACATAATTTGTCATTCCCGCGAAGCTTGTCCTCGACTCCAATCGGGGAGCGGGAATCCACTCACCCGCTATGTCACTGGATCCCTGCTTCCGCAGGGATGACAAGGCAGATAGGTCCGTTTGCGTCATCTACTGCGGCTGCTCGACCCATTCGCCGTCCACAATTTCATAAACATGCTTGTAGCGTCCGGGCCTGGCCTGAAAAAGAGCCTCCAACTGCCTTTGATTGAAGCTCATCGGTTTGACGGACTTCAATTTAATCCTGACCGAATCGTCCCTGCCCCCCAAGCCCCGCTTGACAACCTTAATATACTTCGGAACTTTGAACCCTTCGACAACATCCTCGTAATCCTCTAACTCGGCGACAACCGCAACCTGGCCAAACTCATCGAAATACTCGATCTTCCTCACCAGATAATCGCAACTGCACACGTATATCCTCTTAGTCATCGCACCGGCATCGTCGCGTCTCGTAAGTATGTCAAAAGGCCCTTCGTTGGACAATGACCAATCGCCCCGCCCATCCACATCGCTCCGGATCGCAACAATCCCGACTGCCTCGAGTACGATTTTCGGGTTCAGTATCAGCCTCTGCACATTATTGCCGTCCGACCACCGAGCTCGCCAGTAGCTGCTGATCTTGGGTTTTATCGCAAGCCAAAACTCGTCGGTGTTTGCCCCCAAAACAACGCCACGAGGATCGAAAGCAACGTCCCCGTGCAGCGACATTTCTGAAGGAGGATTCATCCACAGCCTAACAGGGTTTAACGCCTCCTTCTCCGGCTTGCGCTTATCCTCGACATAATACTCTAATCGGCAAGAACCCGTCGCCTTCAACGACACAACCTTTTCAGATTGCGACTCCAATGCCAAAAGAGACTCGCCAACCGAACCTTTGCCCGCACAAATCGGGAGCGGCCCTCGAATCCCTGGCTTACACCCACAAAGAATCAACGCGGACAAGACAATCGCAATAACAACTCTACCGGTCATCCGGATAATTACCCCAAATTACGTCATTCCCGCGAAGCTTGTCCTCGACTCCAATCGGGGAGCGGGAATCCATTTTTCTCTGTGCACTCTGCCTGTCCTGACCTGCCGAGGCGGCCTCTGTGGCTGAAACACCACCTCAAAGATCCGTATGCAATATCTGCCCAATCTGTGACGACAACTGCTCTATCTGCTCTTCGTCGAGGTGCGGATTAACGACCTCTGCGAACACGCCCTCCCCCACCACTCTCACACGCCAGATTTCCCGCCCGTCATCGGTCTTGGTGGCGTCGTATTTCAATCGCCTCTTTCGCATCAGAATCAACGCGAGAACGAATCGGAAATTCACCTTCTCCCGCTCGCTCTCCTCGGCCAGCCGCTCGAAGAACGCCATGAGCATCTCGTCGTCAACGAACAACTTCTTTTTCTCCTCCGGGGCGGGGAGCCTGGTTCTCCAGTAGCAGAAGACCTCCGGCTTTTCACTCTCCCAGAACTCTGCGCAGAAATCCCGTCTCTGCAGCCCTTCCTCGGTCGCCACCAAGGCCCCGAAGTATTCCCGGCCCGGCTCTATCGCCTTGCCGCTGCCGAAACATTGCCCCAACGGCCTATCTATTTCCCAATTATTCATTCTTTCTTTTCTGCATTACGTAGCCAATATTCAATGCAACAACCTGCGCCGGTTATGCTACCATACTCCTCGCCGCTACGCCAGCTTATGAAGCCTTATTTTACGAAACCTGAAATCTAAGTTCGTTGTCGTCCGCTTGCCGGCCCGCGCATCACTCGAACTTCAGCCATGCGCAGATATTCTCGGCCGTCTTCGGACCTATCCCCTTGACCTTCTGCAGATCATCGCAATCGCTAAACGCCCCGCCCTCGCCCTGCTCCGGCCTGTAACCATCCCTGTAAGCCACTATCGCCGCCGCTTTCGCCGCCCCGATGCCGGGCAGTCTCACCAGGCTCGATATAGGCGCATCGTTTGGATTGATCCGGCTCTCCAATTCAATGCCGCCCGCGAAACTACCGGATGAAAAATCTCCAAGAAAGACTGCGCAAAGAACCGCACAGACACATATACTTATCACAAAGGCAAAGGATTGAATCCGCTCGCCCCCACCCTGCATTAACCGCCTTGAATGATCGACCGCCATATTCTTCGGCACACCCGCTCTCGGCCTCAATATGCTTCTCTATCCGTCTGTCAAAATCGAATTAGCAGGTGTCATTGCGAGCAGGCCTAAGGCCGACGCGGCAATCTCACCCCGCTCGAACACCAGAGATTGCCACGGCCTTTCAGGCCTCGCAATGACAACTCGCAGAATCATACTTGACAGAGTACTAACGGATGAAAATAGCATCACGCAATTTCTTCAACGTAACAAAAGATTCCTTCGGATCGAGCCGCGACGTCAACAACCCGCTGTCTATTATCGTGCTGTTCTTCCGGTCGGTAAGACTCGAATAAGTCACCGAATCCACAAACGGCTTACTCAACGCTATCTTGTAGAACTGCTCAATCCATTGGCTCTGTCGCGACCGGTCCCACTTGCCGTGCCATACACCGGCCACATCCCCATGATGCGAACCAGGCCCGTTCCGGCTCGGCACCGCAACATTCGTCATATACAAAGGCTTCGATATCGGCGAAAAGTAATCCAGCAACGCCGATATCTGCATCATGTCCCTGACGTGCATGCCCGCCTGGTTGCGACCGAAGCGCGTCTGCAATCCAAAACCGTCGAAACTGACGCCACTCTGCACAACCATATCCATATAAACCAAAGGTGGAATACTGTTGGGCGCCGTAGCATAGTATTCCCCCCACGGATTGCTGATCTCAATGATCTTCAATGCCCGCTCGCTGCCTTGCTTGACGGCCATAGTCGCAGCACGGGTCATTTCAAGTATTTCCTCGAACCTGAACCCGAAATGATTATAGACATTCAAGCCGCTAACTACATTCCACGTCCGAACGAAAGCACCGTAACGCGCCACGACCGCCGTGACAAACTGGTATGCAACTTCCCGGATATTCTCGAAGCCGGCACCGCTGTTGACAAGCCATTTCGGAAGAATCGCAGTCGAGAAACAAAGCAAAGGGCCGGCGCTGATCGACACTTTCTTCTTCGCCAGTGCGTTGATACAGGCGTCCGTCGTCGTGAAGTCGTACCTGCCCCTCTTAGGCTCCATCTCAGCCCAATTGGTGCTTATCGTCACCGATCCGAACAGGGAAAGCAGACTTTCAATATACTTCGGATTGCCGACCTGCTTCGGATCCATTCGGCAGCCCAGGCATCCTCGACCGAAACCGTGACTGCTCCCCCTGCTTGCAAAGAGCGATTCCGACTGCTCTTTCGCCAGTTCTTCGGCCAGGACCATTGCTTTTTTCAGAGATTCATCCGCCAGCTTCGACGCCAGCGGGGCATCGGATATACTCTGAATGGCCTGAACAAACAGACTCTGGGCCTCCTTGGAAACCTGCTCGAAGCGCTTTGTGCTCTGCAGAAAGGACCAGTCTTCCCGCTTATCGACGATCTGCATCAGTTTGGCGCGCGCTATCTCGACATTGAGGTTATACGGCCTGTCCCTGTCCGGCAGACACGTCGTCGGCAAAAGAATCTTCCCAAATCCCTCAATCGGCCACAACAGAGCCAGTCCCGCAGTCTCCAGATTCGGCTTGACGCACTCGATAACACCTTTCTTAAAGCCAATCTTCGTCCGCCGAACACTAATCCCGTCAGTGCCAAAGACGTACGCACCGCACAATGTGAACTTGTCAACAAGGCTGCCGTTCTTGAATACCTGAAACTTCACTTTTCCCCTCGGTCTATCAGCGTCTGAGTCTCTGCCCGTCAGAACCAAATTCTCAACCAGGCACCACACATTGAGACCCGATTATACCAATACTGCCGGCAAAAGCAACCGAAACTTTGTCCTATCAAGCAAGTTAATGCAGCGGGAACTCGGAATTTCCGTGAACTCACAAGTTTCATCGGCTATCATTGGCTAATCTGTTCTGCCGAAGTGCTCATAATAACCACTTGAATACTATGCCGACTTTTAGAGAAGGAGATAGAACATGCCAAGGCAAGACAACTCAATTTCCAGACGCAGCCTCTTGAAAAAGTCATTTATCGGCGCAACGGCGTTGGTCTCCGCTTCGCCGTTAAGGTTATCGGCCGCTCAAAAAACGGCCCACCCCGTCAGGCTCGGAGGCCCTGTTTTCGGAAAATTCGACAGCCCCGACGCCTGGGCCCAGGCCGTCAGGAGACTCGGCTACGGCGCCGCATACTGTCCCGTCAACGCAGATGCAGCCGACGACGTCGTAAAAGCCTATGCCGCCGCCGCAAAAAAGGCCGACATCATAATCGCCGAGGTCGGCGCCTGGAGCAACCCAATCAGTCCCGACGATAAGACGCGCCGAGAGGCGCTCGCCAAATGCCGCAGCCAGTTGGCCCTCGCCGACCGAATCGGGGCAAACTGCTGTGTCAACATCGCAGGATCGCGGGGAACCCAATGGGACGGACCCTCGGCCGAGAACTTCACAAAACAAACGTTCGACATGATAGTCGAGACAACACGTGCAATCATCGACGACGTCAAACCCACGCGAACCTTCTTCACTCTCGAAACGATGCCCTGGGCTTACCCCGATTCTCCCGATTCGTACCTGCGGCTGTTCAAGGCCATCGACCGCAAACATTTCGCCGTCCACCTCGACCCTGTAAACCTCGTATGCAGCCCACAGCGGTACTTCGCCAGCGGAAAATTAATTCGCGAGTGCTTCAAGAAGCTCGGCCCATACGTCAAGAGTTGTCACGCCAAGGACATCATTCTCGGCAAAAAGCTCATGACCCATCTCGACGAGATTCGGCCCGGCTTGGGCGGATTGGACTATACTGCATTTCTCACAGAATTGAGCAAGCTGCCCGACATGCCGCTCATGCTCGAACACCTCTCCGGCGCAGAAAACTACCGACTCGCCGCTGAGCACATTCGCTCGGTTGCAGCCAAAATAGACATCCGATTGGCTTGAGATGACCCCGCAATCGGCATGGCTTAATTGGCTCCTGTTGTGGAAGCAGTGTTTGTTATTCCTGCGAAAGCAGGGTACGTGTTTAGCCGTGCAAAACACCACCGTGTCGCGGGCGTCTCGCCCGCGCGTATCGCGGGCTTCCAGCCCGCGTCCTGCCACCACGCCTGTAAAATCAGTTCCCAGGCTAAACACGTACAAAGCAGGAATCCATTTTTTCGGCATGGACTCCTGCTTTCGCAGGGGTGACATTGGCGATTTCGGCTTTCCGCAAAAGGAACTAATTAGAGGCCGCTACGGTTTGAGGATTCGCCCTGTACTGATTGACCTGGTGCTCGTAAAGAAGATTGTTCTTCTCGATGAGCCTGGCTATCAGACTAACCGCGTTGAGGATTATTTCAACAAGGTCCATATTGGCTAACGTCGATTCCGGACCGCACTTCGGCAGTCCTATGGACTCCTTACGGAGAGCAATTATCACATAGCCGCAGTTGCAGTTATCGGTGGCCAGTTGCGATGCGACAATACTGTAATCACCCACCTGACCAACCACAGGTTCGGCACCGTCGTCGATCTTGTCGCAGAGTTCCTTTAGAACCGCCTCGCTCGGATTCAGATTCGAGAAACGCTCCGAATCGCTCGGCCAGACATGCCCGTCTCTATCCATTATAACCATCATAGGACCCTGGTCGGGCAAAACGTTGAAAACCTGCCGGGCCGTTTGCTCACTGAGAACACAATTGCGAGAGAATATTGAGTTATACATAGTCATCCAATAGGCTCCTTGATTGGCTTTTGAAATTGTCCTTACCTCAACAAACTTCGGTATAATAGGGCGACGACTTTTCAGTCAGGAAGTTTTTGCCTGAATTCCACCCCGAAACCGTCCTCGTCGGCCCCATCCCTCGGTTTATGGGACCAAGAAATCAGAAGCACGTTTGACTGAAATGATTACCGGCGCAGCGCAGCTTCGAGTTGTGACATTGGAAACTTGCGACCCGGGCAATCACGAAATCACAACCTACCCCGTCCCAGCCGTCCTCATGATTCTGTGTGTCCCCGCCCCCATGCAGTTTGGTGTGTGACAGACTATGTGCGCGTCTTGGGCAATTCGTGCGCCACGGGCGCTTTGTTTCTGAACCTGACCATGTGCACCCTATTGCCCCGCCCATCATGTTCGACTACGTCCATGTAAGAACGCATAAGCAGTAATCCCCTGCCGTTCGGCTTGTAAAGATTGTCCCCGCATCGAGGGTCAGGGATAGACTGAGGGTCAAAGCCCGGCCCCTCGTCCTCTATCCATAGCTCAAACTTCTCCGAATCCACAGAATAACTAACCTTAACCTCCTTCTCCGGATCCATTTCATTGCCGTGACGGATTGCATTGATAAACGCCTCTTCCAAAGCCAGGTGCACCGCAAAAACGTCTTCTTTGCCGAAGCCGCTCTCTTCAAGCATCGCTATAATCAGGCAACAGACGCCCTCGCTCGCCGTCAATGTACTCCCGACATTCATAGTACAACTGATTGGTGCTTTTGACGTCATAACCCTAAAAACTCACATACCTCCCTCCCATCCAAATTAAAGCGAAAGCGCCAACGACAAAAACAAACGCGCTGCAACTCGGTGTATCGGCCGATATCTGCCCACCCACAAACAAGCCTTCAGCGGCTCCTATACGACCGGTATCGGCCTAATCGCCAACTGCGCTGTCAACGTCCTTGTATATATCGAAGGTTTTAGTTAGTCGCGTTATCTTAAAAACTTCATAAATCTTCGGATTTATGTTGCAAAGCTTTAGCTGCCCCTCACCTTCGTAGATCCTTTTACTGATCCTTATCAAAAGGCCAAGAACCGCCGACGAAAAGAATCGGACGTTCCCAAAATCCAGGACCATATTTATTCCGCCGGACGCCGACTCAATAACCGACATTATCGTCTCCTGGAGGGCGCGAATATCCATCTCCTCCAGTATCTTCTCATCTACGAAGCTCACTATCGTTGCATTCTCAGCGTACTCAACGCTAACTCTTGGCCTGATCTGTGCCACGGCAGTCTCCTGGAAAAAAACTAAATCGCATGTAATCCTATGCCCAAATACGCTCAATGTCAAGCTTTTTGCACTTCCAGCGAAGTTTCACGACCTCAAGCCGCCTTTTTCGCAGATCCCCCAAGGTCGCAAATATTCTGCCAAATCCACAGAATCGCCATTTGCAGAATGAAAAGTCCTTGCACTCTGCGACAAACTCCGCATAATAACGATAATGTGTCAGGGATGCATCCGGTTCTGATGTATCCCTATGCACGAGCCCGCCAAGATGGGCACAGAACTTACTGAGACTGAATACTTGAAGGAGTCAAACATGAAAATCGGTAGATCGACGGGATATGCACTCCTGGCCACCTGTTATGTCGCCCAACATCCGGAGAAGAAGACTGTCTTGTCGCAGGAAATCTCGAAGAAATATGAAATTCCTATCGAATACCTGCTCAAAATCCTGCAGCAGTTAGTCAGAGGAAATATTCTGCGCAGCAAGAGAGGCCCCCGAGGCGGCTTCAACCTCGCAAGGCCCGCCAACAAAATTACGATGCTCCAGATTATCGAAGCCGTTGACGGCCCGATGGTAAGCCACATGAATCTCGCAGACTACGCGCGGCGCGAAAAATTCAGCATTCGCGGCGATAAGGTATTCGGCAAGGCGCTTAGCCAGACGCGCACTATTTTTCAGAAAACAAAGCTATCGGACCTCATCGGAGGAAAGTGAGAGGGCTTTTCGCCCCGGCGTTCATAGAGTGTCGTTGGCCACAGCGCAGCTATGGTGCATCTTTCATCGTTGCGACGCGCTCTCGGCGCGTCGGCCAATAGTGAAACCGCCGCCATGCCCTGAGCCGGCGATAAGGAGTGACAACTAAAAAGCTTATGCAAATCAGCGAATTCCAGCAACTGATCTCCAGCAAATACGAAAAACGCGACCGCGAGCGAGGCGTCTCCCGAACCTTCATGTGGTTCATCGAGGAAGTAGGCGAACTCTCCACCGCCCTGGTCTCAGGCGACAAGGAAAACGCCGAGGAGGAATTCGCCGATGTCCTGGCCTGGCTCTGCACACTCGCAAACATAACAGACATCGACCTCGAAAAGGCATGCAAAAAATACACCGGCGGCGACCTAAAAGGCTTCAAACCTAAATAGCGCTCAGCAAACAAAACCAGCAGGCCTCGGCGTCACCGAAGCTTTCCTTAGGACTTGTAAATAAATAAAGTTTCAGTCTTCTGGTTGCCGATAGAGGTAATATGAAGACGATAGTAAAACATAAAGCAGTTATCCCGCAAGGGAAGCAGTTGGCAAAATCGATTCAAAGCAAATCGTGGCGAAAA
>JAUVXL010000290.1 GCA_030603595.1 Sedimentisphaerales bacterium | reverse complement strand
CATGATTTTGTCTTGGTATAATTCCATCAACTTCATAGTAGCATCCTTTCTTTTATCTTGAACGTTAATGAGGATGCTACTATACTTTCTTATAGAGCAAATTCTATTACTTTTTGGTTGCGGCCAAAGGCCGCGCCAAGTTAATCCGTGTCTAATCTGTGAAATCTGTGGTTAATCCCTTTTACGTTAAAAATTCACTTGACATATAACTCGCAATATGGTATAATACACATAAAACTAAAGAACCATACAAAACAAGGAGGCCATCGTCATAACTACCCAACCCCAAGTTTTATCCCGTGAGATGATCTTCCCTGCCTACAAGGCAGCTTACCTACCTATAAGGCAGCTATCTCACCGGGACCGCCCATCCCCCCGCGACAAGAATCCATCTTCTGCCTTCCGTCTCCTGTCTCCTGCCTTCTCTGTTCTACCCATCTTACCACGCATCCATGGCCCTTTTATGCAAAACAAACCCAATCTCCAAAACCCCAAAACCAACGCAACCTCTTATGCCGCAAAGAGTTACACCAATATTCCGCTCGGCCCCACTCGAAAAAACAAACCCAATCAAACCCAACTTCTCGCGGCGTCGCCCCTATTCGCGGGATTTCTTTTCCGGCCTTTGCACTTCGCCGGTCATAGGCACAAATCGCACGGGCATCACCTTTTTCCTTTGTACCCGGCCCTTCTTGTCCTTGCTGACCAGCTCCAGGTACTCAAATCCCAGGCGTCCCCTAAGCGGCAGTATCATCCTTCCGCCGCCTTTGAGCTGCTCGATCAGCGCCGGCGGGATACGCCCCGCCGCTGCGGTCCCGATGATTGCATCGAAGGGGGCTTTTTCGGGCCAGCCGAAATAGCCGTCGCCGGCCCTGACGAATACATTTCTGTACCCGAGCTTCTTGAGTTGTTTGGCTGCCGATTTGGCCAGTTCAGGCACTATCTCTATCGTATAGACCTCGCGGGCAATCTCCGCACAGACGGCGGCCTGATAGCCCGAGCCCGTGCCTATTTCGAGCACCTTGGAATTCGGGTCGAGCTTCAGGGCCTCGGTCATAAATGCGACGATATAAGGCTGGCTTATCGTCTGGCCCTCGCCTATCGGCAATGGATAGTCGTAGTAGGCCTGTCGCTGGACATTGGACGGAATGAAGGCATGGCGCGGGACCGTCCGCATCGCCTTCAATACGTTGGGGTCTTTGACCTCGCGGGCCTGAATCTGGCCGGCCACCATTCTCTGACGTTCCTTTGTGCGTTCCTTAAATGCAGGGTGCTTATGCAGCGGGCGGAGCGGCCTCTTATCGTTCGGGTCGTTCGGGTCCGCCCTGCCCGGCTGATTTGCATCTTCGGGCAAGGCATGCGAAGCGCGAACCGGGACGGGACTTGTACCGGTTTTTTCGCATGAAAGAATCCCAATGATCGAAAGCGATAGAATAATGACGAACCAGACTAAAGGCAGGGCCTTCCATTCTCTGACCATCCCTCGATATCTCGCACACATCTCGTCGGACCCCCTTTCTAAATTCATCGGCCGTATCGCCGGCCGAGAAGCCATTTGTATTATATCATGCCTTAGGCCCCAGAGCATCCAACAAAATAAGGACTTCACTTCTGTCATCCCCGCGAAATGGCACATCCGCCCTTGGCGGAGCGGGAATCCGGAGAACCCCAAGACATCTCGGAACTCATTCTGTTGCATAGCGATACTTGAATCGTCCCTCCGGCGCCGTATCGCCGCTGACGTAAAAATCCATAACGTCGCCCGGCTTCGACCAATTGTCGGTCCACTTGAAATCAAGGCTGATCTGCTCACTGGCGAGGCCCAGGCCTACGGCGGGTCGAGGGATTGCAAGGTGCAATTCGTTGCCGGATACTCGATAGCTCACTTCGGCGGCTCTTTCCCACTTCCAGCCGCCGCGGCATTTCTCCAATGTTGTTTTGCCGATGCCTATGACCGAGCGATTGACGATGTAATCGAAGCCTTCCCAGCCGGTGGCCGTATTCCGGTCCGCATCTATCAGGAGCATCATCCAGTTATTATCCTTCCACGAGGTTATTCCGCGGCGGCAGCGAATGTAGAAGTATATAAACTCATTGTCGCGGGCGACTTTCATTCCGAGCAGGTCATTGCGTCCGGTGGCGTTCTTGTAGTGCGTCTTGCCGACGCCGGGGTGGTCGCGCGGGGTTGTCTCGCCGGCGTGATCGCGATACTGCGGCTTTACGTCCCGCCACTGGTCGAAGCCGGCGTCGATGCGGATTACCTTCTGGTTGCTCGCAAGCGGCAAGGCGGGCGCGCCTTTGTATCGCCTCACATTTGCGACCAACTGCCAGTAGTAGTTGTCTGCGTGGTGTCCTTTGGCCGGCTCGATGTCGCGGCTGAACTCCTGGTCGAACTGATCGACGAACATCACGGGCATCCCGTCCGCCTTCCATCTGCCCGCAACCCACTCGTTCCAGCCCGTGACCATGACGAAGGGCGGGTCGAGTTCGAAGGCCCTCTTCCACTGCTCCCAGACGTTGTGGCCCCAATTTACGGCGCCGCCGGTGGTATCGAGAATTCCATCGTGAAAACTTCTGCCCCTTGCGTTGCCCGTGCTCATCGGCATTACCCTGCCATCGTTCTGGGCGAGGTTCTGGGCGACGCTTACGTTGACTTGTTCGGGGATGTTGGGGTCGTCGGTATAGCCATAGACCTGTGGATAAACGGCCTCCCAGTGCCAGGCGTTCTTGGTGTTGACCTGGGTGAAGGGCCAATGGGCCTTGCGAAACGTAAAAAACTGCCGCAACTCGTCGTCGGCCTGAGCCGGGTCGCACAGCATCAGGGGCTTGCCCTTCCAATAGAACCACAGGTCCTCAAAGAGGCGCGGTTTGTAGAGGTTCTCGTATATCTTTCTGGCCGTATCGCCGGGCCTGGTGTTGACCATGAATGCGATATGAGGCGTGCGGCCGCCTTCGGCGCGGATCTCGGTGAAGATCTCGCAGACCTTGCGATATACCTCTCGATACGTCACGGCGTTGGTGGCGTCGAAGATCAGCGTATTGATGCCGGCGTCGGCCAGCAGGGCGCCGTGCCTGCGAATCACCCAGGGGTCCTCGCTGCGATAATAGCCGTAGAGTGGCTCACCCCAGAAATGATAGTGCCCGTATGGCCCCCAAGGGGGCGACGTCGGGCGCTGGAGGGCATCGGGATGCTCGGCCATTATCTTCGATACGTCGAAAGGCCCAATATCGTTTCTGCCATGTTGGCCGATCCACAAGAAGTAGAATATCCCCACGAACCGATCCGACCTGACAGGCCCGACCTGCCCGGCATCAGGCAGGCTGCGTCCGAGCGCATCGACAGCCGGCCAAGCCACGCCCGGATTGACCGGAACACTTCGCCTTTGGCCGGACCACGCACAATTAGCGGCAATAGCCCCAAACGCAAGAACAACAACCAGCACACTGCAACGCTTCATCATTACGAACTACTCCTTGTTCTATTTGAAATCAGCCTTGGAGAAACATCACACCTTCTTTGGGTCCGGATGGGTCCAGGGTTTGCGATACGGCCTGCGCAGAAGGCGGTTGGCTTCCTTATCATCCACGACTCGTCCCTTATCCGGGTCCCAGGTAAGGGTTCGGCCGAGATTCATTGCGATGTTGGCCAGGATGCACGAAGTTGTGCTGATATAACCTTCTTCGATGTCCGAGACGGGCCGGCCTCGCGTTTCAACCATCTCCAGGAAGTTCTTCCAGTGAACCCGCATAGCGGATGCCACGTGGCGTTCGAGGTCTTTTTCGGTTTCGTCTTCGGGGAATTTGTCGTACTCGTAGAGGGCCTCGCCGTGTTCCTTTTTGCCTTGGCCGCGGGGGATGAAATCGTACTTATGGACGTCGGCCTTGAGCGTTCCCTTCTCGCCGTAGATGACCGCGGCCCAGGGATACTCAGGATCCGGCGCGCTGCCCCACGTCCGATGAGTCCAGAGCACGGGCAGTTCGGCGAAGTCGAATGTGGCCGTCTGCGTATCGGAGATATTGGCCCGGCTGTCCTTATCCACGAGAATTCCGCCGGCCGAGCTGATGCGCTTCGGCCAGCCTAAATCGAGCATCCAACGGACCATATCGAGCATGTGCACGCACATATCGCCGACGAT
>JAUVXL010000181.1 GCA_030603595.1 Sedimentisphaerales bacterium | reverse complement strand
TCTTCCATTTTTGGCTGGCTGTGGCTTCGGCTAGCGGTGTCAGCAAAACTCGGACTACCAACCAGTAGGCCTGCGTTTTGCTTCCTTGCCAGCCTTGTCCTCGCTCAGCCAAAAACGAAACCTAATTTATTTACAAGTCCTAAGAATCCGGGTGTTGCTGCGAAGGGGGCGGCGGTGGTATAATGCGCGATATGTATAGTAGAATACCAATCATCAGATTATTTCAAAGTAGAAAGGAGTTCGAGATGAATGGAAAATGGTTTAGCCTGGCTGTAATGGTGGTATTAGTGGGAGCGGGAATCTGCATCGCTGAGAATGCGAGCGTGGTGGCGCCGGGTGCTAAGGTGGAGAAGCTTGCGGGCGGTTTTAAGTTCACCGAAGGCCCTGCCGCCGACGCCAATGGTGATATTTACTTTTCCGACATACCCAACAATCGGATTCACAAGTGGGATGTGGGAGGCAAGAAGCTCTCGATCTTCCGCGAGGACTCCGGCGGGTCCAACGGGCTCTACTTCGATAAGAAGGGCTGGCTCCTGGCCTGCGAAATGGGCGGACGACGCCTGGTGACTACCAGTCCGAAGTGCAAGGTGACTGTGCTGGCCGATGAGTACGATGGCAAAAAGTTCAACAGCCTCAACGACCTCTGGATCACGCCGAAGGGAGGCATTTACTTCACGGACCCACGCTACGGCAACAGGGACGGGATGGAGCAGGGCGGCGAACATGTCTATTATATGCCGCCGGACCGCAAGAAGGTTATCCGCGTAATCGACGATATGGTCCGGCCAAACGGAGTCATCGGCACGCCCAACGGCAAAACACTTTATGTAGCCGATCACGGCGGCAGGAAGACCTTCTCCTACAAAATCGGCAAAGACGGGACGCTGTCAAAGAAGAAGCTTTTCGCTTCGGAAGGCTCCGACGGGATGACCATCGATAACGAGGGCAATATCTACCTGACGACAAGGGCGGTGCGGGTCTATAGCAAAAAGGGCAAGCTCATCGAGACGATCGCCGTCCCCGAAGGCCCGGCTAACGTCTGCTTCGGCGGTAAGGATAATCAGACATTATTCATCACGGCGAGAACTTCTCTGTACTCGATTAAGATGCGAGTAAAGGGCGTGCCGCCGCTGCCGAGTAAGGGGTCTTGATTCGCTTCTCATATCGCGTAATATGTCCGTATGAATATTCTGGCACTGGAATCTTATTACGGCGGCAGTCATAAGGCTGTTCTCGACGGGCTGTCATGCGCGAGCAGGCATACGTGGACTGTTCTTACGCTGCCCGCCCATAAATGGAAGTGGCGGATGCGCCATTCTGCGATCACGTTCGCCGGCCAATTGCGAGAGCTTGTCGAGAAAGGCCAAAGCTGGGACCTTTTATTCTGCAGCGATATGCTCAATCTTGCGGAATTCGTTGCCTTGGCCCCTGCCCGGGTCGCCGGGTTGCCGAAGGTCATATACTTCCACGAGAACCAGTTGACCTATCCGGCCCGCTTCGCGAGCGAGCGCGACTATCAGTATGTGATGACGAATCTGACCAGCGCTTTGTCGGCTGAGGCGGTTTGGTTCAATTCCGAATTTCACAAGGATTCATTCCTCGATGCGATGGTGGAATTCTTGAAATCTATGCCGGACCACCAGCCGGTGGAAGTGGTTGAGCAGATACGAGCGAAGTCCGCGGTGTACCCACCGGGCATAGACGACATGGCCGAGCCTTCACAAAGAGAGCCGGGGCCGCTTAGAATTCTCTGGGCCGCACGCTGGGAGCACGATAAGAATCCGGAGGATTTCTTCGCCGCACTAAAGATTCTCAAGGCCAATAACGTCCAATTCCGCCTCAGCGTCATAGGCCAGAGCTTTCGCGACCAACCGGAAATCTTCGCCCTGGCAAAACGCGACTTTCGAGGCTACATCGATCACTGGGGCTATCAGGTCAATCGAAGCGATTACCAAGCGGTGTTAGGGCAGGCGGACGTTATCGTCTCGACGGCAAATCACGAATTCTTCGGTATCGGCGTCCTGGAAGCGGTGGCAGCCGGGGCGCATCCGGTCGTGCCGAAGCGACTGGCCTACCCCGAAATCCTCGGCCTGGGCAAAACAAAAGCCGCCGAGCAATTCTTTTACGACGGAACAGTGGAAAACCTGGCAAAGACCCTACAGAACCTTGCCCGGCAAATTCAAACAGAAGGTCTCTGGCCGAACCGACTGTCCCCCAAACTCCTGACCGACCGCTTCAGATGGCAGAACCTCGCAAAGACGTATGACGAAGCCTTTGAACAAACGTGGAAGAACAAATCCTGATCTACTCTGACACCGCAACAGACTATTGAATCCGGCGACCGGTGTTGTATAATCCATCCTATGAATATGACAAGTAACAATGGTTTCAAAAAAGCTGTCGAGCTAATCGGCAAATCCGGCAATGTTTTGATTACTACTCATATCAAGCCGGATGGAGATGCTTGTGGGTGCGTTGTGGCGCTTTGTGATGCGCTGAGGAGCGCGGGCAAGACGGTTCAGCCGTTGTTTCTATCGGCGTTGCCGGGGTGGTATGGGTTTCTGCTTCCCGAGAAGGCACCTGTCCTTGGCGAAGACGTCGGCATTGAGGAGTTGATGAAGGGCCGGTTAGGTGAATTCGACTTGATTATCATCGTCGATGCGGCCAGCTACAGCCAGTTGGGCGATTTCGCACAGTACCTCAAGCAGAACGATAAACCCGTTCTGGTGATCGATCATCACGCAACCTCAGACGGTATCGGCGATGTCCAGTTGGTCGATTCGACGGCGGCGGCTACGGGGCTGATTATTTTGGAGCTGTTCGAGTACGCGGCGTGGCCCGTTACTGAAAATATAGCCCAGGCGCTCTTTGCAGCGATAGCTACGGATACCGGCTGGTTCCAGTTCAATAACACCGGCAGCAGGGTTTATGCCGCCGCCGCCCGGCTGACCGACGCCGGCGCCAAACCGACTCAGATTTACGAGAAGCTATATCACAGTTTTTCATACCCTCGCTTCAATCTTATGCTCGCAATGCTCGGTACGCTCGAATTGCATTTCGACGGGCGATTTGCAACGCAGCACATATCGCAGCAGGATTTCGAGCGGACCGGCACGACATCCGCCGATACGGAGAACCTGATAAACGAATGCCACCGGATAGGCGCGATCGAGGCGTCGGCATTGTTTGTCGAACTCAAAGACGGGCGAATCCGCTGCTCGCTGCGAAGCAGAGGCCGCGTCGATGTAAGCAAAATCGCCCAGAAGTTCGGCGGCGGAGGCCACAAACCCGCCGCCGGCACGTTTCTGCCCGGACCTCTGGAAAATGCCAAGCAACTCATTCTCGACGAGATGTCACAGCAGTTCTGAAAAGCAGCAGAGATTGGGCTGTTGATAAACCTCATACCAATGAGCGGTCTATGGTCTATGGAGCAGGACCATGATCTTGGTGTATCGGCACGGTCAAACAAGTTTGGCCGTGCCACACTTCTACGAACGGCCGTGCCACACCTCTACGAACAGCCGTGGCACACCTCTACGAACGGCCGTGGCACACTTCTACGAACGAAGGATTCTCTCAATAGCCCCGATATGTACTACTTGGGCTGATAGTAGGAGGGGCGTTCGCCGGTTTCGTCGGAGCCGAAGGCCTCGCTGAAGATAGCCTGTCCTTGAGGACTGTCGCCCGGCACCCATTGCTCGTCCTCAAGTCGGCGAAGAAGCCTTCCTTTGCCCCATCGTCTCGCAGGCGTGAGTTTTGGGCCTGGTCTATCCGGGACATCGTTGGCACCGTTCGGATCGGCGATTTCCAAAAAGGCGATGAAACGCTCAGCCTCATTCGGCTCGTCAGCATAGCTGAGAACATAGGCCCTGACACCCGCCGGCCCTCCGGTAGGCAGAGGCCCCGACGGGACCTCGATGGGCGGCGTTAGACCCTTTTTCGCAGTGAAAAGCTCGCTCGTATTCAAATCATAATACCATTCCTTCTTGTACTCGGCGACCTCCGGCACATACTCGGGCCAACTCAGCCATACAATGACCACCAGCAGCAAAAGCACGGAAGCGCCCGTGATCGCCATCACAAAGGCCGGATTGTCGTTGGCCCATTTTCGGGCTGCTAATTCCCCCCACCAGCGGCCAAGGCGTTCGCGTTTTCTCTGAATATCGTATTTCAGCCACTCGGGAATTTCAAATGACATATTAGTCTCTCTGGCAATCTACGCCGTGATTAAGCCATTCACACCGGAGCAATTCTACTCCCACACTCCCTTGCCCCAGAGCAGTTGGACGTACCTCTCGAGGTCCGGGTTTTCGGGAGATGCCTCGTCCGGCCCTATCGTCCGATTGGCCAGATCAACGGTCCGCGGGTCGCTGTACTTGAAGTGCTCCACGTGGCCGTCTGCAAAGGACATATTAGCGCCCCTGCCATGTCTCGCCGTAATATTTCGAGTATCACTTACAAACCACTCGGGCGGGATATCGTCTATCTTCTTGACGCAGCAGAAAGACCCATCCAACCATCGCACTCCGTCTTTTGCGCCTGCATCGACAAAGACCATTTTCGTCGAGCTGCCCTGAATCTCGCTCCAGGTGCGAAAGGGCCTGATGTTGTCGTGTTCGCAATTGCAGCTCTTGCCGTTCATTGCACGGGAGATGGAATAGCTTCGCAAGAGTTCGCTGGTGTCGCTCTTGCACTTGTAGAGATCGAGAGCGCGACCGGCATAGTCCCACAAGACGCCGTCCTTGATTGCCTGGGCTGTGCCGCCTATATCGTTGGTCGGCATGTCATCGCCATCGGCTACCCAGGAGTATTTTGGCTCTAAGATATCCCATTGAGTGTCGGCCGAACAGAGGTCGTCGTCGTTATCATAGGCATACATCATCCAGGCCTGAGTCAGGCCCCTGATGTTTGCAAGGCAGTGCACCCGCTTGCTCATCTCGCGGGCCCCGGATAACGAGGGCAGAAGAATAGACATCAGCAGCGAGATTATGGATATGACCACCAGCAACTCGACTAACGTGAAACCTCCAAGTTTAAGCTCCGCCTTCTTGTTTGGCTGTCGTATGGACACGGGCCTGTTCCCCTAATCAGTTCAACGAAGCATTTACCCGGTGCATACTAGAACGATAGTATGCACAAGTCTATTATACCCGCAACCCCTGTATGCGGGCAAGAAATTCCCAAAGTATACCCTTATAAAGGTGTAAGAATGAGAGATTATGTTACGCGAAAAATTGGAAAATTCCCGGCAGCGAGATGATTTTTTCTCGAATGAGACGCCGCCGAACGCATTATAGGGCCATATCAAGCTGCTTTCGCTATTCAGCCAGCCGGCACTCCCGGCAGGGGCAGAGCCATTTCCGGCCAAACTCGGCCAGGTCGAGGGGGTCGATAATGTCGTCATCGACCAAATCGGCCGTCAGAGAATCGCCGGTCGCCAGCCACTGCTCGCCCAGCGCGCAGTAGTCGAGGAAATTGACGAATCCATCGTCGCTGAAATCGGCCGGGCAGATTCGGGCGCTGCTTGTGGCGAAAATGCCATAGCCGGAGCCGTCCTGCCCGTAACTTTGCCACGCCGCCACGTACTTCGCATTTCGTGATATTGCGACAGCCGGGTACTTCTGCTCGTCCGGCGCAAAGCTGTTGAGTCGGACTTCCTGGCCAACCGGCACACACGAGGCATTGTATTGCCGAGCGTACACGTCCTTCGCATTGGCCTCGACGACGCTCTCGCTGTGCCATACGATTACGAATTCCCCCTGCTCGGTCATGCTGATCCTTGGATTCTGCTGTGCGTTTTCGGTAGTCGTATTGACGATGAATTGCTCGCCCAGAGGCGCAGCATAAGAGTCGAAGCATCTGGCGTGAATATCATCCATACTCGATAGCTGCCGGTGCCCATCCCAGGTGACGACGAAATTACCGTTATTCTGCATTGCCGCGTCCGGCCTGGTAAGCGAACCGAAACCGACGAAGCTTACCGCAAAGGGGTTCGTCGTCGGCGCGCCTGCTGCGTCATACAGCCTGGCCATTATTGAATTTGTGCTTTTGTCCTCCATCCACACGACCACGAAATTGCCGTACACATCCATTGCGGCACCAGGATAGCGACATCCCGATATCTGGCTCGGGAGAAACTCATTTCCCACGGCCATGCCATTGGCATCGTACAACCGCCCCGCCGTTGCCCAAGTAATGTCTTCGCCGTCGGGCCTTTCGCTCTCCCAAACAACCAGAAAGGCCCCCGTTGGACTGACGGCCACCCTTGGATAGCGCTGCCTGTTGTCGGTGAGGGTGTTGAGACGGAATTCGTCGCCGACAGGCTCGGCGTCGGCATCGAATCTCCGGGCATAGACATCCTGCTCGCCGATCCCCGGACCGTGCCAAGCCACCACGAAACCGCCTGTCTCATACATTGCCGCGTCAGGATCGGTCTGGTTGCCGACTGTCTCGGCATTGATCTGAAATTCCTCGCCCACCTCCCGGCAATTCGAGTCGAATCTCTGGGCAAAAATGCCGCCTGAATCGCCGTCCTGCCGGTAACTACTCCAGACGACGAGAAAATTGCCATCCGCATCCATCGCAACCGCCGCATCCGTCTGATCAGAAGTTGTCCGCGTGTTCACCAGGTACTCAGCCACCACAGCCGAGGCAAGAAACCAGACTGTGGCCAAATATACGACGCTTACCTGTTTCATTATAGTCCTGCCCTCCACCGGCTATTGCCGAGGATACTTGCCAATACGGAGCCTCACTGGGTACAGGGGGGCTGTTGAAAAATCCCATAGCAATGACCGGCCAATGGCACAAAACCCGATTCTCAGTGTCTGGACACGGCCAAACAAGTTTGACCGTGCCACTCTTCGTGGTGAATTTGAACTTTTTCAACAGCCCCACAGGAAGCCATTTTTTTTGCTTGCGGGGTTATTGTAGCACATCAGGGCGGTCTATCCAAGGTAGAAGTGCCGGCCGGAATCAACGGGGTGTGGCCAGATTTTCCAGCAGGTGATTGGGGTATTCGTCAATACTCGATCATAAGGCACAACACAGCCGCTATCGTCATTGCGAGGCCCCCTTGGGGGCCGTGGCAATCTCCTGCTCCACCAAAGGCGGATGTTCCATTTCGAGTCCGCCTCCGGCGGAAGATTGCCGTCCGCCGGTGGCGAACCTACGGCTCCTTCGCAATGACGTAGCGCGTAATGCTTTGTCAGAAAGAATCTTATAGTGTGCCAGAAAAATTAGCCACACCCAATCAACGCGCAGCGACCCGAATAAGGCCAACAACGCTGATTTCGAGGCCTCGGCAAAAAAAATGTGAAAAAAATCAAAAGAGTGTTGACTGTAAGTCGATACGGGTGTAAACTCAAGTGTTTAAGGTGGTTCGTGGATGCTGTTACTGCCTACAAAGTACGAGGGTAGGGTATTGAAGAAAACTTATATAATGCTTTGTTTTCTGTCGTAAACTGCTGTTAGGCATACCGTAAAGTATGGCCTGTGAACCGCTGGCAGTTTTGGCAGCGGTTTTTTTGTTGCTCTTTGTTAAGTTTATCAATATAACCGACTACGAAAGCCGATTCTAAGGCTATAGACGCTGAAAGGCGTTCACGAGTTGCAGGATGCAACCCAATTACGGGCTCGTAGCTCAGTTGGTTAGAGCGCACGCCTGATAAGCGTGAGGTCGGTAGTTCGAGTCTACCCGGGCCCACTTCCTTTGGCTTGAAGCCAAAGGAAATCCGAAACTCGAATATCGAAATCCGAAACAGGTTGGCAGATTCGAATTTCGGACTTCGTGCTTCGGATTTCCCGCGAAGCGGGGCCGGGGACGTAGCTCAACTGGGAGAGCGCCGGCTTTGCAAGCCGGAGGTTGCCGGTTCGAGCCCGGTCGTCTCCAGTGGTTTTTTATGAATATTTTGGCCTGCTATGCGTATATAGTATGAGAAGAGTACGCAAGTGGGTGAGATTATTAGCTCTTTGACAAGTTAATGTGCAGATGCGTGGGATACATATTATATGTAACCCATAGGCGCTTTTCGTCCTCAAGCGAAAAGCGTCTAAGATACAAGCGCTTATTTAAGGAAAGGCATCCATTTTGCGGCTTTGCCGCCTGCAAGATGGTATGTTGAACTCCAAAACCTCTTCAATCATAGATTGATATGGTCAAGTTACTAAGGGTATATGGGGGATGTCTAGGTGTCGAGAGGCGATGAAGGACGTGGTAGGCTGCGATAAGCCCGGGGCAGGTGCCGAACAACCGTTAATCCCGGGATTTCCGAATGGGGAAACCCGTCGGGACTGGGCAACCAGATCCCGTCATCCATGGCTGAATGCATAGGCCATGTGAAGCGAACGCAGGGAACTGAAACATCTAAGTACCTGCAGGAAAGTAAATCAACCGAGACTCCGTAAGTAGCGGCGAGCGAAAGCGGAAAAGCCCAAACCAGAGAGCTTGCTCTTTGGGGTTGCGGGCACTGTCAAGGAGTTACAAAGTGATGGCTAATGGAACGGTCTGGAAAGTCCGACCATAGAAGGTGATAGTCCTGTATATGAAGGCCTGAACCTCCGTTACTGACAGTGTACCAGAGTAGCACGGAGCTCGTGGAACTCTGTGTGAAGCTGGGGGGCCCACCCTCCAAGGCTAAGTACTACTCGACGACCGATAGCGAAAAGTAAGGTGACTGAACGATGAAAAGTACCCCTATTAGGGGAGTTAAAAGTACCTGAAACCATATACCTACAAGCTGTGGGAGCCCTATGTTCGGCCTACGGGCCGAAAACGGGTGACCGCGTGCCTTTTGCATAATGAGCCGGCGAGTTACCGTCTGTGGCAAGGTTAA